>PLBW01000115.1 GCA_003135475.1 Acidobacteriaceae bacterium
AAGACCAAATGGAAGTAAGGTGGCAAACATTTTATGGCAAGTGAACTGTACAACGTAATCGACGCTCTGAGCCGGGAGAAAGGCATCGATCCGCAGATCGTCGTGAACGCGGTGGAGGATGCCATCGTTGTGGCCACCCGAAAGTATTACAAGAGCCAGGAGAACCTGCGCGCCGAACTCGACAAGGAGAGCGGCCAGATTCGTGCCTTCGCGGTGCGAACCATCGTTGATGGCCCCGAGCAGATCGAGGACCCCCTGGTGCAGATTACGCTGGAGGACGCCAAACGCATCGATCCGGCCGCCGAGGTGGGTGGCGAGTTGCGCACCTATAAACCGACTGACGTGCTGGGTCGAATTGCGGCCCAACTGGCGAAGCAGGTCATCTTCCAGAAGGTCCGGGAGGCCGAACGGGACACCATCTACAACGAGTACATAGGCCGCGTCGGTGAAGTGATCAATGCCACCATCAAACGCCAGGAGGGCCAGGACGTCATTGTGGACCTCGGCAAAGCCGAGGGACGCATGCCCAGAAAGGAGCAGTCGCGACTGGAATCGTTCGCTCCGGGCGAGCGCGCGCGAGTGGTGCTTGTCCGCGTGGAGAAAGCTTCCAAGGGCCCGCAGGTTGTGGTCTCGCGCGCGGTGCCGGAGCTGGTATCGCATTTGTTCCAGACCGAGGTGCCTGAGATTTACGACAACACGGTGGTTATCCGCGCCATTGCCCGCGAAGCCGGCGAGCGCACCAAGATTGCGGTCATGTCGAAGGACAAGGATGTCGATCCGGTGGGCGCTTGTGTCGGAATGAAGGGCATGCGTGTGCAGTCCATCATCCGCGAGTTGCGCGGCGAAAAGATTGACATTATCGAATACCACGAGGATCCCGTGACCTTTGCGGAAAAGGCGTTACAGCCGGCGAAGGTCAGCCGCGTCACGGTCCTCGAAGGTCAGGAGAAGCACCTGGAGGTAATCGTCGACGACAGCCAACTGTCGCTGGCTATCGGCAAGAAGGGACAGAACGTCCGCCTGGCCGCCAAACTGCTCGGCTGGAAGATCGACATCAAGAGCGAGGAAGAGAAGCGTCAGGAAGTGGAAGATCGGATGAACGTGGTGTTGAACCAGCCGGCCACGCCGCTGGAAAGCGTTCCTGACCTGGAGCCAGGAATCATCGAGAAGCTGGTCGCAGCCGGTATAACGACGGTTGAATCCGTCGCCGACATGACTCCCGAGCAACTCGAAGAAGTGCCGGGTATCGGGCCCAAGACGGTGGAAAAAATCAGTATCGCGGTCAATAATTACTTTTCCAGTTTGGACGCGGCGGCTAATGCCGGCAATGAAGAAGTTCCATTGCCCGAAGACGAGGTGTCCACCGAAGCAGAAGGTGCCACCGAAGGAGAAGGTGCCACGGAAGCAGAGGCGGCCACGGAAGCAGAGGCGGCTACGGAAGCAGAAGGTGCCACCGAAGCAGAAGCGGCCACGGAAGACGAGGCTTCCATGGAAGGTGGTGCCGCGGAGAGCGCCACAGGGCCTGATTCGGGCGGACAGTCGGGGGATGTTACGGGCTTAGATCAAGAGCCGGAAGCAGGTCCGGACAGCGTGGAGGACCTGGTCGAGACCGGCCAATACTACGAGGCCGAAGTCATCGAAGGGATCGAAGATGCGCCTCCGGCCGATGAAGCCGAAGTGACGACGCACGAGCGTCCAGCCGGAGAAAACGAAAACGTTCCTGATGAAGAAAAACCTGGCGAGCAGAGGTAAGAGCACCGGCCTCAGTTGCTGGCCGGCAAAATTTCACCGTGAGGATGCTATGACGGCTTAACCGGGCGGGACAATACGGAGGAAATAGGGCGGAATGCAGAAGATTCGAATTAACGACCTGGCGAGGGAACTCGAGGTAAAGAGCAAGATGATCCTCGATGCTCTCATCAAGGTTGGTGTAACCGAAAAGAAAACGCACTCCAGTTCCATCGAAGTGGACGAAGCGGAGCTCGTCAAGAAATACTTTGCGCAGCACCCCGAGCCCGGCGCCACTCGCGCCTCGTCGCGCACATCGGCAGACGAATTCAAGCGTAAGCTGGACCTTTCGCACATCTCCAAACCGGGCGATGTGCTGAAGGCGGTCACGCAACGGGCCGCCCAGCCTTCCGCGGCTGCACGTCCGGCTACGCCTCCGACCCTGGCCACACCCGCCGGGCCTCGCCAAACAGTCGCGCCGCCTTCAGCCGTTCGTCCTGCGAGTTCTGCTCCGAAGCCCGTTGTACCGGCGGCCAGCGCCACACCAGCAACTCCTGCGGAACCGCCCAAGCCAGCGCCGCGTTTCATTACGCCTCAGTCGGTCGCGCGCCCACCCGCCGCCATCGTTATTCCACCCAAGCCGCCGGTAGCGGCGCCTCCGGCAATGCCGCCAGCGCATCTGTCATCCGCGGCTGGGACGGCGCAACCTTCCGAGCCAGTGATCGAGGACCAGATAACGGCACTCGAAGAAAGTGAAGCTGTGCCGTCTACGTCCGCAATGATCGAATCCGAGATTCCCACTACTGCAGAAGGCGAAGTTCCGGCAGCACTACTGGAAGCACCGCCAGCCGCAGAAAAGCGTGCGGGCGCGACTCGCTCCGCTGTTCCTGGGCAGCTCGGCCAGGGTATCGGACGTGCCGGGCTACCTCGTCCTGGACAGCCGGGAACCGCCGCGCACACGCCACGCCGTTTGATCGTTCCCCAGACCGGACCGCGTCCGGTGTATCTGGCTCCGCCGTCGGTCGCACCTCGTGCGGGCGCCACCGCGGCTCCGCGAGGGGGAATGCCGGAACGTGGCAAACCCATCTTCCAGCGCCCGCGTCCGGGTGTGGCGCCGCAAGGGCAGACGCGGCCACCCGTGCGCCCGGGAGAGCGCCGCGGCCCCCATCCAACCCGTTCCGGGGCGCCGGGAACTCGTCCGGGGTTCGGAGCTGGAGCAGGCGTCGCCCCGCCGCCTCCTACTGGACAACGTCCCGCCGGTCGCCCGGCGCGTCCCGGACAGCGCTATGTTCCTCGAGGCGTGAAGGAAGGCCCGATGAAGGGCTTTGTTCCGCCGCCGCGCCTTTCTCTTTCCAGCGAGCCGCTGCCCATCACGCGGAGCATCACCATTCCGGAAGGCATCAGCGTAAAAGACCTGGCGGAGAAATTGGGAATTCGAGCCAAGGACCTTATTGCCCGCTTGCTGGCGCGAGGCGTTTTCGCCACGGTCAACCAGACGCTCGATTCCGACCTGGCGACCGACATGGCGCGTCACTTCGGCGCCGAGACCGCCGTTATCACCTTTGAGGAGCAGTTGGCCAAAGACACGGTGTCGGCGGAAGGTACGGGCGAAGAAGGAACAGCTCAGGGAGTTGTACGCCCGCCGGTGGTAACCATCATGGGCCACGTGGACCACGGCAAAACCAGCTTGCTCGACGCCATCCGCTCGACCAATGTTGCTGGAGGTGAAGCGGGTGGAATTACGCAGCACATCGGCGCCTACAAGGTCGCGATCACCGATCCCAACTCGCCGGCTCTTGGCCGCGAGATCGTCTTCCTTGACACGCCTGGTCACGAGGCGTTCACCCGCATGCGAGCGCGTGGGTCGAAGGTTACCGACATCGTGGTGCTGGTCGTGGCTGCCGATGATGGTGTGATGCCGCAGACTTTGGAAGCCATCGATCACGCTAAAGCGGCGAACGTCCCCATGATCGTCGCGGTGAACAAGATCGACAAGCCGGAGGCACTTCCCGAGCGAGTGAAGAAGCAACTCGCCGATCGTGGTCTGATGCCGGAAGACTGGGGCGGCAGCACGGTCTTCGTGGACGTATCGGCGAAGCAGAAAACCAATCTCAATCTGCTGATGGAAATGATCTGCCTGGTTGCCGATCTGCAGGACCTGAAGGCGGTGCCTGACCGTCTGGCGCAGGGCACGGTGCTGGAGGCCAAGCTGGACCGCGGTCGCGGTCCCGTGGCAACGGTCTTGGTGCAGAACGGTACGCTGAGGACCGGCGACAACTTCGTGGTCGGCAACGTCTTCGGAAGAGTTCGCGCCATGTTCAACGATCGCGGCGCTGCCTTGGATGCCGCTACTCCCGCAACCCCGGTGGAGATTCTCGGCCTGGAGAGTTTGCCGCAAGCCGGCGATCAACTGGTGGCCGTGGCGGACCGCGAGAAGGCGCGCGGCATCTCCGAATATCGCGAAGGCAAGGCCCGCGAAGCTCAACTGGCCAAGAGTTCGCGAGTGTCGCTTGAAGGTTTGGCGGAACAACTGAAGTCCGCCGGACAGAAAGAGCTGGACATCATTCTCAAGGGCGACGTTCAGGGCTCGGTTGAGGTACTGAGCGACGTACTGACCAAGCTGTCCAACGACCGGGTCAAGATCAAGATCCTGCTCAGCGGTGTGGGCGCCATTACCGAGACCGATGTGCTGCTGGCCTCGGCATCGAATGCCGTCATCATCGGCTTCAACGTGCGCCCGGAACGCAAGGCGCAGGAGCTGGCCGAGCAGGAGAAGGTTGACATTCGACTGCACTCCATCATCTACGAGTTGGCGGACGAGATTAAGCGCGCCATGACCGGATTGCTCGAGCCAATCATCAAGGAAGTCTATCTTGGACGCGCCGATGTCCGCGACACCTTCCGTGTACCCAAGGTAGGTATGATTGCGGGTTGTTACGTCAGCGATGGTGTCGTCAAACGCGACGCGGAAGCTCGTCTGCTGCGCGACAACGTAGTGGTGTTCAAGGGCAAGATTGGCTCGGTGCGGCGCTTTAAGGAAGATGTCAGCGAAGTCCGCCATGGCATGGAATGCGGCATCTCGATCGCCAACTATGGTGATATCAAAGTAGGGGATGTCATTGAAGTGTTCGTTACCGAGAGAGTGGCAGCCGAAGCCTTCGTGTAAGAACAGGGATTAGGGTCTAGGTGTTAGGGGTTAGTGGTTGGTGGGGCCACGTATCTGGGTAAGTTGCGACACGTAGCAGCTGGCCAAGAAGTACCATAAGACCAACGACGTCCCGGAACTGAATCCTCACAGGAGAGGACCCACGGTATCCGGGACGATGTGCAATGGGACGGGAAATGATTGCGTATCTCACGCTCGAGATTCGCATTGAAGGCGCGCACTCGCTCAAAGACAAGCGGCAGGTGGTGCGCAGCGTGAAGGATGGGCTGCGGGCCCACTTCAACGTCTCCGTCGCCGAAGTCGACCCGAGCGAAGCCTGGCAGCGGGCCACCTTGGGCGTGGTCGGCATTTCGCACTCGCGCGATTACCTGGAAGGCCTGATGCGCAATGTGGAACGGCACGCGGTGCGCACAGCCAATAACAGCGGTGGCGAAGTCACCGATTCGTTTCTTGATTTCTTGAGTGAAGCGGAATTTGGCGGACGTGCGACCGAGGAACCGTGATCGTTATCACCGCCGGCTTGACAGGTTGGCGTATCCTCTAACGTTCTCCTATTTTCGGCTGGCAGAATAGAAGGCAATGGAGAACCGGGGACAGAAATACCATCGCGGCCGNNGCCCGCGTGTTGATTTCAGTCGCGGGAGACGAGGACGAGGTAGAGCAAAGCCTCAAAGGCTTGAACGCGGCGGGCGGCTACATTCGGCATCAGTTGGTGGGCCGTCTGGCTATCCGGCAAGCCCCGGAGTTGATCTTCGCACTCGACCAGTCGGACCAATACGGGGGCAGGATCGAAGAGCTGTTGCATCGTATTCAGAAAAGGAAGCGTTAGGTTCGAGATCGGGTCCATTAGGATGCTTGACG
>PLBW01000014.1 GCA_003135475.1 Acidobacteriaceae bacterium
ACGCCGGTGACCGGCAACCCAAAGATTTTCGACGATTACCATCCCCCGGCCGCGGAGCTTTTGAATGCCTGCGTCCATTGCGGCTTTTGCCTGCAGACCTGCCCCACCTACACTCTGTGGGGGAAGGAACAGGACTCCCCACGCGGCCGCATTCACCTGATGAGTATGGCCATCGAGGGCGAGGTGGGATTGACGGACCTGTACGTCTCGCACTTCGACCATTGCCTGGGATGCCTGGCGTGTGTCAGCTCGTGTCCTTCCGGAGTCAAGTACGGGAAGCTGATTGAAGCCATGCGCGGACAGGTGGAGCGCCAGTATCGCCGGCCACTCCGCGAGCGGGCGCTACGGCGGATGGTCGCCGCGGTATTCAGCCGGCCGGCGCGCATGCGCAAGCTGATGGCGCCGCTGCGCGCTTATCAGCGGTTGGGGTTGCAGCGCTTCACGCGGGCCCTGGGCCTGACCGCGCTGCTGCCCCGTAGCTTGCGGGCCATGGAGCAGTTGTTGCCTGATTTGTCGCGCAATGACACCTCGGCGGTCCTGCCGCCGCGCATCGCTGCGCAGGGGGAGAAGCGTCGCACCGTCGCCTTGCTGACCGGCTGCGTGCAGAGTGTGTTCATGGGGCAGGTAAACGCGGCCACCGCGCGCGTCCTGGCAGCCGAGGGTTGTGAAGTGCTGGTTCCCCCGGAGCAGGGCTGTTGCGGCGCCCTGCTGCTGGACCTGGGCCAGGAACAAGACGGCCTGGACAGCGCCCGCAAGTTGATCGACCGGTTCGAGCCGTTGGCGGTCGATACCATCGTGGTGAACGCCGCCGGTTGCGGGGCCGTGCTCAAGGATTATGGATACCTGCTGCGCGACGATCCCCAGTATCGCGACCGTGCCATTGCATTTTCCGCCAAATGTAAAGACGTATCCGAGGTGCTGGCGGAGTTGGAACCGCGCGCGCCGCGGCACCCGGTGGCCTTGCGGGTTGCCTTCCACGATCCCTGCCACCTGCAGCATGCCCAGGGTCTGCGCGAACAGCCGCGCGCCATGCTGCGTACCATCCCCGGACTGGAATTGTTGGAGCTTTCCGAGGCCGCGCTGTGCTGCGGCTCGGCAGGTCTCTACGGTCTGGTGCAGCAGGAGACGGCCCACCAACTGGGCCAGCGCAAGGCGGAGAGGATTATCGCGACGCCGGCTCAGGCGGTGGCCACCGGCAATCCTGGATGCCAGGTGCAAATCAGGGCAATGCTGAATGAAGCGGGACATCCGTTGCCGGTGATGCATTACATGGAGTTGCTGGACGCTTCCATCTCTGGCACCCAACTGCCGGTTGGCCCGGCTTAGCGCTTCGAGCGTCCCCCACCAAGCGTCGGAGTCGAAGGACCCCTATCGCAACGAGAAATCAAAACTGTCACGGTGACCTCGGTCACAGACATCTGCGCATCCGCCCCGGTCAAATACGAGCCGAGGGCCTTCATGCAGCAACCAATGTTTTCTGCCATGCGGCAAAGCATTATCGACGGACTGCCAGCCACAGCCACCAGCCTGGCGCAGCAGGCTCTTTCGCTGGGGATGGCGCCCTTGGATGCCATCAACAACGGCTTCGTACCTGGAATGGAAGCCGTCGGTGACCAGTTCGCCAAGGCGCAGATGTTTCTCCCCGACATGATGGCTTCCGCCGAAGCCATGCGGGGCGCAATGGCTGTTCTGGAAGTGGAACTGCAAAGGCAGGGAACTGAGAGGCCGATGGCTGGGATAGTGGTGCTGGGTACCACCAAGGGCGACATTCATGAAATAGGTAAACAGTTGGTGGGAACGTTGCTCTCCGCGAACGGCTTTCGAGTCTATGACCTGGGGGCGGACGTCCCCGGCGAAAAGTTCGCCGCCAAAGCACTCGAACTGAGTGCTGACATCGTAGGAGTCTCCGCCTTGCTGACGACAACGATGCGCAACCAGAAGACCGTCATTGAGGCGTTGGAAAAAGCCGGCTTGCGGCCGCAAATCAAGGTCATGGTTGGAGGCGCTCCGGTGACGCGGCGCTGGGCCGAAGAGATTGGGGCCGACGGATACGCGAAAGACGCCATGAGCGCCGTCGCCCTCGCCAGAAGACTCATGGAAGGAAAGGCACAATCTGCTTCCGCCGCGGTGTTGTTGTGAGACCGAAGCTCGAACTGCTCGACAAACCCCTGATCGAACGCATTCTCGACGAAGCTTTCCAACTCATCCGCGGGCCCGGTGTGCGCATTGCCCCGTATGGCTTCGACTTGCTGCGCTCGGGTGGGGCGAGCATCGACGGCGACGTGGCTCGGATTCCCGAGGCCTTGGCGCGCCAAGCGCTGGCGACAGTTCCGCAGGAATTCTTCCTATACGACCGCCGTGGGGACCCGGCGGTGCACTACGGTGGCGACGACGTCCATTTCGATCCGGGCTCTTCCTGCTTGAACATCCTCGATGCGGAAACGCAACAGGCCCGCCCCGCGCAGTCTTGCGATCTGGTGCGGCTGGTGCAGGTGGCCGAGATGCTGCCGCAGTTCTCCGCCCAATCCACAGCTATGGTTTGCAACGATGTGCCGGCCGAGATCGGGGACTGGTATCGCTTGCTGCTGGTGTTATGGCATTCCGAAAAGCCTGTCGTCACGGGCGCGTTTTCGGCTTCCAGTTTGCACACGCTCCTGGAGTTGCTTGCCCTCGAGAGTGGCGGCGCGGAGGCATTGCGCCAGAAGCCGCGAGCGGTGTTCGACGTCTGTCCTTCGCCGCCCTTGAATTGGTCAGAGTTCGCCTCGCAAAACATGATCGACCTGGCGCGCGCGGGCGTACCCGCGGAAATCGTGAGCATGCCACTCGCAGGCGCCACGGCTCCGGTCACTCTGCTGGGCTCGATCGTGCAACATGCGGCGGAATGCATCAGCGGCATCACCATTCATCAATTGGCGTGTCCCGGTGCCCCGATGGTCTGGGGCGGAGCACCGGCGATCTTTGACATGCGTACGGGCACAACTCCCATGGGCGCAATCGAGACGGCGATGCTCGACTTGGGCTGTGCGCAGGTGGGCAAGCACCTCGGCCTGCCGACACACGCATATCTGGTGGCGGGTGACGGGAAACTGGTTGATGCTCAGGCTGCGATGGAAAGCGGCATCTCGGCGGTGCTGGGTGCCTTGGCCGGAATCAACATGGTCTCCGGCGCCGGTATGCTGGACTTCCTGGCGTGTCACAGCATTGAGAAGCTGGTGATTGACGCGGAGGCCATTGCATCGGCGCAGCGCCTGCTGCAAGGGATCGAGCCGCGCACCGAGTCGCTGGCGGTGGCGATGTTTGCGCAGACTGGCCTGCGCGGTGATTTTCTGAAGCTGAAAGAAACGCGCGCTCTTTTCCGTGGCGAACAGCACTTCCCATCTGCCGTGATCGATCGTGGAGCTCCCAGTTTGGATGGCTCTGCCCCGGACATTCTCCGCCGTGCGCGAAACCGGGCGGACGAACTGGTGGCAGCCTATCGCCGGCCAGAGATTTCTCCCGATCGCGAGCAGGCCATGTTAGCGTTCGCCCACCACCAATCGCGCACCGCCGGACTTGAGGCATTGCCGGGTATCGACCGGTGTCGATCGCAAACAGATTGAGGCTAAGGACGGCAAAAACTGAAGTGTTGGGCGTTGCGGCCAGCCCTTAGAGCAGTCCCGCAATAGATGTGTCCGGTTTGCCCGGGTAGTGCGGGCCTTCAGGCCCGCGTATAGGGCAAGAAGAAAAATCGCTTAAGCCGCTGAGGTCTTCGACCTCAGCGGCTTAAGCGAGGCGTTGCGCGCGGCGAACGCGGCGCTGAAGCGCCGCACTGCCCGTGCGGGCGGATACACTAATCCCGGAACCGGTCATAAACGAAGGTCTGGCGGAGAGGGAGGGATTCGAACCCCCGATACCCGTCAAGGTATGGCCGCTTTCGAGGCGGCTCGTTTCAACCACTCACGCACCTCTCCGCATCAACGGCAACCGAATTGTAGGACTGCTGGCTCGGTCTGCGACGGGCGACAAGACCGGGGCAGCGCTTTCAGTTTAGCAAATGTGCAATTTTTTGGGGTGTCGCCCGCACCAGGCTGAAGACGGTTGCTTTCCGGAACCCGCGCAGTACACTACTACCCGAGCGCGAATGGTGAACGAATGAACCTGCCCTCCTCAATCGCAATGGGCCCCGGCATCCCGTCGGTTAACGACCGAAGCGATGTAGGCCCGCGACTCTCCGGCGCTTTGTCATGCGTCATTTTGCTGGGCGGAATTTGCACCATTGCTGTCGCTGTGTACACAATCTTGGTGAGTTACTCCAGCCTTCCTTGGTGGGACACATGGGAATACATGGCAGCCATTGCCAAAGGCGAGAGTCCGCTCTCTCCCAGTTGGCTGTGGCGCCAGCATAACGAACACCGGATGGTCATTCAGAAGCTGTTTTTCGTGGTAGACCTGGAAATGTTTCACGCCCGTCAGGTGTTTCTCCTTGCTAGCATCGTCATAATCCAACTCATGCATTTAGGGCTGTGGGGATGGAGCATGCGGCGGCTGGGCGGATGGCGTGGGGCCTTGTGGCGCAGCGGCGTGGGCTTGATGGCATTCTGTATTTTCTGTCCCTCCCCTTGGCTGACCTACGCCATGGGATTTCAAGTCTGCTTTGTGCTTTCGACGCTGTTTGCCACACTCTCGTTTGTCGGGCTGCTGCTCTACTGGACTGAGGCACAGCGCCATCCCGGAAAACCAAGCTCTAAATTCCTTTGGCTGTCCATCCTGGCGGCCTTATGTACAACCTATTCGCTAGCCAATGGAAATCTCGTCTGGCCGTTGTTGGTTGCCGCGGCCCTATTCCTCAGATTGCGTGCTTCTGCGGTGTTGAGTTTTGCCATTACGGGTACGGTCAGCACCTCCCTTTATTTCTATCACTACGTTCGACCCTCTTATCACGCCGCTTCCGCTGTGCTCCCCGGTACCCCCGTTCGCCTCTTGGAGTTCGTGGCTGTGTATTTCGGGGGTTCATGGGTAAACGAGACTGTTGTCACCGCAGGGGTGATCGGCATTATCGGATTGGCCGCTGCCCTGGTTGTGCTCCTCCGGACACCCTACTATGTCCGAACATCTCGTGCTTTCGCTCTCCAACTTGTCCTTACCAGCGCTTTCTGCGTTGGAACGGCCGTCATCACCGCCGCAGGCCGATTACCTTTCGGTGTCACCTATGCACTGCAAAACCGGTATCAGACATTCGCACTTCTTTTCTGGGGCAGTTTGGGGCTGTTGCTGTTGCAGTACGCCTTCTCGCTTCGTGCAAAGCAATATCGTTTCCTGATGGCTCAGATCTGCCTTTTGGCGGTGTTGGTGAGGGGTGCGATTCTCGCTGATCGTCCCATCCGGGAGGCGCGAGCGCATGGTTTTGGGCTCAATATCGCCAGCACAGCCCTGCGGACAGGTTTGTATGAGCCGAAACTGTTAGCAATGGTTGCGGAAGACAGCGACAAGCTCCTGTTGGGTGTTAATTACTTCCGAGAGCATCAACTATCGCTATTCTCGGGCTGGGATTCTTCTTTGCTGGGAAGTCCATTGGACAAGGCCCTCCGGGTCGTGTCGCCCAGTGAATGTACAGGTAGGTTGGAATTCACTCGACCGACGGATTCCGCCGAGCCGGGTTTGCTTGTAACCGGGTGGGCTTGGGACCGCAAGCACCACCAGCCGCCGCGTGAGATCATCGCGGCTACTGAAGGAGTAATCACGGGACTGGCCGCAGTGGGCCACAGCCGTCCCAGTGTCAAGACATCTGATCCGGAAATTAGCAGCAGTTATACCGGATTTGCCGGATATGTTCGGCAATCGCAGCCCGGGGCGGTAGTGAAGGTTTACGCGATCCTACACGACAGCCCTCCCTCTGCCTGCTATTTTGACAGCACTGACGAGGGCGGACGCACAGTAAAATGATCTGGCGGCTGACGCTTACTCTGAAGTGAAGTAATCGAGCCTGGGGCACCAGCCTTCAGCCCGCGAGAGATCTGCGTTTTGACTGGCCACTGACAACTGTTCCTTGTCATCCTGAGCGAGGTCGCCGCGGCGACCGAGTCGAAGGATCTGCGGTTGTCCTTACTGACAACTGGCTACCGACTACCGACTACTGGCTACTGTTTCTCCGAGCCAGCCGGGCGACACAATCGTGGCCCAGGACGTGAGAGTCTGTGTGAGAACTCATTTTGAGTCGGCTCGGTGGAACGAATTGCGCAAAAACCAGGCCCCGTGGCCGGGTGCCCCAGTTCGCGCCCCGCCTCGGCGGGCGAACTGGGGTGGAGCAGGGGCGAAAGAGCTTAGAGCGGTTCCGCAATAGATGTGTCCGGTGTGCACGGGTAGTGCGGGCCTTCAGCCGGGGTCCCCAATTTGTGCCGCTTTTGCGCGAATTGGGGTGGGAGCCCCGCGTATAGGGCAAGAAGAAAAACCGCTTGAGCCGCTGCGGTCATTGGAAATGACCGCAGCGGCTCAAGCCTTATAGTATGGGACGATCTTGGACGCCAGCCTGAAAGCTGGCTCTACCCGGTCTATGCCAACTCTGAAACTGGCTTAGCCCAGGGCGGAAGCCCTGGGTGGAGTGGAGAAAATTAACGAGTCCCTTCACCGGGGTCCCCGACAAGCGCCCCGCCGTGGCGGGCTTGGTGGGGTGGTTGAGGGACGACACAGTTTCTCACCCACCCTCGTGAGTCCTGGGTTGGCGTTATTTAGATGGGACGAGTCCGGCAGGACGGCACAGCAACCGCCGTCACCTTCCTCCATGCCGCCGGGATTACTTACAGCCGGAGCGCCGTCCCTGAAGCGACTCGGATCATTCACAACGCTGGGTGCCCCATCCTTTGCGCCTGACTTTGGCGCAAAGGGTGGGAGACGACAGTCTCAAATCGCCATTTGTTGTCTGTCATCCTGAGCGAGGTCGCCGCGGCGACCGAGTCGAAGGACCTGCGGTTGTCTTCACTGGCAACTGGCTACTGGCTACTGACAACTGTTTCTTCGACAACTGGCTACTGACAACTGTTCTTAGGGCACCCGAGGTTTGGAAGGTCAGGTACTAGGGTGGGTCACCCGCCACGACATACGGAACTGTAGAATGCCCGTGGAGGGAATCGGGCACCTAAATGGCATCAAACTTCGTCCCAATCCCGAATCGCGACGCGAGCGCGACTATTCGAGGGTTCTGCTATCAAATTGAACTGACAATTAGACGCTGGCTTGAACTTGCGCCAGACGACGTGCTGGAACTGGAGTGCGGTGAAGACATCGACATTGTTCAGAGGGCGTTCGCTCAGATAGGCATCTCTAATGATCCTCCGGAACGCCTACTCGAACAGGTCAAGCTGAGATCATCTTCAGTGAGTTTACGCTCTCCCGAGATTCTTCAGGCGCTATTTAACTTTTATTGTCACATCAAGAACAATCCGACCGTTCCTCTCCGCTTCAGGTACCTCAGCAACTCCCAAGCAGCCCTCGAACGTGATAGAGCTAAAGGCCAAACGGAACCAGGGCTTCACATCTGGAATGCAATCGCGAAAGACGAGACCGGCAATACCAAAGCCCAGCTAGGCCGAATAAGACTGCTCTTGGAGAACGCTCCGATCCCGGCGCAAATCAAGAAGAGTGATTGGGATGGATTTCGAGCATTCTGGGGCGATGACTCCCAACTGTGGGACTTTATTAGGCGCGTGGAGTGGAGTTTAGCAAACCCCGACTTACCATCAATCAGCGAAGAAATCGAGAAGTTGTTGGTCTCTACCGGCCAAGTTGCAGCTCTGGACGCGCAAAAAGCACATGAGCGTCTGTTTCTGGTGGTGTTAAGAAAAATTTCGTCAAGTGGCATAAAACATCTTCTGCGCAACGATCTGCTTGACCAAATACGCACCCTTGACGCAACCAGTGTTAACTCGACGCTGCTGGGGATCATTAGAGCCCAGCTTGTACCTGATAACCAATTAACAGAACTGTCCAACGACTTGAAACAGCTTGTCCTCAGGATCCGCGAACATGTTGCTGATGGTGTTTTGCCAGCAAAAGTCGATGCGACGCTTGCGAATGTTTCGTTGGCAACCCCGCCTGCGGTTTTACACGGGACGAAACGCTCCGCAAACGTGAATATGCTTGCACAGAGACTTGCGCAGGTCGCTTGGCTGAGCCTGCGAGGCGAGAGCGGGAGCGGGAAGACTCAACTGGCAGTTCTACTTGCCGAAAGGATGCCGCGCGCTGTATGGGTCGATCTTCGGAGCGCACCTCAGGCTCAGTCACAGGCTGTGTTTGAAACGAGCTTAATGTGGGCCTGACCTGCCCCCAATTTCCG
>PLBW01000069.1 GCA_003135475.1 Acidobacteriaceae bacterium
AGGCGCATCCCGTCCACGATGGAAGCGTGCACCAGCCGGTCTGCAATCATCACGTCCTGTTCGTTCAGGCAAGCCTCGAAGAAGCCGCCGTTCGCGTCCATGCAGGAAGGAAAGAGGAGCGTGTCCTCGGTCCCGAGGAATTCGGTGAGCCGGTTCTCGAGTTCGCGATGGATATCCTGCGTGCCGCAAATAAAGCGCACCGATGACATGCCATAGCCGCGGCTGTCCAACCCGGCGTGCGCCGCCGCGATCACCTCGGGATGGCTGGACAGTCCCAGGTAGTTGTTAGCGCAAATGTTTATGCACTTCTTGATTTTCGAGCCGGCCGGAAACTCGACCTCAATCTCCGACCACTGCGGTGAATGGATGTAGCGCTCTTCCTTGAAGAGGCCGGCGGCTTTGATCGCGTCGATCTCGGCCTGGTAACGATTGCGAAATGCATCAATGAAGGCCATGATGTTCCTCGATGATTACAAAAATGAGTGCTGTGCCGGCGGCCCAGACGCCCCGTCCAGCGCCGCAGACGCAAGCAACTTCGGTTGCGGACATGTTTGTCCGGTGCAAACGCTTCGTCACACGGTGACGGGTTGTGCTTTCTGAAACCGGTGTACCAGCCCAACAATTTTCTGCACGGTATCGAAGGCGTCAGGCGTAGCACAGGCGTCGGGAATCTGAACGTTGCACTTTCTTTCCAGGAAGCGCTTGAGCGACACCATCGAGAACGAATCCACAATCCCGCCCGTAATCAGCGGAGTGGTCTCGGTGATTTCGCGCTCGTCGCCTTCTTCCAGATACTCTTTGATCACGTAATCGCGAACTAATTTAGTGATTTCATCCATGGTCGTTGTGTCCTGCTTCCTTGGTTGTTGGCCTAGTCATCCATGATGGTGGAGAGGTCCCCCACCGGTTCGTTGAACTCCTTGCAGCGCAGAACGCGGCGCACGATTTTGCCGCTGCGCGTTTTCGGCAGAGAGTCAACAAACTCAATCGCCTGCGGCATGGCCAGCGGCGACAGGCGCTTGCGAATGTGGTTCATGATTTCCAGTTCCAGATCGTCGCTCGGTTCATAGCCCCGTTTCAGAGTTACGAATGCTTTCACCACTTCCATATTGACTGGGTCGGGCTTGGCGACGGCGGCCGACTCGTACACCGCGGGATGCTCCAGCAGCGCCGACTCGATCTCGAAGGGCCCGACGAGATGTCCGCCGGTGTTGATCACATCATCGTCGCGGCCCATGAACCAGTAGTAGCCATCGGCGTCGATGGAGGCGCGGTCCCCGCACAGATACCAGCCATTCTTGAACTTCGCCTTGAACCCAGCTTCATTGTCCCAGTAGCCCCGGACTTGCGACGGCCAGCCGGGACGTAGCGCGATCAATCCCGCAATCCCCGGCTCAGTGATGGGTTCGTATGTCTTCGTATTCAGCACCGCCGCGGTGATCCCCGGGAACGGTTTCCCCATGGAACCGGGTTTGATCGGCATGCCGGGAAAATTGGTGATCACNNATGCAGCCGGTTTCGGTCTGCCAGAAAGTGTCGTGGAAGGGCTTGCCGAAAGCTTCCTGCGACCAGATCACGGCTTCGGCATTGAGCGGCTCTCCCACACTCGCCAGATACCGCAGGCTCGACAAGTCATGCCGGCGCACGACCTCGGTGCCTTCTTTCATCAGCAAGCGGATCGCCGTAGGCGCCGAATACCAAACCGTAACTCCGTGCTTCTCGATGAACTCGTACCATCGCTCTGCGTTAAAACCGGAATCGAGCACCACCTGTGTCGTGCCGTTCGACCAGGGGCCGATGATGCCGTACGACGTGCCGGTGACCCATCCCGGATCGGCGTTGCACCAGTAGATGTCATCCGGCTGCAGATCGAGCACCCATTTCGCCGTGAGGTACTGCGAAACGATCGAGTAATGCACGTGCTGCGCGCCTTTGGGCTGGCCGGTCGTGCCGGAGGTGTAATGCAAAACCGATGGCGACTCGGCCACCGTAGGATAAACCGCGAACTCCTCGACCCTTGGCGCCCGCTTCATGTCGAACGACACTTCGCGCGGTTGCAGCGCAGAGTCGCTTGCATCCACGACGATGATGTGCCGCAGGTTCGGGAGCTGCTCGCGAATCTTGCGTACCTTGTGGAGGTGTTTCTTCTGCGTAACGATGGCTGAGGTGTTGGCGTTTTGCAGCCGGACGAGCAGCGATTCATCGCCGAAAGCCGAGAACAGCGGCTGTGCAACTGCGCCCGTTTTCAGGATGCCGAGAAATCCGATGTACAACTCGGGCACGCGGTCCATAAACAGGCAGACGCGTTCGCCGGGCTGGATGCCGAGGTTGCAGACAAACTGCGCCACAGTATTGGACAAAACCCGCAGATCATCGAACGTGAACTGCTGTTGATTGCCCTGGTAATCTTCCCAGTAGAGGGCCACCTTGTCTGCCATTCCCAGGTGGCAGATGCGGTCGCTGCACATCCAGCCACTGTTGATCGCCTCGCCGGGCCTGTAGCCTAACTCCCGCTCCGCGATGGACCAGTCGAAGTTGGCGGTAAGTTCCTCATACGATTTCGCGGTCAGTTCCTCGCAGACCGCCGGGTAGCTCATAGGCATCTCCGATCATCGCGACTATGGCCGCTCAAGACTCCAGAATGACCATTGCGCCAGTTTGTTTGGCAGCAGCGGCAATTGAAACTCTGATGTGCCGTACACCCAACTGTTCCGACTCCGACTTCAAGCGATCATGCAGAACCACTGCATACTCGCCGTTCTGATCCATGCCTATCTCCACTTCGCGAAACATTGCCCAATCGCTGACTCCGACTCCCAGCGCTTTCAGCGTTGCTTCTTTAGCGGCGAAGCAGGCCGCATAGCGCAGTGCCGGAGTCTTGCCGGTGCTACAGCGGTCGATTTCTCCGCTGGTGAAGACTCCGTTCTCCGGCCGCCAATCGCCGCGCGCAAGTTCCTGCGTGAGACGGCTGTTTTCCACAAGATCGACTCCTAAACCGATGATCACGATGAGCGACCTTTGACTCCTGCGGTAGCTCGTTGGCAACGTCCGCTCGTCAATCTATGCTGCGCGCACCGTCAGCACGGGACAATGTGCGTGCTGCAACACGTGATGCAGCGTCGTCCACGGTAAGTGGGTTGACACCACGCCATCGGAGTGAGAACCCATGACGATAAGGTCTGCGTTGCGAGTGTCCGCCAACCGTACAATTTCCTGCGCTGGATCCCCAGCTTCAACTTCTAACTCGGGCGGGGACGGAAGATCGATGCCGGTCGGGAGCACTTGACTCAACCGCCTGCAATCCCGGCGCTTCCACGTCACTAGCTCCGCTTCCGACGTGGGTTTGGCTTCGATGATATGCAGCATGGTCAATTCGGCCCGATCCTCTTCGGCGAGCGACAGTGCATAGTCTAGGGCCCGCAAAGACCCGCTGGAAAAATCGGTGGCATAAAGAATGTTGCCGAACCGTTCCACGGGCAGCAATCGGACACAGGGTCCCACGGTGAGCACGGGGCACGTCGCGTGCCGCACTACTTTCTCAGCCGTCGACCCCAATATCAGCTTGTCGATCCCTCCGCTTCCATGCGTACCCATGACAATCAGATCGATGTCCTGGTCCGACATCAGCCGCGAGAGCACTTCCCAGGTCTCACCGGCCTGCATCACGACTTGGTGAGGGAGAGATTGCAAGTCTCTGTTTTGCTTCAGCTGAGCCATGCTCTTTTCCGCATTGCCTTGGACCGTGTCAATCAACGCGGGCCACACCTCTCCAGCCGTAAGGGAAGCTTCCTCTGAGATCGCGTGGGCGAGGAAAAGCTTTGACTCGTAACGCTTCGCCAGGGAAATGGCACACTTGAGGGCGTTCTGCGACTCGGGAGAAAAGTCGGTTGCCAGTAAGATTTTGCTGATTGCTATGCGGGAGAGTTTAACTTGGGTAGCCAAAGCACACCTCCATGAAGCCGGGAAGAAGGCTATTCGCCCGCTTATTCATCCTCTCGCTAATTGGTCAAGAAAGTCGGTGACTGGGGTCACGAGATTTGGTGATAGATGGCTGCCAGTGTCGCCCTGATGTATAGGAAAAACAAAAAATCCGTTGCCTAAAGAAAGACGCGCCGGCGGGCACAGGTTGGGCCTGATGTTGGCGAGAGAAAGGTAATAACGAAGATGATTAACTCGAGCCGCAATTTGGTTTTGAACGGAATCACTGACTCGGAACTGGTTCCATCTTGCATCGGACACACTCGAGTGTCATGAGCTGGGGTTGAAATAACGCAGCCTGTAAGCATCTGCACCACTACCGACGGCAAGGATGTCGTTCCCACTTCGGGAATGAAGAGCCCAGTGTCGCAACGAAATTGCTAGCAACGCCGCTGGCCGAGAGACACAATGATTCTGGTAGGCCCTCCCAACCACGGTTGACCCACCATTCGCCGGTCCATTCGCCAGTTTTAGGAGAAACTTTATGCATTCCATGCGCCACGTCTTCTTATCGGTGGTTGTTGTGTTCGCCTTATTATTCGCCTTATTGACAGTTTCTCCGGCCGCTTTCGCGCAGGTCCCGCTGCAGTTCGTTGCCATAGCTCCCTGTCGGGTCGTGGACACACGCTGGCCCGTGGGTCCGTTCGGCGGTCCGGCCCTGCAAGGCCAGACTTCCCGCGACTTCGCCCTCCCCGACGGCGGCTGCAGCATTCCCAATACGGCGGCGGCCTATTCGCTGAATGTCAC
>PLBW01000035.1 GCA_003135475.1 Acidobacteriaceae bacterium
CGCATCTACAACCTCTCCGGCCGCCCCGCTTTAGCGGCCGTTACTTAAACGATAAGGGGTGACAGAGTCTCGTTGCAGTTAATACGACATTTTCTCGTTGCAACTACACCTGCCGCTCGGCTGATTGCCCCAGCCGCTGCGGGTCGGCTATAGTTCTAAGGGTATGTACGACGACTTCCAGGCTATTGATCGCTGGACGGGCATGCCCGTGCATTGCAGATATCAGGCGCTGATCGTTGCCATCGCCACACGGCACGCGGACGCGGTCGACATTAAGTTTCTGGTGGATGATCGCCCAGTCTGGATTGCACTTCCCCATCCTGCGTGGGTGGAGTATCACCGGCAGACGGGGAACGTCATCACCGATCCGATGGCAGTCCAGATCGCTGGCCATTACTTGAAGTGGGCAATCGAATCGGGCGAAGATAACGGTCGTGAGATGTACAGCTTGACCGTGCAGGAAACGCTCGATCATCTGCAGGCGATTGTGGACGAAGCCCACCAGCTTGTAACCCGCTGACATCTGATTTCTATTTCGCTTCCGTCCTAGGAGCTTTTTCATGTCCTCCGTTCTACAAACTCCGGAAGTAGCGCAGCTATTGGGACAAGACAAGGTCCACCGCAACTTGTTTCCCGCTCCCTTGACGGAAGCGGCGCTTCGCCGTGGCGAGGCGGAACTGGCGGCGGGAGGCTCGCTGGTGGCCGAGACCGGCAAACGCACCGGCCGTTCCCCCAAAGACAAGTTCACCATCAAAGATGCGCTCACCGAAAACAAAGTGGCGTGGGGCTCCGCTAACCAGCCCTTCCCGCCCGATAAGTTCGACGCGCTCTATGAGCGTGTGCTCGACTATCTGAAGGGCAAGGAGCTTTTCGTCCAGGACCTCTTTTCCGGCGCCGATCCGAAATACCGCCTGCCCATTCAGGTGATCAACGAATACGCATGGCACAACCTTTTTGTGCGGCAGTTATTTATTCGCCCCACCGCCGAAGAGCTAAAGACGCACAAACCCGAGTTCACCATCCTGAGCGCGCCCAGCTTCAAGGCCGATCCCCAGCGCGACGGCACCAACTCCGAAGTGTTTGTGCTGATCAACTTCAGCAAGAAACTGGCGCTCATCGGCGGCACGGAATATGCCGGCGAGATGAAGAAGTCTATCTTCGGGGTGATGAATTTCATCCTGCCGGAACGCAACGTCTTCCCCATGCATTGTTCGGCGAACATCGGCGCGGATGGCGTGAGCGCGCTGTTCTTTGGATTGTCGGGCACCGGCAAGACGACGCTGTCGGCCGATCCGGGCCGTAGCCTGATCGGCGATGACGAGCATGGCTGGAGCGCAACCGGCGTGTTCAACTTTGAAGGCGGCTGCTATGCCAAGTGCATTCGGCTCTCAGCGGAGAATGAGCCGCAAATCTACAACGCGCTCCACTTCGGTTCAGTGCTGGAAAACGTGGTGCTCGATCCGGTTACGCGCATTCCCGATTATGACGACGACACTAAGACCGAAAACACTCGCGCAGCCTATCCCGTGGAGTACATCCACAATGCCGTCATTCCTGGCTTTGGTGGACACCCTAAGAACGTCGTCTTCCTGACCGCGGACGCGTTCGGCGTGCTGCCTCCGGTTTCGAAACTAACGCCCGAGCAAGCCATGTATCACTTCATGTCGGGCTACACCGCCAAAGTTGCGGGAACGGAAGCCGGCGTAACCGAGCCGCAGGCGACGTTCTCCACCTGCTTTGGCGCGCCGTTCATGCCGCTGCCGCCGAAGGTTTACGCGGAGATGCTCGGTCGCCGGCTGCGCCAGCACAACGCGCAATGCTGGCTGGTGAACACCGGCTGGCAAGGCGGATCTTATGGCGTTGGCAAGCGCATGAGCCTGCCCTACACCCGCGCCATGGTGGATGCACTGGTCGAGGGCAAGCTGGCGAATGTGGAGTTTGAGATTGAGCCTGCGTTCGGCTTGAGCATTCCGAAATCGTGTCCCGGAGTGCCGCCGGAGTTACTGAAGCCGCGTAATTCCTGGAATGACAAAGCGGCCTACGACAAAATGGCGGCCGATCTTTCCGCGCGCTTCGCCAAGAACTTCGAGCAGTTCGACGCGCCGCCCGAAGTGAAGGCGGCCGGACCCAAGCCGGTCAAATAACTGTCACAGAGTGGGACGTGTCACAATGTGGCATAGACGCGGAACTGTGTCATTCTTGAGTTGTCATCTTGCGCGAGGCCTAGCGCGCGCGGGTGAGGACTCGTTTGGCGTTGGCACAGTCGAACCATTGCAGCAAAATCGAGCCCCGCAGGGGCGGAATTGGTTTTAGCCCAGGGCGTACCGGGGTCCCTAACAAGCGCCGTTTTTGCGCTTGTTGGGGTGGTTTAGCGCTGGGTAAGTCCGGAAAAATAAACCGAGTCCCTTCAGGGACGACACAGTTCTCATCCCCTTCGGCCCCCGGTTTTTCGTCCCAGCGCTAAAGCGCGTGATTGAAGCCGAACTTTTGCCGGAGCGCTGAAGCACTCCCCCCGCATGAATGCGGGGGCTTCCACCAAGAAGACCTCACGGCGTCTTTACGTGTTGCATTCCCAGCACCTTTCCTGAACTGTCAAACCACACCACCTCAAACTGGGGATTGAAGATCGAGTAGTAGTACTTGTAAACGTACTCGTCCGTATAGCCATTAGGTACGGCAGTGAGAGAGCCGCACGGCCCGTCGCTGCTGGGATCGCCGAGCAGTTCCCGCACCACTTCGTTGGGATCGCCCAGATTGAGCTGCATCGAGTTCTTGCGCAGTTCCTGGTCGTGGTGATAGGCCCAGACGCCAGCCCCGACTAGGCAAAGGGCAATCACGAAAAAGAATATGCGAGTTCCCATAAATTCAGTAGCCAGTAGCCCGTAGTCAGTTATCAGTTGCCCACGCTCGGCCATTGACTGCTGGCTACTGGCAACTGGCTACTGACAACTAACTACTGCTTCACCGCTCCTCCACCCGCAGCGAGGCGCCCTTGGGAAGATAGCTCTTGCGCCGAAACCAGTCTTCCATCGCGCTTCGCAGGCGCTCCAAAGGGACGCGCGTGCCGATCTCCATTTCGCCGTCGCCGGCGGGGACCGTATCGTCGAACACCTGGTCGTTGGTGAAGTTGCGCATGCTGAAGCTGTCCAGCCACTTCAGCGGACACGGATGCCGCTGGCCAGCTTCTTCGTATTCCACTCGGATCTTGCGTGCGAACATGGAAATAGTTTCTAGTTTCTAGTTTCTA
>PLBW01000105.1 GCA_003135475.1 Acidobacteriaceae bacterium
TCAAGAACATCGCGGCCTTTGCCCTGGGGAAGATGCAGGCGTGGGGCCTCAACAATGATTCCATGACCTATGACCCTTGGGACTACGTCCACATCGACACTTGGAACTTCCTGCCCTTCTTGCTGCGCCGGGTCGGAGAAGCTCCACGCTGGGCGGTGAACGTGACGTTTGCTGTTTGGGGTGCGGGCTTGGCCGCCCTCAGTTGGGCGCTGTGGCAGCTTCGCAGAGTGTTGCTGACAGGGGACGTCGATGCCGGTGGCTAGAGCGCTTCAGAGTTGATGAGCGGGGACTTTTCCGCTCGGTACGCCTTCCCCAGCGTCTCGGCGCGAAACAATCTGTCGTCGATGCGATGCAGGCGCTTGATCATGCGCGGCGTCAGCAACTTGTAGTGATGAATTTCCAGCAGGTAATAAATGATGAACCAGATCGGCTCCTCCGTGGTCATCCACGCCTGATCGTCAAACCGTGCCAGATTCACGGGACGCGAAAAGGTGCGGAGGGTGCGCTCGCGCCGCAGGTTGAAGTAGATATTGAAGTAGCTCATGGCCAGCTCGCGCAGGGAGCGGTACACCGGCTCGCGATAGCGGCAGCCCGCATAGTTCGACTTGGCCACCGCGCCCCAATGTCCCTTCACCCGGTAGATGGCAAGCACATGGTCGGTATCGTGTTCCGCTTCGAAGTCGAGAATCAGTGGCGGATAGCCGTTGGCGCGCAAGGCAGCGGCGGCAAAGATCGCCCCTTCGAAGCAATGGGAAGTATTTTCGCGCAACACCCGCCGGGGCGACCACGCGGTATCGGCCAGATGGTAGGGCATGTCATCCAGAAATCGTTGTATGCCATCTGGGTTCTTCAAACTGCGCAGCTTGCGCAGTTCCGCCGGAGTGAAGCCGTGTTGGTTGTTCATGATTGAGTGGGAGCAGTGTATCGCGAACTGCCCCGCCCTAGCCAAGAGATGGCTAGAACGGGGCACCCCAAATCTATCTTCCGGCTGATTGCGCACGCCAACCTGGAATCGTTCTCCGCTCCAGATGCATCTTTTGTTGTTTGGTTCGCGTTTAGCGCTGGCTGCGGATCGACCAACCGCGACAGCCGAGTTCTCGCGCACGGAGGCGAGAAATGGCAACTGCGACAGTCGATGCTTCGCAGGGTATGAGCGTTTCCCGGCCGACTTCCAGTCCCTGGATGATCGCCGTCTCGGTGATGCTGGCGACCTTCATGGAGGTGCTGGACACCTCGATTGCGTCGGCCGCGCTTCCGTACATCGCCGGCAGCTTGTCGGCAAGCAATGACGAAGCCACCTGGGTGCTCACCAGCTATCTGGTGGCGAACGCGGTGATTCTGCCCGCCAGTGCCTGGTTCGCGTTGCGGTTCGGGCGCAAGCGCATCCTGGTTCAACGGTAATCGATTTCAGCGGAATTTCGCCCAGGCGCGCTCCTTGTTTGAGCGGGGAACGCGCCTGTGGCAGGACAGTTCTTGAGTAGGTTATGGCTCGATTGCAACCAAGGCCGGAACCAGGACGTTCACCTTGGGTGACCCGATTCCCGTCACCAGATCGTAGCCCACAACAGCCGTGCAATCTGCACCGCAGCTACCGTTGGTTCCCGACGTGATGTCATGGAAGTCAGCGTACTGCGTGGTGTTGTAGAAGGTATACAGGTCAGCGATGGCGTTCTGGAGGGGGCCTTTTCCTGCCGTCGCGCGGCTGGAATTGGCAACGGCAAAGACCGCGCTCCAGTCGGGCGAAGACACGCTGGTGCCGCCGACTTCAACCCACTGCGAGTAGCCGTAGGTGTCATAGACAGGAACACCCGTGCCCGGATTGGCATCGGAAGAAATATCGGGAACGCAGCGCATTCCAGTGCTGCCGCAGCCCGCGAAGATTCCGTTCTGATAGGCCTGGCCGGGCTGAATGGAGCTGATTCCGCCGCCGCTGCCGCTCCACGCCGTCTCATGGCCGTAGTTCGGCGTCAGTGGAGTGGCAAGCGGAAGAGGCGAGGCCAGCACCAGCGTGGTACCACCCACCGCCACCACATAAGGAGATGCCGCGGGATAGCCGACTCCGTGGCCACCGTCACCGGTGGAAGCCATAAAGGTGACTCCCGGATGGTTGAAGAAGGAATTGAATCCTAACTCGCTGGGGTCTTCTGAACCGCTCCAACTCATGGAGATTTGGGTAGCACCGGCCAAGCGGGCCGCATCGACCGCAGCCAGCAGATCGTCAAAGCTGTTGCTGTTGGCTTCCACCAGTATCACCTTGGCTGCCGGCGCGAGCCCGTGGGCCTGTTGGATGTCCAAAGAGATTTCCAGTCCCCAACCGGTGTCGCCTGGGGGGTTGCCGACTTTAATTTTAGTGAAGCAGCCGTTGCCGGTAGTGCAAAGTGGCAGGTTAAATTGAGTGTCGTAAACTTGCAGGTCGGCTTCGGCGTTGGGGTCATCGAAAGCATCCACAATGCCAATAATCTGGCCATGTCCCTGGTTGGGGGTGGCATTCAGTCCGTAGGCGGCCTTGATTTGTGACGGAAAGAGGCCGTGCGGAGTAGTGCTCTCGGGTTGAGGACTGGTAATGCGGATGGGCGGTTGCGCAAAGATGTGGCTGCCATCACGCTGTTGGGCGACCAAGGGCAAAGCCAACGTAACCAGAACTAGCGCACTGAGCGAAAACAAAGCAATTCTTTTCATTCAAGCTACCTTATTCCTTTAGGTTCGCTGTATCGCCGCGAAAAGCGCGGTTGCCGTCGCAGGATAGCGGCTATCGTTGGCTGATTGAACGGGGAAGGATCGAAGTTTATTTATTACTTAGCTTGCGATGCATCCTATCGCAAACTGGTCCGCGCGCTTCCTGCGAGCACCCAGAGTTGTCGATCACAGTCCCCAGCTTCCTGATTGAAGTGTAACCACCCTATCATACTATTCCTATAATCATGGAGCACTCCACATTTTTTAGGCAGTGTCCCAAAACAGGACAGTACCTTTCTTACTTAATACAGGACCCACTTACTACCTTGCTAGTACATGGATCAATAACTTTCAGTAGGAAGGGTGAATTTATTTCGCGATATGCACACTCCTACTTGCGGTAGTAGATAACGCCAGCCCGCAGTTCGTTGTTCATGACAACAATCCATTGCATTTCCAAGAGTGGATCTTTCGTGAGGAACAAAGCTGCAGAGACATAGCGCGCGGATGATGGAAGTTTGGCGGCCCATCGTTGTGCTGAAATCTCAAACTGGTTGAGCATTGTTCTAACGATCGGACTTCCTGGCGGAAGGCGATTTTTTCTTGCGATGTTGCGTGCGGCCATCGTGCATACCTACCTTATAGCCTTCCTTCCATCCTTCCCACCACGCAAGAGACTTCCTATTCATATCGTCCACAGTTGAACTCAATGGGATCACACTCTTTGTGGCAAACCGACTGAGTGCCATTTGGGCAGGTTGCTGGACTTGGAGGACCCTGTATACCCAACTAAAAAATCCCCGCGCCAGCTCTAGCCGGTACGGGGATTTCGGCAAGCAAGACTCATTCACTTCAACCGGGGGCGTGCTCATCCCCCCGCGTTAGAGGTTAAGGAAGATTCCACGGCGGCCCGGCGTGCGGAGCGGTCAGGACTCCGAGGCCGGTGACCAAGTCAAAGCCAGGTCCCGCAGCGAAGCCGTTGTTGCCCGTCAACACGTCGAAGTAGTAGAAGACGTAAGGGTTGCCCGTGCTGTGACCCGCATACTTCAGGTACAGCGAGCTGTCCAGAGTCGGAGAACCGGCGGAACCCTGCAACTTGGCTTTTCTCAAGAAGGTAGGAACCACGGTGGTGCGGGCCGTATCAAGGTCGGCAAGGATGCCGGCCATCACGGGAGTGGCCACGCTGGTGCCGCCTACCCGGAAGTGTCCGCCGTTGCCGCTGTCGTACACGATCACGCCGGTATCCGGATCGGCATCGGCGGCGATTTCGGGCACGGCACGGACAGCTCCGCAGACGGTAACTCCATTGCCGGTCTGGTAGGCCACCGAGGGCTCAAAGGCGCTGCATCCGCCGCCGCTGCCCGACCAACCAGTTTCGCTCACCCGCACAAAAGTGATTGGGTCTGGCATGAGCCGGGTTCCACCAATACAGGTTACATTCGGAGATGCGCAGGGATACTGAGGCGGCGCTCCACTATCGCCCGAGGAGAACAAGATAGGCTTGGGCCCGTTGTACACGGGATCAAACCCGTTCTCGCCCGAGAATTCGCCCGCTCCGTAGCTGTTGGAAACCACGTCCGCAAGACCGACCGCAGTGGTAACCGCGATGTTAAGGTTGGTGAAGGAGTTGTCGCAGCCTTCCACCAGCACGATATTGGCGTTGGGAGCCATGGCGTGCACCCACTCAACATCGAGCATGGTTTCCAGCTCCCAGCCCGAGTTGGGACCGCAGTAGTTGTGCCCGCCGTTCTGGTCCAAGTCCTGGAAGCAGGGATGGCCACTCACGCAGTCCATCGGGACCAGACCCATCTCGGTGTTGAAAAAGCTCAGATCAGCCGCTACGTTGGCGTAGTGGAAGGCGTCCACAATAGCGACCGTCATTCCCGCCCCGCCGTTCGCGGACATGATGCTGTTGGTCTGGTAGGTGGTCTGTAACGCGTTGGGGCAGAAGTTGAAGCCTCCGCGGCTATTTACCACGTTGCAGAAGCTGGGCAAAGCTTGCTTTCCCATGGGCTCGAAGACTTTCCCGCTGCTCACCTGGGCTCCCATCCACAGGAACGGCCGATAGTGTTCGGGCGCCGCCGCCGGGACGACCGGCAAGGGGCCAGTTCGCTCCGCCAGTGTAGCTAAGGCTTGAACCTGTGCCGCGCTGGTCGGGCCATACTGCTGCGCCCAGCCGAATTGACAGACCACGAGAAGAGCTACTGCAATCAGAAGCAGTTTGCGAGGATTCATTACAGCACCTCCTGAGATTTACGCGATAGCCTGCGGCGTATCACGCCCGCGAGACCAAGCATCGACGGACCCACCAGCAGTAGAGTGCTTGGCTCCGGAGTGGTCCCCGTTTGCGAAGTCTTAAGACGCATTGTGCCAATCCCAAAGTTGTCGTCGTTGGTGTCGAACAGGGCATACGATACGTCGGCCGTGCTGTCGTAGGCTCCAATAAACAGGGCGTCAGCGGGATTGGTATCGGAGTTGCCAGGGGCGGAGAAAGTGCCCAGCAGGTTAAAGCTCGAATCGAACAGTTCAATCGTAGCCGTGAAGAGGCCATAAGGATCATCCTGAATCCAGGCGCCAGCGCCAAAAACGGGTGAATTGAAAGATGCGAGGATTCCACCCGGGGTATTGCCGAGGGTAGTCACGCCGTTGTAGATCACTCCCATTCCGGACGGGAGGTTTCCATTCCAGCCCACACCCTGTTGGAGGATTTGCATGTTCTGTGAGCTGACGAGGCCGACCAGTCCGGTATTGCCGCCAGTCGAAGTCCAAGCCTGTGGCGTTCCCAGTTGCTGGCCATTGCATCCGTAATTCACGCACCAGTCGACTGGGTCCTGGAAGTCATTGGGATTTGTACTACCCGTGGTTCCCGCCCAGGCACTACACATCCCGAGCGAAAGGCAAAGCAGGAACAGCAGAGTTATTCTTTTCATATACTCCTTTCAAGATGGGGCCCTAACTACAGAGGAAGATGCCGCACGTAGGGTTCCGTGCTGAACGAGTGAGATCCACCCTAGAGGAAGATGCCGCACGTAGGGTTCCATTCTGAAGAGTGAGATCGGCCCTGTTTTCTTTCACTTACACAAAGTTTAATTTACGCACAGTGCAAGGCATTGCGACTATAAGGAACCGGAATTTCCTTTTTGGCCTCAAGAACGGCACCATACTACACCCGTCTCGCCTGTTCGCGGCACGGTAAAACGATTTTTCATCGGGAGCACTCCCGACGGTCTGCTATCCCCCACCAGCACAGCACAAAATTGCCCATTTGTGGCCTACTTTTGCAACACCTCTCCTTACCCCAACCCCTCTGTAGCCAGATTCTGCGCGGCTGCCTTGCCCAGCTTGCTATCCCGGCCGTAGCGGTAGCAGCGCGATCCGGCCTAGCATCGCCCCGAACCGTCGCCGCGTCAGATGTCCTTCCGCCAGCAATAGCCAGTAGTAGCGGGCATGTTTCACCAGCCGTCCTCCGGTCTTCACCAGCCGTTGTTGCAAGCTGGTCAGCGTCCAGTTCTCGATTCGCTTGGGCAACGCCAGCCGCCGCCACAAATTCCCCAGGTTGTAGGCCAGCAGGCTCAGCGCCAGCCGCACTTGGTTCGAGCGAAAACGGTGACAGGAGAGGCGGGTCATCTTCACCGCCTGCTTGCCCTCCTTGATCCATTGCTCTGCCGTCCCCCGCTTGTTATAGAACCGCACTACCGCTCGGCTCGGAGTTTCCAGGTTGGTCACGATGAATCCGACTCGGGGGAACAACTCCCCGAAGTGGAACTCCACCTTCGCCACCACACGCCGCGCCGTCTTCCAGCTCGCGGCTTGGTAGAGAAAGCCCTTGTACCACACCACGGGCTTGTGGCTCGGTCTTCCTACGGGCCGCGTCAGCAACTCCGCGATGTCGCGCTCCAGGCTGTCATTGGCCGGGATACGAATCGCGTACTTCACGCCCCGCTCCTCCAGCGCCTCGTAAATCTCCGGCTTGGCAAAGGCAGCATCGGCGCGAAACACCACTTCCTTACCGAGTTCTTGTTGGTGCTCGATCTCCGGCAGTAACAGTTCTGCCCAGTCTTCCGCACTATGCACGTTGCCCGGCCGCAGCTTNNTCGCCGCGAGACAGTCGCCCTCGGCGTTGAACAGCAACAGCGGGTGATAGCAGGTCGACTCAAAGTGACCGTTGTAGGCACTCTGCTCCTGCTGGCCATACACCGGGATCTCTGTGCTATCCATGTCCAGCACCACGCGCTGCGGCGAATCGATCGCTTCCGCTCGTGCAATCAGCTCCCGGTTGATCGCGGCCAGCCCAAAGAGATTCTCTTCTTGGGTCAACAGCTCCGTCTCGAACGACTGCAACCGGGAGGTCAGCGCCGCTCCTCGCTCCCAGATTCTTTCCGAACCCATGAGCCGGAAGGTCGGGTCTTGCGACAGCCGCTCGGCATCGTTCACGTCTTCGTATCCAGCCAAGCGGCTGTATACAGCCTGACGCAACAGATCGGCCATCGGCAATTGCGTGTTCTTCCCTCGTGAGTCGGTCAGGTGTTCGCTGATGAGTTCGCTCAACCCCAGCCGCTCATCCAACTCTCGCACGAGCAGCAGTCCACCATCCGAAGTTACTCGTGATCCCTGGAAATCCACCTTCAACGAGGGGTTGAAGGAGAGCTGAAACGGCTGGTTTTGTTGTTCACCCACTGGGTGCGAGCCTCCGTAGAGTTCGTTTTTCTCTCAAAGCCGCATGAATACTGGCGTTGGCCCGATCATACGGCGGTATTAGGCCAACTTCAAAAAGGAAATGTGGGCTCAAACTCCCTGCCGCCAATTTCACATGTCTTCGTATATGGTTTGGCAGACCTGATCTGGCGTAGAGGTCGCCGCATACCGGGCAGGGGCTTTCCGCAAACCTTGCTTCCGTCGGTTCTTCGTGATCGGCCACTTATGTTCCTCCTTGCAGCCGAATATCAGACCGAACCACCATCGTGGGCACGATACATGGAAAATGTAACTCGCAGAGATCAACTACTACCACGACCGTAGTGGCGGGGCTATAGCTCACTGCATAAATAATGTTCCATGCGGGATGGTCGATTCGTCTTCCGGAGTTCCTCGCGGCCTGAAGACCGTTCGTGATGACAACTTAAAATCACCGGCCATTGCTTGTGCAGCAGTCAATAAAGCACGCAGAGCGGCAAAATGTGGGAATTTATGACGACATGGTTAAACGGTTTACGGAAAATCCGAACCTTGCCGGGAAGCAAGTAGATTTTGAAATGGAATTTAAGAGTGTATGCGAGAACTCGTTCTGAGTTGCGGCCTGTAAGACCACACCCGTTCAGCCCTCGTATATGACTTTCCCATCCACGATCGTCGCGACAATTTTGCCGGTGAAGCTCCAGCCATCGTACGGCGTGTTCCTGGATTTCGATTTCGATTGCGAGGCGTCGAAGGTCCACTTCTTCTTGGGATCGAAGATGGTGACATCCGCATGCGAGCCCGGCGCCAGGCTGCCGCGCCGCGCAAGACCGAAAATCCTGGCGGGATTTGCCGAAAGCAACTCGACCATGCGCCACAGTGGCAGGTTGAAGTGCCGATGTAACACGGTGAGCGCTATCGCAACCGCTGTCTCCAGGCCGGTGATGCCGAAGGCGGCGCGCTCGAACTCCACTTGCTTCTCGTGGAAGGCGTGGGGCGCGTGGTCGGTCGCGATGGCGTCGATGGTGCCATCGGCAATACCTTCAATCAGGGCAGCACGGTCCGCTAGCGAGCGGAGCGGCGGATTCATCTTGTAGTGCGTGTTAAAGTCGCCAACGTTCTCGTCCACCAGCGTGAAGTGGTGCGGCGTGACCTCGGCGGTCATGCGTACTCCCGCCTTCTTCCCGCGGTGCACGGCTTCCAGGGCCTCACGCGTCGAGAGATGCGCCACATGCACATGTCCCCTAGTCGCACCGGCCAACGCGATGTCGCGTTCCACGATGTTCGCCTCGGCGGCGTTCGGCATGCCGTGCAAGCCCAGGCGAAACGAGGTAGCGCCCAGGTTCATCGAGCAGTCGGCGGTCATGTGCGTGTCCTCGGCATGTTGCACCACGGGGATATTGAGCTTGCCGGCAGCATGCAGCGCGTCGTGCATCAGACGATCACTGAGAATCGGCCTGCCATCGTCGGTCACTCCGACTGCGCCAGCTTTCTTCAAGGTGGCAAAGTCCGTAAGCTTCTCTCCCAGGCTGCCGACGGTCGCCGCGACGACGGGAAAGACGTTCACCAGGGCGCCGCGCTCGGGAGCCTGCATCCAGCGGGTGATCTCCGCCGAGTCGTTTACCGGCACGGTGTTGGGCATGGCGCAGACGGAGGTGAATCCGCCGGCCGCCGCCGCGGCAGTTCCGGTGGCGATGGTCTCTTTGTGGGCCTGACCGGGCTCGCGCAGGTGCACGTGCAGATCGATGAAGCCAGGAGCAACGATGCACCCCTTCGCGTTGAAGCTCCGCTGGGCCTGACCGCGAAGCTTTCCCGGCGCCGCCACAGCAGCCACGCGGCCTTCGCGCAGGAGAACATCCATCTCCTGATCGACGCCGCTTGCCGGATCGACGACGCGTCCGCGTACGATGAGCAATGAGTCCATGTCTTTCCTTTAGCGCGCCGCCCCGAGCAGCATGGCCAGAATCGCCATACGGGTTTTCACCCCATTGCGGACCTGCTCGTGAATGCAGGACTGCGGACCGTCCGCCACCTCGCTGGTCAACTCCATGCCGCGAATTACCGGACCGGGATGCATCAGGATCGCATCGGGCTTTGCCAGCGTCATGCGTTGCGGCGTGATCTGGTAGTTGGCAATGTAGTCCTCTACGCTGATGTCCTTTCCTGCGAGCCGCTCCTTCTGCACGCGCAACGCCATGACCACGTCGGCGCCTTGCAATGCGATGTTCAGGTCGTGGCATGCGGTCACTCCCGGCGCGAGGGAGGCGGAAATCTCGGGCACGAAATCCGGCGGGCCGCAGAAAACGATGTCCGCGCCGAAGCGCGAAAGCAGCTCCGCATTGGATCGCGCCACCCGGCTGTGATACACATCGCCCACGATCACCACGCGCAAACCGTTCAGCCGCTTCTTGTGGTTGGTAATGGTCAAGGCGTCGAGCAGCGCCTGTGAAGGGTGCTGATGCATTCCATCACCCGCATTCACGATCGGCACTCGCACATAACGCGCCAACAGGTAAGCTGCGCCGCTGTTGGCGTGCCGCATGACGATGGCATCGGCTCCCAGGTTCGCCACCGTCCAGCCCGTATCAATAAGCGATTCGCCCTTCTCGATGCTGGAAGAGACCGGAGTCACCAGCGTGGTCGTGGCGCCCAGGGTCTTGGCGGCAAACTCGAATGAGGTCCGGGTGCGAGTGGAAGATTCGTAGAAGAGCAGGGCCACGCGTTTGCCGCGCAACAACTGCGACGGGCGGCTGGGATCCATGCGCCGGGCCAGTGCCAAAATAGATTTAATCTGCGCAGTAGTAAGTTGTTCGATGCCCAGCAGCGAACGCAATGGCGGCTTCATTGGCCTTCGCCCACCCGCTCCATCAACAGCACTTTGTCGGAGCCATCCGTCTCTTGCAATTTCAATTCGATGAATTGGTTGGTGGCGGTGTGGATGGTGCGGCCTACGAAGCCCGCCTCGATGGGCAATTCGCGATGGCCGCGGTCAATAAGGGCGCAAAGTTGAATGCGGCGCGGGCGCCCATGAGCGAACAACGCATCCAGCGCCGCGCGGGCGGTCCGCCCGGTGTAGAGCACGTCATCCACCAGGATGATGTTCTTGTCCTGGATGTCGAACTCCATGGTGCTCGTCTTCACCTCCGGGCGATGTCCGACGGTGGAGAGATCGTCGCGATAGAGCGTAATGTCCAAGGTGCCGACCGGCACTGCGGTTTTTTCGATGCGTCCCAGAATCTTTGCCAGTCGCTGCGCCAAGGGCACACCGCGCCGCATGATGCCGACCAGTCCAAGGTTGGCAACGCCATTGTTTTTCTCGACAATCTCGTGCGCCAGTCGGACCAGGGTGCGCTCGATTTCCGAGGCAGACAGGATTTGCGCTTTCTCGCGGAGATTAGAGGGCTGGATGGAGGCCTTGGTCATGCCGTTTGCATCATACGAAAGCCCAAGCCGCGGAGCAACCTTTACCCTGCACACTGTGTTGCTGCGCAGGCGTCGATGCTCATCGGAATTCCCGCCGCCTGCCCGACATCGAAGCTCCCAGCGCGCCGCCGGCAGCGGTGATGGCGATGAACACCACTCCCAGCACGATCAACATCAGCACCACGAAGGTTGCGGCGCCTTGTGGACTGCTCATCCAGTCCATGAAGTGCTGCGCCATGGCCTGCACCTTGGGGTCGGGATTGTTAGCCATCTGTTTTTCCATCTGCTCCTGCATGGCACGACGGAAATCGGAGTTAGAGCGAAACACCGCGAACGACAGCACAGTCACCACCGCGTTGATCATGAACCCGAACACGCCTGCCAGGGCACCCAACTTCATCCCCATCCCCGGAGTAATTACGGTTCCCGGCACTTGCTTGCGATACATCGCAACCGAGAGCACGCCCGCGCCCAGCATCCAGAGACAACAACCGATGGAGACGAACGGAATCGCGGTGAGAATCGCAGCCCCCACTCCGGCCAGCAGCGCGCCCTTCCATGCCAGGTCCCATTGAATAGCGCTTCCCTGGGGCGCGTAGGGCGCGCCGCCTTGCGTCCAGCCAGGTCCGGGACGACCTACGGAATAGGCGGCCGGAGGAACTTCCCTCGGAGCGCTGGGTGGGAGCGGCGGTATCGCGGGCATATCTTCTTCAGGAGGAATGACTCGAATCTGCGGGGCGCCGCAGTGCGGACAAAACGTAATGCCCTCTTCAATCGAGGCCTGGCAGCGATAGCAAGGATGTTCCACTAGCGGAAACTTACAGCAGATGCGCCGCGCGCGCAACCATACCGCTGGATCGTTGGCAAAGGCATCCTACTTGTTAGCGTTTCGCGCCCGGTTCTTGATCCAGATGGGCGTGCCCACAAACCCGAAGGCCGCCCGAATCTGGTTCTCCAGAAAGCGCTGATAGGAGAAGTGCAGCTTCACCGCGCGGTCGGTGAACAGGATGAACGTGGGCGGCGACACCCCGGCCTGCGTCATGTATAGAATCTTGACCCGCTTCGCCACCGGGACCGAAGCCCGCTCAAAATCAATCTTGGCAAGGAAGCGGTTCATCTCTCCCGTGCCAATGCGCTTGCGCCGCTCGCGCGCCACTAGCTCCAGCGTGGAAAAAACCTTGTCGAGATTTCGCCCGGTCGTCGCAGAGACAAACAACACCGGAGCGTACGATAGAAATTTCAGATGCCGCCGGACCTGCTCCTCGTAAACGTGGCGATCGGCAGGAGGCTTGCCGTCGCTTCGCTTATCCGTCACCAAGTCCCACTTGTTGATCACGATAATGACTGAGCGTCCGCTCTCGTGGGCGTAGCCGGCGATGGTCGCATCGCTGGCGGTGACGCCTTCCACGGCATCAATCAGCATTAGCGCGACGTCGGCGCCTTCGAGATGCTTGCGCGCCATCACCACTGACAGCTTCTCGGCCATCAGCTCGGTCTTGCCTTTGCGGCGAATGCCGGCAGTATCGATGAAGCGATACTGCTGTCCATCGCGCTCGACCAGTTCGTCCACGGCATCGCGGGTGGTGCCGGCAATGGGAGAAACAATCGCGCGCGCCGTCCCGGTGAGCGCGTTCAGCAGCGTGGATTTGCCGACATTGGGCCGGCCGATGATGGCCACTCGGGTTTCGCGTTGAACTTCGGTTTCTTCCTCGCCGATCTCAGACCCGCTCTCCTCGTGCGATGGTGGTGCCTCCCCCATCGTGGCTTCCCGCTCCGGCATCACGCTTAATACGTGCTCCAACAGTTCCGCAATGCCATTGCCGTTCTCGGCCGAGATGGGAAACAGCTCCTTAATCCCAAGCCGGCGGAATTCCTGGGCATAGGGCTCGAGTTGCGGCGTGTCGGCTTTATTGACGGCCAACAGCAGCGGCTTGCCGGTGCGCAACAGCAGACGCGCGAGGTCAATGTCGGGAGACGCCAACTCCGTGCGCCCATCTACCACCAGCACGATCACCTCGGCCTCTTCCAGCGCGACCCGCGCCTGCCGGAAGATCTCCGCCGGAATCAGTTGCTGATCGTCGGGAACGATGCCGCCGGTGTCCACCACGCGAAACTTCTTGCCGATCCATTCGACATCGCCGTACAGGCGGTCGCGGGTGATGCCGGGCTCGTCGCCAACGATGGCACGACGTGACCCGACCAGGCGGTTGAAGAGCGTGGATTTGCCGACGTTGGGACGGCCGACAATCGCCAGCGTCCCGACGGTGGGCGGTTCGCCCTGTTCGGCAGTCCTGCTCGACTCAAATTGCATTCGACGATTCACTGGGACTCTTTCCGGCGACGGTTCAAACAGCGATGGCCCTTAGCGCCTATTATAGGGACATTAGTCCGATGGCTTCGCATTTCACCGACGATGACTCCCATCGCGAACCTGCTGGCAAATCCAGCAGCCCCACGATACTGCTGCAATTTGTGGGAATGATCCCCGCCGATGATTTGCAGAAGATGTCTGACGCAATAGAGGCTGGCTGCGAACGGATAGACTCAGAGGAGTGGAGCGGCAGCAGATAAATCGCGGAGCGCGAAAACCTCGTTTACAGCGATCAGATGCGCTGTTCTTCCAGTAATATCAGGGCCAGATGTCCTCTCCCACACAATCCGCCGCACCGGCCGCGCGTCTGCCGTCGCTGTATCAGTTCTTCGGCCCGGGCGGCGTGCTGGCGCGCACGCATCCGGCGTATGAGTTTCGCCGTGGGCAGCTTCAGATGGCGGAGGCTGTGGAGCAAGCGCTGCAAGAGCGCCGCCACCTGATCGTCGAAGCCGGCACGGGCACTGGCAAGACGCTGGCCTACCTGTTGCCGGTGATCCGTTCCGGCAAACGCGTCATTATCTCAACCGGCACCAAGACCTTGCAGGAGCAGCTCTTCTTCAAAGACGTTCCGTTCCTGCGGGAGCATCTCGGCGAGCTGCGCGTCTGCTACATGAAGGGGCGCGGCAATTACCTGTGCCGCAAGAAGCTCTACGACCTCACCGATCAGCCGCTGCTCAACGGACTGGAAGAGATCAGCCACTTCCGTATCATCAGCGATTGGGAAAAGACCACCGAAACCGGCGACCGGACAGAGTTGGCCGAACTGCCGGAGAACAGCCATCTGTGGCCCAAGCTGGATGCGCGTACCGACCGATGCATCGGCTCGCAGTGCCAGCAGTTCGATCGCTGTTTCATCACCGAGATGCGCCGCCGTGCCGCCGAGAGCGACATCATCATTGTCAATCATCACCTGTTCTGCGCCGACCTGGCGATCAAAGCGGCCAAAGACCATGCGCCCGACGCCGGTGTGCTGCCCGACGCCGGCATCGTCGTCTTCGACGAAGCGCATGAGTTGGAGGATGTCGCCACCAATTACTTCGGGGTCACGGTCTCGAATCTTCGGGTTGACGAATTACTCCGCGATGTCGAGCACACTCTGCGGCGGGTGAATGTGCCCATTACGGAAGTCATGCCGGCATGCGGTCAGGTGCGCGACCGTTCGCAATTCTTCTTTTCATTGCTGCCGCCGGGCGAGGGCCGTTTCGCGTTCGAGAACCGCCCGGAGTTTCTGGAAGAAAATGGCGACGAGTATCTTGGCCTGCAGAATTCGTTGCTGCATCTCTACACCGAGCTGCAAGCCATTCCCAATAAGCTCGACGAGGTGCACGCCCTGGCTCGGCGGGTGGAAGAGTTGCGCGTCAACTTGGGATTCATCCTGGAGGGCGAGGAGCGCAACATCGTCTTCTGGATCGAACGCCGCACCGGACGCGGCCCCCAGCACAATGTATTTCTCCAAGCCACCCCGATCACGGTGTCGGACATCCTGCGCACCACGTTGTTTGAGCATTTGGAGTCGGCGGTGCTGACCTCCGCAACCTTGGCCGTCGCGGGAGGCTTCGAGTACATCCGCAACCGCATCGGTATCGAGCATGCCCGCGAGCTGGTGGTGCAATCGCACTTCGATTATGAGAGCCAGGCGCTGTTGTATGTTCCGCCTGACCTGCCGGACCCGCGCGAGGCGCAATTCGTGGAGCGCGCGTCGCAACGCGTCAAGCAACTGCTGGAGATCACGCGCGGGCGCGCGTTCTGTTTGTTCACCAGCTACGCGCTGATGCATCAGCTCTACGAGCGATTGCTGGGCGAGTTGGCATTTCCCCTGCTGTTGCAGGGCGATGCGCCGAAGAATGCGCTGCTGGAGGAGTTCCGGCTGACGCCGAATGCAGTCCTGTTTGCCACCTCGTCGTTCTGGCAGGGCGTTGACGTGCAAGGCGAGCAGCTCAGTTGCGTCATCATTGACAAGCTGCCGTTCGCCGTACCGAATGACCCCGTGGTGGCCGCCCGAATCAAGGCCATTGACGAAGAGGGCGGAAATGCCTTCTTCCAGTACCAGGTGCCCAGCGCCGCCCTTTCGCTAAAGCAGGGTTTCGGCAGGCTGATTCGTTCGCTGCACGACCGCGGCCTGCTTTGCCTGCTCGACAATCGCATTCTGAGAAAGCAGTACGGGCGCGTATTCCTCGACAGCCTGCCGAAGTACGGGCGGACGACCGACATAAAAACAGTGGAAGAGTTTTTTGGAAGCGGCGCAGGACAGCAATAGAGATCAGTTTCTGCCGCCTCTGCGGCATTCGCGTAGAATCGAGAAACTGACAACTGACTACTGACAACTGCCTTGAAGCACCTTCTTCAAAAGTGGACGCTGCTGATCCTGGCGCTGCTGAAGCCGCTCGGCATCTGGGGCGTGCTGGGATTCGCTGCGGTGGACGCGGCCTTTCTCGGCATGCCGCTCGACGCCATCGTGGCCGGCTACGTGTGGGACAACCCGCACCGCCTGCTGCTGTACTCGGCCATGGCGGCGGCCGGCTCAGCGCTGGGCAGCATCGTCATCTACGTAATCGGATACAAGAGCGGCGAGGTGCTGCTGATGAAGCGCATGGGCGAGAAGCGCTTCAACAAGATCAAGGCCGCCTTCGATCGCCACGAATTTCTCGCGCTCATGCTGCCGTCCATGCTGCCTCCGCCGACGCCCTTCAAGCTATTCGTCCTCTCCGCGGGCGTGGCCGAGATGAGATTCAGCCACTTCCTGATCGCGATTTTCTCCGGACGGTTTCTGCGCTTCGTGGTGCTCTCGTTTCTGGTGATTCACTATGGCAAGGGGATTGTGGGCTTCATCGGCGGTATGGTGCACAACCACTGGAGATACGTCATCGCCGC
>PLBW01000108.1 GCA_003135475.1 Acidobacteriaceae bacterium
GCGCAGCGCAATAACGCCAGGCTGACGGCGCAGCAGAGCGATACGCCGGAACCGCAATCGGTAAAGCGTTAGCCTCGGAGCCCAGATCATCAGCTAAGCCCGCGTGAGCGGGCTTTGTTGTTGTTGCGACCGACTGCAATCCTTCCGAGGAGAGGTTAGCTGATCGGCGGAGCGGAACAGCATCGCCAACACCTGCGGGCGAGGCTTGGATTTGTCCCGCTCCGCTCGATCAAGGCCATTTAAACCATCACGAGATGGGCTGTCCGTGCGGACGAAAAGCTCATCACCTCAGGCCGCACCAACCTATCGAAATCGGTGTACGCCATCCTGATCAACTCATAATGCGAGCCCGCATTGAAGGCGATCTCATCGTCTTCCGTCAGGGTCTCATCGACGTACACCGGGATGCCGTATAAGTTGCCGAACGGAGGCATGGCACCGGTCTCGCAGTCGGGAAAATGCTGTTTGAACTCGCGTTCGCTGGCCAGTTCCGCGTCCTGAACCCCGACCTCTTTCTTCAGGGCCGTCAGGTCCACCTGGTAGGACGCCGGCAGCACCGCCATGGCGAGGGCACCATCGAGTTTCACGATCACGGTCTTGGCCAAAAATTTGCCCGAGATATGCGCCACCGCGGCAATACCTTGGGCGGTATAAGCCTTGGAGTGAGACATGACAACGTATTTCACTTCATGGCCGTCGAGGAAGGCTTTGACTTTGGTGAGATGCATATTGAACTCCTCGCGACATTCCGCGGGTCCCGGCCCGCAAAGACAGGGTTGACGCAACGAACGTAGTCCAAGGCCTCGTCGTCGGCCTCTTTCCTTCGCTCTGCTTGTTTGCTGGATTCTGCGAGGTTGCTCGCGCTGGCTCGAGAAGAGCTTTGACCATTCGGGCTACCTCCTTGCGGTTGGTTGACCCTCGTGTAGCCCCAGTTTAGCCCGGCTGGCGCAGCGCGCAAGCACAGCCGTCACATTACCCTTGTGACAGTGCAGATTTGGGTCGCCAGTTTGACGCTTCGACCGATCCACCTGCTAAGTGAGACGGGAACAGTGAGTTACAACAAACGGTCTCGGCAACTCCGCCGCCTGAGGCTGCGGCCTTGCAGGGCGATGCCAAGCTGCTCCCCATCCTTGACGGCTGCTCGCACCGCACAATACAGTCGAATTATCCGGAGATTCTAGCCTTGGATACCCTGGTCGGGAAGAGCATTCTTCATTACAAAATCGTGAGACAGCTGGGCGCCGGCGGCATGGGCGTGGTGTACGAGGCGGAAGACACCCGGCTCGACCGCCATGTAGCGCTGAAGTTTCTCTCCAAGGACATCGAGCAGGACAGCTACGCTCTGCAGCGTTTCCAACAGGAGGCGCGTGCCGCCTCGGCCTTGAACCATCCCAACATCTGCACTATCCATGCCATCGAGGAATGCGATGGGCAGCACTTCATCGCCATGGAGCTGCTGGAAGGCCAGAGTCTGAACGAGCGGATCAACGGCCATCCGCTGCCGGTGGACAAGATCATCGACATCGGCATTCAGATTACCGACGCTCTCGACGTGGCGCACAGCAAAGGCATTGTGCATCGAGACTTGAAGCCTGCCAACATCTTCCTCACGACACGGGGACAGGCGAAGATACTGGACTTCGGGCTGGCAAAACTGACCTATGATCGGCGCACGGTGGTGGAGACAGTTGCTGGCGAGGCGGCGACGAGCGCTCCGGCGCATCTGACGCTGCCCGGTACCGCGGTAGGCACCATCGCCTACATGTCTCCGGAGCAGGCTCGCGGGGAAGAGCTCGACGGACGCAGCGACCTGTTCTCCTTGGGCGCCATCTTCTACGAAATGGCTACGGGGAGGATCCCGTTCGAAGGCAACACTTCCGCAGTTGTTTTCCAGGGTATCCTCGACCGCAACCCGAGACCTCCCATGGAGTTGAATCCAGCCGTGCCGTTCAAGTTGGAAGAGATTATCGCCAAGGCGCTGGAGAAAGATGTGGAACTGCGTTATCAGAGCGCGACTGAAATACGCAGCGACCTGAGGCGGCTGAAACGGGACAGTTCCGGACAGTCTTCAACAGGAATCGTGACTGCGCCGGCATCCTATCCCGCCGCGCGTGGCAGCAGTCCGGCGATGCAATCCAGCAGCAGCGCGGTCATCCTCGATGCCGCGCGGCGTCACAAGAGCGGAGCCGGCCTCGTTCTGGTTCTCAGCCTGGCCATGATCGCCGCCGGATTGTACGGCTTCTACACCTGGGTCTCCCGCTGGCTGGGAGATACCGGCCAGGTACCGTTCCAGAACATGAGCATGGAGAAGGTCACCAACTCGGGCAAGGCGTTGCTGGCGACCGTCTCCCCGGACGGCAAGTATGTAGTGAATGTGACGGACGAGGGACACGGCCAGCAGAGTCTGTGGATGCGGCACATTGCCACCGGCAGCAACACCCAGATCATGCCCCCGGCCGAGCTCCGTTATGCCGGACTCACCTTCACCCCGAACGGCGACTTCTTGTACTTCGTTCAAAGAGAGCCGGACAAGCCAGGAGTAGGCTTTCTCTATCAGATTCCGGTGCTCGGGGGCACGCCGCGCAAGCTGGTTGAAGATGTGGACAGCGCGGTCAGTTTTTCGCCGGACGGCCAACAGATGGTCTATCTGCGAAACAGTTCTTCGGAGGCGAATTCCAAGCTCATCCTTGCTCATGCCGATGGCAGCGGCGAGCGCGTTCTCGCCTCGCTTCCGCTGCCGGGCTACTCCGACCCGGCCTGGTCGATCGATGGCAAGTCGATTGCCGCTGCGGTACTTGACCCGGGCAGCCAAAATCTCGGCCGAATCGTGGTCCTCAATCCCGCGAACGGAAAAGAGAGGACCGTATATGCGGGAACAGCCCTCCTGCAAAAGCCCACCTGGATGCCGGACGGGCGCCACCTGATACTTATCTTTCATGACATCTCCAGCGACTGGAATGGACAGATTGGAGAGATTTCTCTTACCGGACAAAAGCTCCATCGCATTACTAACGATCTCAATGTCTACAGCAATTCCACGCTCGGCGTAACCCGCGACGGGGAACAGTTGGTTGCCATTCAAGTTACGCCCCAGGCCGGGGTGTACACGTTAAATTCGGAAGCAAACTCCAGCTCCAATGCAACCGAGGTGGACAATCATGGCGACATCGGCGTCGGCTGGCTCCCGGACGGACGCTTGCTGACGATGGACTACGACAGCCACATTGCGGTGATGAATGCCGACGGCAGCAACCGCAACGTGATCTACAAGGAACACCTGCCCATGGGCGGCCTCTCGGTCTGTCCGGACGGTGCGCACGCTCTCTTCTTCATGCCCAACAAACAGACCAAGGGCATCAACATCTGGCGCCTTGACGTGCAGAATGGCAGCGCAACCGTACTCACCAATGGAAAAGTGGACCAGAACGCCGTCTGCTCGCCCGACGGCAAATACTTCCTCTACACCAGCCTGCAAAAGGGCAAGCAGGTGCTAATGGCAATGCCGCTCACGGGCGGGGAAGCCAAACAATTAAGCGACAAGTTCGTCAGCTTTGCTGCCATCTCTCCGGATGGAAAACAAATCGCAGCGCTTACCGCTTTCGGCGCTGGCGTCAACACCAAAGCCAGGATTGAGATTATTCCATCGCAGGGAGGGTTGCCGGTAAAGGGTTTCGCGCCCAGTCCCTTTATCTCCACCAGCTTCCGCTATTCCGTTGACGGACAGTCCCTCTACTACGGGGTCACCAATAAGGGCGTCTCCAACCTGGTCGCACAGCCTATCGGCGTCGAGTCCGCTTCACTGGTCACCAACTTCAACGATCTGCTCATTTATGCATTCGACTACGATTGGAAGAACAAAAAGCTGGCGGTTGCGCGCGGTCGCTCCAATGACGATGTCGTGCTGCTCACGCAACAACAGACGCAATAGCTAGAACAAGTCTCGCCACGTTGATCCTCTGCAGGGCTACGTTCCTTGCATGTCGAACCTCTCGCCCAGCATCGGCCTGCATTCTTCGGCGTTCCAATCGGGCGTCGCGCCGGGGCGGCTTGCGACCAGCGCGCCCACCGCATTGGCGAAGCAGCCGAGGCGGCGCGTGTCCCACCGCCGTTCTAAGCCGTGGAGCAAGGCCGCTGCGAAGGCATCGCCCGCACCGACCGAATCAGCCACCCGCACCCGGTAGCCCGGACTCACGCTGTAGATGCCCTGGTTGAGAATTGCGCAGCCACGCTCACCCAAGGTCACGCAAATAGTTGCGCAGCCGTAGCGGTCGGTCCATCGCCGGCAGAAGTATTCGACCGATCCCTCCTGTTCGCCTGCATTGAGCAAGCCATCGAGGAACTCCGCCTCGCTATCGCTCAACTTGATGACGTCGGCGTGCGACGACAGTTGCTCCACCAGGGCCAGGCTCCAGTTGCCCTCCCGCAGGTTGACGTCGTAGAAGTGACGGGCGGAAGGCGCTGCCCGAAGCAGCTTCAGCGTCGAATCCAGCACTTGCGCGGACATGTGATAGAGCGTGCCAAAATAAATCCAGTCCGGCTGCAATACGCTGATGGATCGCAGTTGGTCATTGCTGAGGGTCACAAAGTCATAGGCCGCGGGTCGCACAATCCGAAATGTAGGCTTGCCTTCACTGTCAAGCTCGACCTGCGCCGTTCCCGTGTCCTGGCCGTGAAGGGCCTGCACAAACTCGGACGAAAGGCCCCATTGCCGCAGACAATCCAGGGTGCGCCGGCCGCGATCGTCGTCGCCCACCGCGCTTACCAGGAAAGCCTCGTGGCCGGGCTTCTGGGCGTGAGCGGCAAAGTTGAGGGGAGCACCGCCCAGATATTCGTGCCCGCCAATCACATCCCACAAGATCTCTCCGACAGCAACGATTCGCAATCTGCTGGCCTCCAGCGGTCCCCGTTATCGTATCGTGCCAAGGGCATAATCAGGTCAACCGGCAGGAAATTCCCGAGAGGTCCAACGTCCAGTAACCTCGGTCTCAACCAATACGCTGTGATGAAAACACTTGCCAGAATGCCGAGTTCCTGTAATCATCTCCTGCTCCCCTCTGGAATG
>PLBW01000144.1 GCA_003135475.1 Acidobacteriaceae bacterium
GCCTTCAGCCACTCGGCCACCTCTCCGGCTAGGGCGGATGCCCGCCGTGGCGGGCGCTGCTGCTTCGAGCTTTCTGATTATAGCAGCCGACTGCGATGGTGAAGCAACCTCAACCCAATTCGTAGCGCTCGTCGCTGCTCACTGCGGCGCGGTCAGCACGGTCTGGTAAGGATCGAGCACCAACTGCTTCACCTCGACGGGGGCGGAGATGCTGAATCGTGTCTCTTCGCCTTCCGCGAAGACCCGGCCCAGATAGATTTGTTGCTCGCCCGTCACGCCGTACACTGGGACGCTGGTCACCAGGTCGGGTGGCGCCAACTTCTGCCGGAGGACTCCGCTGACCTTTACTGTCCCGGCGCTGCCCGCCATCTTTACCTCGGCAACTTCGAGTTGCGGAAAGGCAGTGCCGTTCACCCACCCATCAAAAAACCAATCCAGCGACTTGCGGTCCTCAAACCACAAGGCGGGCGGCAGCACCGCCTCGATGGCCTGCTGGAAATCCGTGTTGGTGATTTCTTTTCCCTGATAGCGGTCCACGATGTTGCGCAACAAGGCAAGAAAAGCCGTGTCGTCGCCATCCGGCTTTTCCGGGGTCCGCGATGCGTCGCGCAACATGCAGCGCAACATGTGAATGAGCCAGGTGCCGCGGCCATAGGTAATGATTTCGTACCCATTGGGAAAGTGCGAGGAGGACAGGCGTATGCCCAGGGTTACCGGTCCGGCTTCCACGTTGGGCCGGCCCTCCTTCGACTTGGACGCCAGCCAATTTCGATAGGTTTGCAGCGTCAGCTTCACGTCCGCGGGGCGAGTGCGTTCCAGCAGCATTAGCGAACAGTAATTGGCCAGCCCTTCCATCAACCACTGCTCGTGATAGCTGGCCCACGACACTTCGTCCCCGAACCACTGGTGGGCGAGTTCATGCGGCATCATGACATCGCCATAGATGATCTGGTCCGCCGGCGGAAGCTTCAAGGCGGCGCGCTGCTCCGGGCTGAGATAAACGTAGCTGGAAAGGAAAACCAGCCCCGGCCATCCCTGGCTGTCGGTGCTTGGATTTTCCGCCAGCGAGAGCGTGCTGAAGGGATACGCTCCCAGCATTTGCGAAAGTGCGGTCAGGGTTTCCGCGGCGCTGTCGGCAAGCGATTGTCCCCGGCTGGCGGCGCTGGGGAATGGCTCCGGCTTCATCCCCGGGGTCCGCGAAGCGAGCAACGATTCGGGCCCGGGCGAGGTGGCGACCACGCCGGGAGGAGGCATGATTTTAATTATGCCGCCGCGCGCCGAGTAGGCGTCCACCTCCACATTGCCCGACTTGGCTTCACTGCGAACGTACACGCCCATGTTGAATCCGGCGATGGGAATGGGTTTCTCGGTGATCCAGTGGGCCAGGAAGTCGCCACCCTGTCGCTGCAGCGAAACCAATTTCCCGGTAGCCACCACCGTCCAGGGCCCAGGAAAGCGGAAGGTAACATCGTAGTTGGTCATGGCGATGCCGCGGTTGGGATACCAAGTCCCGCGCGCTCCCGCGTAGAGCAGTCCGCCGCCCGCATCCGACAGCACGGAGCCGGCGTAGCTGAAGCGCAGGGGAAAATGCGCTCCCGCCTGCAAGGGCTGGGGAAAGACGACCGCGACCACGTCGTTGCCACGCCGCGACATCTCGCTGCCTTCCACCGCTTCGTTCTGGATGTACTCCAGCGGCTGGCCGTCGGCGTCCACCTGTTTCAGTTGCAAGTAGCGGGACAGTTCGAACAGCACCATGCGCGCGCCGCTTTGTTTCACCTCCACGTCGAGCGTGGCCTCCGCCGCCAGGTCTCGAAATGGGTCCAGCTTTCCGCTAATGGTGTATTTGCTGACGCTCAGAACGTCCCGCGTCCACGCCGGTCCGTTGGGTCCTTCGAAGCGCAGGTTGGAAAGCGGGGTCTTGCGCTGCGAGCGCATGGGGAAGGTCATCCACAGGTCGTAATAGATCTGCTGGTTCTGCGAGGAAGCATTGCCGACCACGATCTGCTCTGGACTGCGGGTGTCGAAATAGGCGTCGAACACTCCGTAATGCTCACCTGCTATGCGAGCATGCAGAAAACGGTCCGCCGGGGGAGCGGCTTCGCCAGCCGCAGGCGCGGGCGGTGCGCTGGTGAATGAAATGCAGAGCCGCATGGCGTCGATCTGCGCGAGCGCGCGCGCCGGAGCATCATCCCGGGTGAGGAAGGCTGCGGCATCTGTGGGCGGGCGCAGATACGGCTCCAGGTCCTTCGCCGTGTTGTCGTTGAAGCGCAGATACGCGGTCGCAAACCGCTCTTCCAATACGCCGGCGCCGATGAAGCGGCCCAGCGACGCGCGCTCCATGCGGTCGGGAGGACGCACCAGCACCTCGCCTTCTCCTTCAAAGAAGGCGCCCGTCACCTTGCCGTCCACCGACTGAGTGAACGCGATGGTGCCGTCGTTCAGCCAGATATGAATATCTTCGCGATCGATCTCCGCCTCGCGGATCTGGAACACCCGTTGCGGATCGAGTCCTACATTGCGCAGCGCCCGATACAACGGCAACACCGGCCCGGAGGTCAACGGAATCGATTGCGCCGGCATCGCCGGGCTCAGGGCGCAAAGAAACATCCCCACGAGAAAAACAACGCGGGCCATCGAACCACCGGCCAGTTTGTGCGGCAGCGTCATGAGTGCTTCATCAAGGATGCTACGGGAGGCAGGCGCTTGTCATCTCGCAGAAGAACAAATCAGCGGGGTAGAATGTCAATCCTTCAACGCCCTGTGCTTATCCCACATCGCGGGTTCGGCGCGATGTAACTTCACGATCCTCCACAGAAAGAAAATCGCCGCTACCAGGCAGACCATGACCGCCACAATCGAGGCTTCCGGGCCGAACGCACCACCCGTCAGTATTCCCGGCCCCTTCAGCGATCCTCGCAGCACGCCCGCGGTCATAGTGTTGCCAGAGAGCGTCATGCCGAACAGTGGTCCTTCGGTGAAGTTCCAGCCAATGTGCAGCCCGATCGGCAGCCACAGCCGTTGCGTCGCGGCGTAGGCCGCACCCAGCAAAACGCCGGCTTCCAGCGCAATCGCCACCGAACTGCCGATCGTGGCTCCCGGATTGAGCTTATGTGCCAGACCGAATAGTCCCGACGTGAAGATCAAGGCGCCCCAAGTCCCGACGATTTTCGAACTCAAGCGGAAGAGCAGTCCGCGAAACAGGATCTCTTCCATTATGCCCGCCATCACGGCGAAGAAGAATCCGTTGGCCAGCCCGCTTGTCGTCCCCCAACCCGCCGGATGGTAGACGCCCACGACCAGCAGGATTGCCATCACGACAGCGAACAGCAGAAAGCCAATGACGATTCCGGCCGCGCCTTCAGGCAAAGCACGATTGGCGGCCAGCTCCGTGGGGATCCGGCGCTCGATCAGTCGCGAAGCCAGAATGTAAGTGGCCAGGCAGAGCGCCGCAAGCACGGCCGCTCCCGCCGCACCCATATGCTTCCGCAGGAGCGGCTGGGACAGCGCTATGACCAGAGCGACGGCCACCAGGTTCAGCAGGCCCAGGCCCACTTCTTTCCATTTCTTGCGCAGAATGTCCTCCAGGAATCACGAGGTGGTACGTTCGCGTATCGAATGAGGTTCCGGAATGGCATAGAATTCGCAGTCCTGCTGGCAGGTCAAACGTCTTACGCTGGAAGCGCCGCGGAGTTTATCTCGTCCTCAACGCTCTGGGCTGCGCTCGGAATTTTCCCGCTGAGGAGCGTTTCGAAGAACCTGTCCACCGCGTCGAGAATCTCGATCCCACTCTTCGACTCATACACCGCCTTGCGCAACTGTGCGCCATGGGGCACACCGTGGGTGAACCACGCCGCGAACTGCTTCATCTTGCCTTCAGCGCCGCCAACCTTCTCTTCCACCAGCATGCTGAAGTAGGTGCGGACCATCTGGTAGCGGTCGGCGTCGCTGGGCAGCTCGTACGATCCGGTGCGAGTGAATTGCTCGATCTGGCGGAAGATCCACGGATTCGAAGCCGCGCTGCGCCCGATCATCACCGCGTCGCATCCGGTCTGCGCCACCATGGCGGCGGCGTCCTCCGGCGAACGCACGTCGCCGTTGCCGATCACCGGAATCTTGACCGCGTTCTTCACGGCCGCAATCCACTCCCACTGCGCCTGCCCGCTGTAACCCTGCTCGCGAGTGCGGGCGTGCAGTGCGACCGCAGCGAGACCACAGTCCTCGGCCATCTTCGCCAGGTTGATGTGCACGATTTCCTTGTCGCTCCAACCCGCGCGGAACTTCACCGTGAACGGAATCTGCACCGCCGTCCGCACCGACTCGAAGATGTTTTTGATGAGCGGCAGATCGCGCAGCAGTCCTGAGCCGCCGTTACACTTCACCACTTTCTTGGCCGGGCAGCCGAGGTTGAGGTCCACCAAATCGAAGCCCATGGCCTCGACGACGCGCGCCGCCTCAGCCAGCGTCGCCGGGTCGCTGCCGAACAATTGCGCCGAAATCGGGTGCTCGTCCCCATAGAACGTGAGGTACTGCTTGGCTTTTTTGTCCTTGTGGCGGATGATGCCTTCGGCCGAGGTGAACTCAGTCATCATCAGGCCGCAGCCGCCCAGGTTGCGGATAAAGCGCCGAAACACCGTGTCGGTGATGCCGGCCATGGGCGCCAGCACGGTGGCGGGCCGGATTTCGACTCCACCCAGCGACACCGACGCGGGCACGCGGGCATCAGCCGGCGCGCTGCGCTCAGCCGGAATGTCGAAATACTTGTGCATTAGCTAATCAGCGGATTCAGATTCGCACTTCTATGTCCGGACGCACCTTTTTGTTGTTGATCAAGTTCTTCTCGATTTTAGTGAGCTTCGCTGCGTCAACGCGAAAACGCTCGGGAGTAA
>PLBW01000164.1 GCA_003135475.1 Acidobacteriaceae bacterium
TCGACGCTCAATGCCTTCGATGGGTCCCTTACCAACAATATGGCCATCGTGCCCACTAACAACGGAAAGGTCGATGCCTTTGCCAATGGGCTCACGCAATTGATCTTGGACATCTCCAGCTACTTCGCGCCGTAAATTAGCGGGCGGATTAGCGCCTCGGTGAAGATCGTGCCCACCCTGTCGCCAAAGCCGGGCGACAAGGGTGGGGCACGCGGCGTGGTTTTCGACCGCATACGAACCGTCGCCACCGCTGAGCGTCGCGCGACATATCGGTGCCCCACAAAAAAGACGGGAACGTGAGAAAAAGGTAGTAGCCCGTTATCCAGTTGCATAGTAGAATACCGCTCCTGGGCAGCAACGTTATTGGGCCCCAAACCCGGTCGAAACCCGTATAGCACCGCAAAAACTTAGTCCTGCCCATCATCGTCGTTGCTTCTGATGCAGCGATCCTGACTTCGGTCTCGCCCTGCATCTTGTCGAAGCTGGGGGTTTTTATGAGACAACGCTTGACTTCTATGGGCTCTCTGTTGCCGGTAGCCGTGTTGTTTTTGTACGCCTCCGCTGCCCTCACCGGTTTGCAGGCCCAGACCTGTGCTGATTGGAAGACCGTCACCGGCTGGCAAGGAACCTACACCCTGAGCTCAAACGGGGAGTTCGTCCAAGGCAGCATCGACATGTACTCCATCGACGAGACCACGGGCGCGACGGTAAACATGCTGACGATGACGGACGGCCTGTGCAATCAACTGCGCTGGCAGGGTGCGGATCTACACAACACCGGATCGGCCAACGACTCCACGCAAGTTTTGAATGGGTGCACGCAGGGGCAGTGGTTCACGACCGACACCCTCGTCGGCAGCAGTGGCTTCCCCAGCAATTCGGAGCTTGTGGTGGATGCGACCGACGGCACGTTTTCCTTTCAGCCCATACCCAGCGTATCGGCAAGGCACACGGTTTTTAACTGCAGCGATCAGCACAGCCAGGACATTCAATGGGGCACCGGACCGGCCTCGAATTGGCCGCTCACCTTTCAGCTTCCTACCCAGGTCGGGCCGCTCACCGCCAGTAACTTCCCTTTCGGCGCCGAGAACCACTATGCGCCTTATCAGGACATTAACTGGACGGTGACCTTCAACCTGACCCCAATTTTCGCCGGCTACAATGCTCTGACCGTCTCGGTACAAGGCAACGGATCGGTCACCAGCACCGACGGCTTCATCAGCTGTCCCGATATCTGCAGCCACATCTATGCCCCCAACAGCCAGGTAACGCTGAACGCGACTCCCGGCCAGGGATCGAACTTCGTTGGCTGGAACGGCGCTTGTAGTGGTGCCGGGCCTTGCACCGTTACCATGACCCAGCCCTTGTCCGTGACTGCCGTATTCTTGCCGCCGCTACAATTCGTCGGTGTGGCCCCCTGCCGCGTGGTCGATACCCGCAATCCGGATGGTCAATTCGGCGGCCCGCCATTGCAGGGCAGAATGCAGCGGAGCTTCCCGGTTCCGCAAAGCCCGTGCAACATCCCTTCGAGCGCTCAGGCTTACTCGCTCAATGTCACCGTGGTTCCGAGTGCACCGCTGGGGTATCTGACGGTGTGGCCGACGGGCGAGAACCAACCGGTGGTCTCGACCATGAATTCGCTGGATGGGCGCGTCAAAGCGAATGCTGCGATCGTCCCGGCTGGAACGGATGGCGCGATCAGCTTCTACGTCACCGACACCACCAATCTGGTGGTGGACATTAACGGCTACTTCACCGCAGCCGGCGCGGGCACTTCACAGTTCTTTAGCCTGCCGCCCTGTCGTGTCATCGACACGCGGGGCGCAAATGGGGACTTGGGGGGACCCTACCTGGTAGGCGGGGTGCAGCGCGATTTCCCCATCCAGAATAGCCCCTGCGTTCCGGCTAATAACGCCGTGGGGGCAATCATGGGCAACGGGGACGGCACCTTTCAACCCGAAGTGTACTACCCGGTGGGCTTACTTGTTTGGGCCGTGGCGGTGGGAGACTTTAACGGCGACGGCAAGCTCGACCTGGTGACGGTGGACTACTATGACAGCGTTGTTAGCGTGCTCCTCGGCAATGGCAACGGTACATTTCAGGCGCCGATGCACAACGTTGTGGCGCTGGGTCCTTTGTCCGTGGCGGTGGGGGACTTCAATGGCGACGGTAAGACGGACTTGGTGACGCCAAGCTATGACCAGGACGTTGTGAGCGTGCTACTCGGCAACGGCGACGGTACCTTCCAAGCCGCGGTGAACTACGCGGCGGGGCACACCCCCCGCTCAGTGGCGGCAGGAGACTTCAACGGCGACGGCGATCTCGACCTGGCGGTGGCGGACGACACCGTCGCCAGCGTCAGCGTACTCCTTGGCAATGGGGACGGCACCTTCCGGGCACCCGTGACTTACAGCGCATTTGCTAACCCTTATTCGGTGGCCGTGGGGGACTTCAATGGCGACGGCAAGCCCGACCTGGTGACAGCCAACCACGGGGGCAATAATGTCAGCGTGCTCCTGAACAATGGGGACGGCACCTTCCGGGCGGCCATGAACTTCCCTGCAGGCGCAAATCCCCGTTCCGTGGCCGTAGCCGATTTCAACCTCGACGGCAAACTCGACCTAGCCGTGGCGAACGAGACTAGCGGCGACGTGAGCGTGCTGCTGGGCAATGGCAACGGCACATTCCAGCCGGCCGTGAACTACGGCATAGGTATAGGACCCCTCTTCGTGCTCCTGGCCGATCTCAACGGCGACGGCAAGCCCGACATAGCTTCGCCAGCCACAGATTTCTTTAATAATGGTTATGTGCGGGTGCTGCTGGGCAACGGGGACGGCACCTTCCAGGGTCCGAGGGACGCTGGAGTAGGTGCCCCTCCTCTTTACTTGGCGGTCGGCGATTTCAACGGTGACCATAAACCCGACTTGGAGGTTGGCGGCGGCGTACCGAACATCCAAATCCAGGCATACTCTTTCAACGTCACCGTCGTACCGCATCCTACCGGCAACTTCCTAGGTTATCTGACCATATGGCCGCAGGGCCAAAATAAACCCCTGGTATCGACACTGAACGACCCGACGGGCACGATCGTAGCCAATGCCGCGATTGTACCGGCGGGCGGCGGTGGAGGGATCTCCGTCTTTCCCTCCCAAAGCACTGATCTGATCGTTGATATCAACGGCTATTTCTCTGCGCCGGCAGGAACTGGACTGTCGTTGTACCCCGGTGCGCCTTGTCGCGTGCTCGACACCCGCCACGTCGGCAGCGGGCAGCCCTTCAGCGGCACTCTGAGTCCTCCAGTGGATGTGGTGGGCAGTCCGTGCGCGCCGTCGGCGAGTGCGCAAGCCTATGTGTTCAACGCTACTGTGGTGCCGCCGGGCAGCCTTGGCTATTTGACGTTGTGGCCCGATGGACAGGCCCGGCCGGTGGTCTCCACCTTGAACGCTACCGATGGATTCATCACGTCGAACATGGCCATCGTGCCTACTTCGAATGGTTCCATCGACGCCTATGCTACCTCTCTGACGCAACTGGTGCTCGACATCTCCAGCTTCTTCGCGCCGTGAACTGGCGGGCGGATTAGCGCCTCGGTGAAGATCGTGCCCACCCTGTCGCCAAAGCCTGGCGACAAGGGTGGGGTACCCGGCGCGCGCCTGGCCAGCTATCAATCACCCCTACCGCCATTTCGACCTATTTCCATTGCTATGACGACGAACAGAGCATGGTGACTGGCGTCACGGAGCGGATATTTATGCGAGGCCTATAGTCGCCACTAGTGGTATCGCTCGAATGTGTATTACTCCATGGTCGTAGCGGGTTCCCGGCTGGTGAGAAGCGAGCACACCCATGACTGCCAAAACACTTCGTGTCTTGTGTTTATTCTGCGCCGCAACGGTCGTAGTTTCTTCCGCCCAAACTCTAACCACCCTTGCAGTTTTCAACGGTACTAATGGACAAGAACCATATAGTGGTGTAGTCCAGGGATCCGATGGCAACTTCTACGGAACCACCTACATCGGCGGAGCCAATGGGCGCGGGACTGTTTTCAAGATCAGCCCGACCGGCGAACTGACCACGCTTTACTCCTTTTGTTCTCAGTCGAGCTGCGCGGATGGCACTCAGCCGGCTGCACCCCTGGTGCAAGGTTCCGACGGTAATTTCTACGGGACAACCTATTTTGGGGGCACGAGCAATATAGGTACGATCTTCAAAATTTCGCCCAGCGGAGGCTTCGCTACTGTCTACAATTTTAGTGGCGTGGATGGTGCTGGACCTGTGGGTCTGACGCAGGGTTCCGACGGGAGTTTCTACGGCATCACCACGGCTGGCGGACTCGACGCCTGGGGCACGATCTTTAAATTCAATGCCAATGGCACCTTAACTACGCTGTACCGCTTCTGCGCGCAAAGCGGATGCCCGGACGGGGCCCAGCCGACAGGTGCGTTGATTCAAGGTATGGATGGAAGCTTCTATGGCGTGACCGAGAGTGGCGGCAATGGCGTGACCGGAGGTATTTACGGAGGCACAGTCTTTAGGATCACCAGCAGCGGGACATTCACTCAGTTGTACCGGTTCTGTTCACTAGCGAACTGCGTTGACGGCGCCCGTCCTCAAGCCGGATTGACCCGGGGAATCGACGGAAACTTCTACGGCACAACGTATTATGGAGGAACGCCAACCTGTGGCATCAATGGTTGCGGTAGCGCCTTCAAAATTACTCCGAATGGCAACCTGACCACCCTTCACAGTTTCTGCTCGCAAACCGGCTGCGCTGATGGCAGTGATCCAGACGGCCCGCTGGTCCAAGCGACGGACGGGAACTTTTACGGAACCACCCAGGGCGGAGGGGCAGGACAGTCTGGCACGATCTTCGAAATCTCTCCCGCTGGCAATCTGACGACGCTATATTCATTTTGCTTGCAGGGCGGTAGCTGCACAGACGGCCAATATCCTCAAGGAGTACTGTATTTCGCTACCGATAGAAATTTCTATGGAACAACTGGCGGGGGGGAACCAACGGAGACGGGACGGTTTATAGACTTCAAGTGCAATTCAGCTACGCGCTAACCGTCTCGACCTTCGGCGACGGAACCGTTACCAGCACGGACGGCTTCATACACTGTCCGGATACCTGCAGCCACACCTATCCCGCGGGCACGCCGGTGACGCTGAATGCGACTCCCGGCCAGGGATGGGTTTTTGGCGGCTGGAATGGCGCGTGCGCTGGTACTTCTTCCTGCAACGTTACGATGACGCAACCCTTATCGGTTGACGCCATCTTTTCACAAGCGCTGCAATTTGTCGCCGTCACTCCCTGCCGTCTAGTGGACACGCGGCCGCAGCACGGCGGCAGTGGCTCGATTCAGGGTGGCACCT
>PLBW01000026.1 GCA_003135475.1 Acidobacteriaceae bacterium
AGCCCGATCGCGCCGCCGGTGGTAATGATCGAGCCTGTGGCGGTGATTCCAAGAGCGCTGATCAGACCGTTCGTATCCGTCAGATTTCCGTTGGCGGCATTGACCGAAAAGGTCGGCGTCAACGTCGGGCCGACGGCCAGGTTCTTGTCGATAATCGCCGTGCCTAACGACGCAGGGTTAAGTGTCCAGAGAGAGGACGTGGCGGTGGAGGCTTGCGTATAGGTATAACTGAGTATGATGTCGTCACCGCCGGCGGTGATAAGAGGGTTTGTCGAGCTGGCGCCATTATAGGCGGTGCAGGTGCTGTTAAAAGTGCGGTTGGGGCCGGCGGAAATAATGGCGAAGACGTATTGCGTGTTGGCGTTGCCGGTGGTCGGCGTGGGACTGCCTAACAGGCGGGCGGCGTTATAACCGGAGCCGGTGCCGCCGCTGCAGCTGTTGCCGCCGTTGATGCCTGTGCAAGACTGGTCAGCGCCGTTAGTTGTATCGCAGGCAGCTGATTTTGAGGCAACGCCGACTTCCCAGACGCAATAGCCGTAGTCCGTGCCCCACGGGTCGGTCAGCGGCGCGCCGAGGGTGGTTGGCAAAAGGCCGCCGTTAGTGGGGTTGTAACTGCCCACGCGCCATGAGCGCGGCACCACAAAGCCGGCGCTGGCGCAGTCACCGTTGTTCGGCAGGTTGTTGACGGCATCCATGATGATGATGCTGGCGATCGACTGCATCTGCGATTTTGCGGTCGTCTTGTTCGTGACGCGCACCATTGACGACATCGGGCCGGAGATGGTCTGGTACAGGACGACGCTCATCGCCGCCGCGATCGCTATCCCCGCCAAAAGAATGGTGAATACGCTACCGGACTGGGCAGAACCCCGCCGTCGCTCCGGCGGAGACCTGCCGGGTTTCTTATTCCATTTGAAAAATAGACTCAAAACACTCCCCCTGCGAACATAAGAAGCCTGCACCGCAAATTCTAAAGTGCCCTATCTTCGTATTCTATATACACTTGGTTAATTAGTTGGTAAATATATCCCATACCTAAGCGCTGGATGCAATTGACGGGGCTATGACATTACTTAAGGCCTTGTAAATGCGGATAAATATCGTTGGAAATGAGTGTAAGGAAGATAAAAGAAAGGTCTTGCGTATTTAACATACTTAAATAAATAAACCTATATGTGTTTGGCGTCTAAGAGCCAGTCGATATCGCAACGATCGGCGTCAGAGGTCGGGGCCTTTGGGCTTTCCGCGCGGCCAGTGGGGGCGGAGGTGCTGGGGATGTGCTCGTGGTCTTGAGAAAAAGCGCGACGAGGAAAGAGTCGGCGGCATGAGCGCGGCCATGCTCTTCAGGAAGCGGGTAATGATCTGCGGGCGCGTCTGCTCAACCTGATGAATGAAGCGGCTCAGCATTTTCCGTGGCAGGAAGCGAGAGCTGCTCTCCTTGCTCGGTGTGGTCACGGTTTCGACGGGTGGGGTCGTTGGTTTCGCTAAAAACCGCGACGAGAAGGCTTCCGGCATCGGCGGCATGGGCGCAGCGGTGTCCTTCACAAAGCGGGAGATCTGCGGGCCAGCCTGTGCAACCTGGTCAATGAAGCGGCTCAGCTCTGGTCGCAGGAAGCGAGAGCCGCTCAGCGTGCGCGCGGGGGCGGCCACTCGGGGCCGTCCCTGGTTCGTTCCCGCTCTTGCTGGCGCTCGCGTTCTCGCATTTCAGCGAGGCGGCGGGCGCTTTCCTGCTGACGGATATAGCGCTCAAGGTCCTCTTTGGTGCGGAGCGCGCGGTCGCGCAGTTGCTGCGCGTGCCGCTCGGAGAGGTTTCCAAGATCGATGTCCCTTGCCTGTTTCAATTTGGCGGCATAGTCCGCGCGCTCTTTCGTCTGTCGGTTCTCCATTTCCTGCTTACGGCTATCGCGGTCGGCATTGCGTTCCTGGACGAGCTTTGGATTCCACCAACGCTGGAATCTGTCGATGAGCTGGTCAACGCCGGTGGCCGGCGCGTTTTCCCGCGCGAAGCGGGCGCGCTCGGCCTTCTGCATGGCGTCGCGATCGGCGAGCTTTTCCGCCATTTCGCGGTCGAAGATGTCGCGGGTGTGGTTGTATTCGTTCTCCTGACGCTGGCGCATGTCAGCCGCCGCGCGGGCCTGACGGTCGGCGACGGCCTTTTGAATGGCCTGAATTTCCTCGGGAGAGAGACCTTTCGTTTCTTTTGGCGTTTGTTCGACCGGTTGTGCCGGTTCGGGTTGAACAGGTTCAGGCGGAGCAGGTTCGGCCTGCTTCTCTGCCGCTTGGTTTCTTGCGTCGTGAATTTGCTGCTGGAGCTGTGCTGCCTGTTCGGCGGTCGGGAGGCTTTCAGAGTCAAGGCCCTTCATGTACTCGCGCAGGTCGGCGGCCTTCATGCCGTGAATCTGGCGGCTCAGGCTGTAGACTTCTCCCGCCTCATCGACGAGGACGAAATCGCGCCGCTCGCCTTTGGCGAGCAAGTAGCCCTGCTCTTCAAGGGCGCGCATGAAGGCTTGCGGGCTGTCGGATGCCTGTTTGAGGGCGGTGATCTGGTCTTTGCGTTCGGCGGGGTTGATACCCGTCCGTTCTGCCTGCTGCCATTCGGCATGATTGACGGCTGCGTTGGGGAATTCCGGCTGCTTTTCGCGGTCCCGCTTCGCGTGCTTGCCCGGCACCGGCTCATGGCCGAATTCAAGTTCGAGGGCCTTGCTGGCGCGTTCATGGGCGGGATAATTCATGCTGTCCGACCGAAGCGTCATCGTGTCAATGTCGGTCCGCGCCCAGACGACGTGAAGGTGCTGGCGGCCCTGTTTCTGGTGCAGGACGACAGCGCGGGGCTGGCCCTCGAAGCCCAGTTCCTTTTCCAGGACCTCGACGCAGTGCTGCCACTGCTCCGGGGACATGACATACCCTTCGGCGGGNNGGGGTCGATATTGACGTGATAAAGGCCCTTCGTGCCGTGCGTACCCTCGGACAGGGTTTGCCAGTCCCGGAAGGCCTCGTCGAGGTTGGGTGCCAGGGACTGGAGTTCGAGAATATCGACCATCTCGTTGGTGTCACGCCGCTGAAGGTGCTTTGCGAGCTGTTCCGGTCCGGCCCGGCTGCCGCCCTTGATAATCATGGGCCGGGAC
>PLBW01000056.1 GCA_003135475.1 Acidobacteriaceae bacterium
GAAAGAATAAGCCGCCGGATTGATGCCGGAGGGAATGCAAGGACTATTCAGCACCGGGAAATCACGCGGCGTCGCGGCAAACAACTGGGGCGGACCCAGGCCCGTGGGAAAGGTGTCCACGCGCGTGTCAACGACCCGACAGGGCGGCAGCGGATAAAAGGCCAGCGTGGAAGAGGAGACTGGCGCAAAGTAGCCATCGATGTCGAGGATCACATCGGTGGTGTTGGTGACGTACACACTGACTTCTCCGTTGGCACCCGCCCCCGCCGGCACGATGGCAGCATCGGCCTTGACGCGGCCATCCGGCGAGTTCATGGTCGAAACAACGGGCTGGTATTCGCCCGTGGGCCAGATGGTCAGATACCCCAGCGGGCCCTGCGGCACGACTGTGACATTCAGCGAGTAGGCAGCGGCAGTGTCGGGAATGTTGCAGTCTCCCACTTGCTGAATGGGAAAGCTTTGGAAGGTGCCACCCTGAATCGAGCCACTGCCGCCGTGCTGCGGCCGCGTGTCCACTAGACGGCAGGGAGTGACGGCGACAAATTGCAGCGCTTGTGAAAAGATGGCGTCGACCGATAAGGGTTGCGTCATCGTAACGTTGCAGGAAGAAGTACCAGCGCACGCGCCATTCCAGCCGCCAAAAACCCATCCCTGACCGGGAGTGGCATTTAATGTTACCGGCGTGCCGTAAGCATAGGTATGCGAGCAGGTCCCCGGACAGTGTATGAAGCCGTCCGTGCTGGTAACGGTTCCGTCGCCGAAGGTCGAGACGGCTAGCGTTGGTGGCAGTTGAAGTTCGAAGACTGTGCCCGAATTGTTGGTCCCGCCCTGCTTGGTGGTTCCGTAGAGGTTCCCGTTGCTGGCTTGTATCAGCCCAGCGTAAGGGCGGGCGCCGTCAGCACAGTTGGCTTGAGAGCAGAAGCTGTAAAGCGTGGTCAGTGTGCCGCTGGGAGTGATAGAGAAGACGGTCCCATAGGTATTGCCCTGGACCCAGTTGCCGCCTAAATAGGTTGTCCCGTAGAAGTTCCCGTCCCTCCCTTGCAGCAGTCCGGCGTAAGGCCCATTGCCGTCCGTGCAGCTAGGTTGAGAGCAGAAACTGTAGAGTGTGGTCAGCGTGCCACTGGGGGTCATTTTGAAAACCGTGCCATCGTTGTTGGCGCCGCCCCCGTAGGTTGTCCCGTAGAAGTTCCCGTCGCTGGCTTGCACCAATCCGCCATCCGGTGTATTCCCGTCCGTGCTGTTGAAGCTGTGCAGCGTCGTCAGCGTGCCCGAGGTGGTGATTTTGAAGACAGACCCGTAGTTATAGGCCCCGCCGATGCTGGCCACCCCGTACAAGTTCCCGTCATTGGCTTGGATCAGCCCGGCGAAAGGGTTGGCACCGTCAGGGCAGCCGGATTGCGTGCAAAAGTTATACAGGATGGTCAGTGTACCTCCGGGTGTGATCTTGAAGACCGATCCCACATTGGAGGTTCCGCCGCTATTAGTCGTCCCGTAAAAGTTGCCATCGCTCGCCTGTACCAGTGGCAGCCATGGACTGCAGCCATCCCGGTTATGATAATAGCCCGTGAAGTCATAAAGGATGGTTGTCGTGCCATTGGGAGCGACTTTGTAGACCGCGCCGCAGCCTGACGGAGTTCCACCTCCAATCGTGTCGACCCCGTAGAAGTTTCCGTCGGTGGCTTGGATTACCCCGGCGTAGGGATTGCCTCCGTCCGACTGGCCGGTAAGATTGTGCAAGATGGTCAGCGTGCCGCTGGAGGTGACCTTGTAAACCGTGCCATAGCCGCCGCCGCCTTGTTGGAAGGTGGTGCCGTAAAAGTTTCCATCGGTCCCTTGCACCAGCCGGCCCAGAGGGTATTCGCCATCAGCGCAGTTGTGTTGCGAGCAAAAACTGTAAAGCGTGGTCAAGGTTTGTGCAGGCGAGGCAATCACGGCTGCGGCACAAAACATAAGAAGGATACAGATCATTTTCCATGCGCTGGATTTCTTCATACTGCCCCCTTTAAGGCTTAGACCGGGTACAGGACTGACAGCCCTCAAGTGCGCAGTTGCTTGATTGGAGACCCGGAGAAGAGAAATAAGCCGGAATTTCCATCAGGAGGAGCGGGCGTGAGGTCTGCACGGAGTTTCCTCCAGGCGGATACGAGGCACTTTGCCGCGCACAAACATACTTAATAACTGCAGACCGCCCGGTTTGTCCGTGAACTGCGTCACTGCTTGCGGTGACACAGTCGGGAAGTAGCGCTGGGTTGGGTTGTGAGCGAAATCGTGACCGGTCTACGGCGCGAAGTAGCTGGAGAGGTCGAGGATCAGTTGGGTGATTCCCGACACATAGACATCGACCTTGCCGTTGGTGGCGGGCACGATCGCCATGTTGTTGGTGATGGATCCGTCCAGTGCATTCAAGGTAGAGACCAGGGGTCTTGATTGGCCGTCGGGCCACAGCGTCAAGTAGCCCAAGCCGCCCTGCGGGACGACCGTCGCATTGAAGACATACGCCTGCGCTGTCGCGGGGGACCCGCAAACGCTGTCCACCACATCCACCGGGGGGCTCAGCGTTCCGCTGAAGGGCTGCCCGCTGCCAACATGGCGGGTGTCGATGACCCGGCAAGGAGTCGCCGCATAGAGCGACAGCCCGCCCGGACCCGCCGGCGCGAAGTAGCCGTTGATATCAATCAGCAATTGAGTGTCATTGGTCGAGTACACGGAGATGTCTCCGCCGGTGCCGGCGGGCACAATGGCCGCATTGGCCACAATGGTTCCCGTCTGGTCATTCAGGGTTGACACCACCGGCTGGGACTGGCCCGTCGGCCAGGCTGACAGGTAGCCGACGGGATGGCCCCCGGGTACTACCGTGAAATTGAAAGAATAAGCCGCCGGGTTGATGCCGGTGGGAATGCACGGGCTCAACAGCACCGGGAAGTCACGCGGCGTCGCGGCAGACAACTGGGGCGGACCCAGGCCCGGGGGAAAGGTGGCCACGCGCGTGTCGGCGACCCGGCAGGGCGTCAGCGGATAAAAGGCCAGCGTGGAGCCTGATACGGGGGCGAAGTAGCCATCGATGTCGAGGATCACATCGGTGGTGTTGGTGACGTACACACTGACTTCTCCGCTGCTGCCCGCCGGCACGATGGCGGCATCGGCCTTGACGCGACCATCCACGGAGTTCATGGTCGAAACCACCGGCTGGTATTCGCCCGTGGGCCAGATGGTTAGATATCCCAGCGGGCCTGACGGNNCTGCCGCCGTGCTGCGGCCGCGTATCCACCAACCGGCAGGGCGTGACAGCGACGAATTGCAGGGCCTGTGAACCGCCGCCGCCGGTAATGAGGACGTCGTCCAGATACAGGTAGGTCAAGCCGCTGTAGCCATCTTCGTGAGAATTGAAATACACCTGGATCGTTCGTCCCGTGTAGGGCGTCAGGTCGTAGGTCACCTGGGTCCAGGTTTGGGTGTTGGATCCCAGCTTGAAGATCTGGGCCAGCTTGTTTCCATTGCTGTCGCGGACCTGCGCCTCCTGCCATTGGTTTTCGATTGCGGCGCTGGTCGAGGGCCAGTACCAGAAGCTCAAAGCGAGGTTATCTCCGTTGCTGGGAATAGTAACGGTTTGGTAAAGCGATGAATCGCCGTTTGGCACGGGGCTGCCGGTCGCGCCTAACTGAGCAGCGAAGCTCCCGTTATGGACCTGCTGCGTTGAAATGACAGACGGAAAGATTCCACCTGGGCGCCAGCAGGTCAGGGTGCCGCTTTCAAAGCCGCCGTCCGACAGGCTGTTGGGCACGCAAGCTGGCAGTTGCGTGCCCAGCCCAGTCAAGGTGGCGACCTGGGGGCTGTCGGGGCCGTTATCGGTGACCGTCAAGGCGCCGCTCCTGAGCCCCGTGCCTGTGGGTTGGAAGCTCACGTTGATGGTGCAACTGGCATTCGAGGCCAGCGACGCTCCGCAGCCATTGCTCTGGCTATAGTCGCCGCTAGGGATGATGCTGCTGATCGACAGGCTGCCCGGCTGATGATTGGTCAGAGTGATTGGCTGGGCTGAGCTGATGGTGCCGACAGCTTGCAGTCCAAAGCTGAGGCCGGTGGGATACAATCCCACGAAGTTTGGGGTGTTGCATTCGGGAAACTGGAAGTTGACGATGCGGGTATTCCAATTCCAGGCGCCATTGGTCACCAGGTATTCCGTCGTGTACCAGAAGGTACAGTCATCAACCGGATCGACCGTCATGGAGCTGTAATCTCCCCAGCGGGTCAAGCCGTAGGTCTGCGAACCGCTGCCGGTGATTACCACGGCCTCGGTTTCCAGCGCGCTCACCGGATCGGTGGGCAACCGTCCGGCAATAGCAATCGAGGGGTACATGGAGCTGCTGGACACGCTGTAGCCCAAGGCAATGTCTTCGGCCTTGTCCATGGCAATACTTCCCATCCAGCGATAATTGGAATCGGGAGCATAGGTTCCTTGCTGCGCGACCACAGGGGTTCCATTGGGCGCCTGAATCTCATACCAACGCACCCCGCTGCTGCCGCTGACGGCCACGGATTGGTTGACCACCAGGGACTCATGGCTGCCAAAATTGCGGTACGCCAGGCGATACATCAGCCGGTCGGCGAGCGAGTCTAGTTTGGTCGTGGTTCCAGGTTGGGGTACGCAGCCGCTTCCTCCGCCACATAGCGGCATGAAGGCCGCCACCGGGATTACCGTGGGGCCGGTGAAGGTGGCGTTGGCGGGATTGCTGAAATCCACGTGAAACTTGTACAGGTTGAGCGAATTCGTTCCAAAGTTGAGCACGTAGTTCGGCGAACCCGACGGCGGCGCAGTGGTGCCATCGACATCGGCCGGCAGCAATCCTCCCACCATCGAACCCTGCTGAAAACAAATCTGCGTCGCTGGCAGTCCGCTCAACATCTGGGTGCGGTCATAGGCGCAAACCTCGGAGCCGATGAAGCTCTGGCCATTGAGAAACATGTTGAAAGTCTCGTAGTAGGCGTCGGGCCAGACCCCCATCTTGGGATAGTCGTCAAAATCGGAGTATTGGAAAGCATAGCGATACCACATGCCGGTGGCGTCCGGGCTCGTGGAAATGGCGACACACTGCAGATAGGGAGTGGTCGAAACCGAGAACTGGCTCATCACCCAACGATTGGCCAGCTTGTCATACAGCACGATGGGATCGCCATCGTTGTTCGCCTCACAGCCTCCGCCAAATCCCGACCATAGAACATTGCCGGCAGTCGGACCGGCGACCAGCCCTCCATTGCTCTTGCTGAAAATGGCGAAATCGGTATTCACCCACTGCACGTATTGCGTGGCGCCTACGGCCCCGTTGGTATCGGGCGGAGCATACTGCACGATGAATCCGTATCTTCCATTGCCCAGCCCCTCGAAGCTGTTGCTTATCAGCGGCGTGTAACCGAATGTCCTCCACTGACGCACCGGGTCTTCTGCCAGGGGCCGCAAGCCCCGGGGAAGCGGGATGGGGCGCACCGGTTCGGCTTCGTGTTGCTCCCGGGAGACTGGCGGAGCATGGCGGATAAGGTCGATCAGCGGCAGGGAAACGTCATGGTGAAGATCGCGCCGCACGGTGCTGGGACCGTGAGTGGCCTGGGCCAAGAGGACCAGCGGAGCGATGCCCAAGACCACCAGCGACACCATGCAACTTCGGACAGCAACACTGATGGCAACACGGCTGGCAACAAGCACGCTCTTGTCCCCCGAAGCACGGCCTCGCGTACGAGCACACCAGCGCGCAAGGCGCTTTAGCAGGCCCTTTAGCGAGCCCATTGATTGCTTCGGCAAGTTGGCGCGGCTTGATTAGAGAAGGCCCTATCGCGGAATCCCGCGGAAAGTGTATACTCTGCGGAATTGGTTGGCCGCAGGACGGCAGTTCCGACGATCTGCCGCCGGCCCGGGCCCTTCGATACCGTTGATCAATTCCACAAGCTGAGGATGTGCTTTCCATGTCTACTGCGCCCGTCGCACAGCAGCCTGTTTCCTGGTTACGGCCGAAATACCTGCTGTTCGCCTTCATCGGGCTGATGATGGCCTATGTTCTCCGCCACAACGAAAGCTTTCTTCTCAATCGGGCAGACCCGGTGTGGCAGCACTATCAGCCGTTCAAGTGGTGGCTGTTGCCGCACGGTTTGGCCGGAGCGTGCGCCCTACTGCTTGGCCCGATGCAGTTTTCCGACCGGCTGCGCCAGCGCTACGCCAAGCTGCATCGCGTGGCGGGTAGAATCTACGTGGTAGCAGCGTTGATTCTCGCGCCCCTCGGCGCCTATATCCAGTACTTCAACGAACGGATGAGCGCGCCGCGGTCCTTTACCATCGCTGCGGCCGTGAATGCGATATTGTTGATGTTGACCACCGGACTGGCGTTTGTGTTCATCCGCCAGGGCAAAATCCAGCAGCACCGCGCCTGGATGACCCGCAGCTTCGCCGTGGCGCTGGTCTTTGTCGAAGTGCGAGTGGTCGGGGGCGTCACCGGTTGGGACAACCTCGGCATCGCCGCAACTGAAACCATTGTCTGGGGATGCCTGGCCTTCTCCATTCTGTCGGCGGACATCGTTCTGCAGTGGCAGGAGCTGAGGCGTTCTCGTCCCGCAGTTACCAAGGCAAGGGCAGCAGCAGCGCGCTAGGGTTCAGTCGCCAATGGCAAGATGGCGAGAGGTTTCCCGTCCGCATTGGAGGTGTGCAATGACTGTCCGGCTGGAACATGCGAACCTCTGCGTGCGCGACATCGAGGGCATGGTCCGTTTCTTGCAGACGGCGTTTCCTGAGTTTCGAGTACGCGGCGAAGGCACAAGTAACGATGGCACACGATGGGTGCACATTGGCACCGACGAGACCTACATTGCCTTGGGTCAATCGAGGCTGGAACCCGCAAAACACTGGACGCCGTATCAGGGGCTGCCGGGCGTGAACCATCTGGCTTATGAGGTTGACGACGTCGAGGCGCTACGCAACCGAATGGAGTCAGCCGGATACCGGGATTCCACACCCCCGAATGCGCATCCCCACCGCAAGCGCCTGTACTACTACGATCCCGAGGGCAACGATTGGGAGTTCGTCCAGTACCTATCCCAGGATCCTGCAGAACGAAACGACTACCAGTTGCCGGATCGATAGTGCGCGCTCGGAGTGGACCTGCCAATGATGGTGCCGACGGAATCTCAATCCAAAGCCGATCAGATGTGCTCGCCGCAGGACGCCGAAATCAAGCGGTAGGCGCGGCCTTGGTGTCACAGTCCAAACGCCGTCCTCAGGCGATCTTTCTCTTCGCTTTATCGGCCAACTCCGAGCCCTTCTCAATCCAGTTGCTCGCCCGATTGCCGAAATCTTCCACCGCATCGCGCGCGCCTTCGTACTTGCGGCGCAACGTCCTGCGCATCTGCTTGCCACTTTGTGGCGCGGTCACGAGCGCGATCACGGCGCCGCCTGCGGCCGCAAGTCCGATGAACAGCGTGGTCAGTCCATGGTTTCGACGACTCATTAGTTCCGTCCTTCCCTCAGGAAAAATACTGCGACCTCGAGTACAAACCGTCAGATACCGTCGAGATATCTGCCGATTCGTACAACGAGGTCAACATAGAATGGTCTTCCGACTTTCTTGTTCCCGGGCCCGACCCCACGTCGGGCCCATTGTTGATGAAACTCTTTATGTAGTAGCTAATCCTACTGGGTGTCTGGCTTCACGCCGGCGTCAGGAGGCACCCTATTCGCGTTAGGAGCAGTTGTCGCATTCGGAGCTACAGTCTTGGCGTTAGCACCAACTGTCGCATTCGGAGCCACAGTCTTGGCGTTAGCACCAGTTGTCGCATTCGGAGCCACAGTCTTGGCGTTAGCACCAACTGTCGCATTCGGAGCTACCCTGGCCGCATTCGGAGCTATCCTAACCGCGTTAGGAAGAGGTCGCGCATTGGGAGCCATCCTGACCGCGTTAGGAAGAGGTCGCGCATTGGGAGCCATCCCAGCCCCACTTGGAAATGAGCGCGCTCCACGCTGCGCGAAGCCGACGCCAGTCAGCAAACCCAGCAATAATCCAACAAGAATCACCTTTTTCATACACTTGCCCTCCTACGAGATTTGGATTACTAGCCTGCACGAATGCTGCCAAGAACGACAGAAAAGGAAACACTAGGGTTATCCAGCCCCCTTCGGCCAGCGGTAGGAAACCTTTACTCGCACGTGAAAATCTGCTGCTATCGGCCGGTGTGTAGTCCTACGACGGCTATCGGCCTTGTGAGTGCTGCGGTGCTCGACTTGCCTACTTCACGGCATCAGCGGTTTTGTCGGCGCCTTTTTTGACGGTCTTTCCGGTGTCCTTAGCGCCTGTGTCCACGGCATGGCCTGTTTTCTTGGCTGCCTTCGTGGTTCCGTGAGCAACATTTTTACTGGTGTCTTTGGTCACGTCCGCGGTTTTGACGGCGCCCTTCTTGGTGCCGTGCGCGACATCCTTGCTGGTGTCTTTGGTTACGTCGGCAGTCTTGTCGGCGGCTTTCTTGGTGTCCTGCGTCAGGTTCTGCGCGCGAACGGCAGTCCCGATCGCGAGGGTGGATACAACCGTAGTGATCAACATTGCCTTCATTGCTACTCTCATTGCTACTCTCCTTCAGCTAGTCCACGGAGTAATCAGACATAATGATACAGAATCAGCAGAGAACGGCGGAACCGCGGCACAAAAGGAATCTCATCTTCGGAGTAATAAACCCACTCGCACCTTACACTAATCCCAGTTTACTCCTGACTATCGCGCGCCCGCTCCTTGCGGCGACTCCTTGGAAAACTGCGCTAGATTCGGATTCCGAAATCGCTTTAGGTCCAGCGGAACCAACGCAGTGCAAGTACGAAAGATAAACCACCCCATACCGCCAAGATGATGATTCTGCCCGCTTGCGAGCTAAGCGTCTCGCCTTGCAGAATGATGGCGCGCAAGGCATCGTTAAGTGCCGTTAGTGGTAAAGCTTTGATCGCCGGTTGCACGATCTGCGGAAAGCGCTCGTAGGAGAAGAACACTCCGGAGAATATCCACATCGGCATCATGACCAAATTGATGAGCCCGCTCACAGTCTCGATCTTTTGCGCGCGGCTCGCCGTCAGCAGCCCGATGCCACCGAACGAAACCGCACCGAGTGCTCCGATGAGGAGAATGGCAAGCAGCGAGCCTGCGATCCTCATATGAAAGACAAGCACTCCGAACCCAAGCAGCAATACCACCTCGATCAGCATGAGCACCAGACGGCTGCTGCCCATCGCCAGGAGAAAATCCGTGCGGCGCATGGGCGACGCAACAAATCGCTTCAGCAATTTGCGCTGGCGCATCTCCACTATGGCGAAGCCGATGCCCCACATGCCTGAATTCATCAGGTTCATGCCCAGCAAGCCAGGAACCAGGAAGTCAATGTAGCGGGCGCCCGGTTGGCTCGATTGTGTGGCCACGGTCTTTAGTGGGTCGTTGCGGCCGGACGCGGTTTGCAACGCATCATCGACCTGCGTGCGCGCCAAGACACTCTCCGGCCGAGCCGGATCATAGCGATAATGAAGTCCGCTATCATCCGCTGTTACGACGAGCGCATACTTGCCCAAGCGGAAGCGATCGAATGCAACGTTGGCGTCCAGCACGTCGGCATGAATGGCCGTCTTTGCCGGGGAACGCTGCAACAGATCGATCACCTGCTGTGCGTGGGAATTTGCTACGACAGCGATCGTGGTTATGTCGGCGGGTTTATTACGAAATGCGATACCGAGTCCCAACGCCAGAAGCAGGGGGAAAACGAATACCCAGAAAATCACCTCCGGCTCCCGCCACAATTCTTTCATGCGCGCTCCGAGCAGATGCCGGTAGCCCGCCCAGCGTCCGTTCGTGACCGTCTTTGATGCAGCGACCGCTGGCGTCGGTGGCGTTTCAAGGTAAGCCATTATTCCTCCCGCAGATGACGGCCGGTGAGTTGTACGAACACGTCCTCAAGACTCGCCTGGCGGGTTGTGAGGTGAACCAAGCGCGCCCCCTTCTGCTGTACTACGGAAAGCAGAGCAGGTATCGTCTCGTGAGGTTCTTCAACTTGCAATGAGAAATGTCCGTCTTCATTCCGCACCGCTTGCACGCCGGGAAGACGACTCCACACGCCATCGTCATTCACTGCGTCGCTGAGTGCAAATTCAACTACATGGTGCCCGCTCAAGCGTGCAATCAGTTCCGACGGCGTGCCTGCGGCAATGATCTGTCCGTGGTCGATGATGGCCAGCCGGTCGCATAGCCGCTCTGCCTCATCCATGTAGTGCGTCGTCAGTAGCACGGTCCCTCTGCGTTGCTGAAACTGACGAATGATGTCCCAAAGCTGGCGACGGCTTTGGGGATCCAATCCAGTGGTTGGTTCATCGAGGAAAAGGATTTTCGGATTGCCCACCAGCGCGGTCGCGACGGCCAGTCGCTGCTTCTGCCCACCGGAGAGCTTGCCCACTAATGCATCGGCCTTCTCGCCGAGTGATAGTTCTTCGAGGATCGCCGGAACCGAGTTTGGCTGGTGATAGAAGCTGGCAAACAGTTGCAGCGTTTCGCGAACGGTTAATTTCTCAGAGAGGCGGGTTTCCTGGAGAGAGATCCCAAGCCATTCGCGCAACTCCTGTTCGTGTGCCTGCCACGTCATTCCCAGTATCTCGACCTCGCCGGCGGTGGGCGTCAGCAGCCCTTCCAGGATTTCGATGGTCGTGGTCTTGCCGGCTCCATTCGGGCCCAGGAGACCGAAACATTCGCCGGCTTGAATTGCCAAGTCGAGGCCCCGAACAGCTTCGACCTTCCCGTCGTAGGTCTTCCGCAGGCCCCGGCAACTGATGGCATTCTCCATATCGGGCAATGATACGGGACATTGCGGTCGCTCTACGAGAGGCACGATCCTTGGACAGAGCGGGACTTTCTTCGATTTAGACCCATCCTGAGAACACTCTGGGCGCCGCGTCCACCCTATAGCAGAGCCGGACCTCGTGCTCGTGTGATCAAGGTCCGCCAGGTTCCCCTTTTTCGTTCACCCTGCTGGGGCCTTTAGCCATTGCAGGGCGTCGTCGTACTCAGCATAGGGAAAGTGCCGGAATTGCGCCCGGACGAAGTGTTTTGCGATGGCTGGCCCGACGGCTGCGATGGGGCTGTCGGAGGCAAGGGCAACGCGCTCGACCCTAGTGTGGACATCGCGGATAAAGCGCATATGGGCGACAAAAGCCGCGAAGCTGTCCCATCCGGGAAACACGCGCGCGTGAATGAGAATTCCGCGCAGGTCGGGATGTCCCGCCAGGTATTCATTGACCTCGGTGGTCAGTGCCTGGAAGTCTTCCGCCGCCAGCGCCGAAAGGGGCTCGACGATCAGAATGCCGTCGGGCTGCAGAATCTCGTGCTTGATCATGTCTGCTTCACTCTGAATTTGCCAGCGGGGGCCCCCAGTTCCACCCCATAGCTATTCTCTGTTGCTCGTATCTCACGTGCAGCAAATCTATGCGTTCTACGATCCCTTCTTCCTTGCAGCCCAACGCGCTTTCATCATCGCCGACAACTTCTTCCGCATGGCTGCACTCATCGGCTTGCGACCAGCGCTTTTCTTCGGGGCGGTCTTAGCCTTCTTCGGCGCAGACTTGCCATTCCATTTCGCCCAGCGTTGTTTCATCGCCGCGGAGATGCGCTTGCGGCTGGCCGCGCTCATGCGACGACGTTTCTTACCAAACACAGGTGCTGCCTGTTTCGCTTTAGGGGGACGACCATGGCGGGCTGGTGAAGTGAGTCTTTCCAGTGCGGAAATGGCCTGGTCAATCCGATTACGTTCGGTCTTGAGGTCTGAAAGCAAACTTTGGATGTCCACAAATGTCCTTTCGAATGGTGAAGGCGCCGTTCATTGTAGCAGCCGGGTCTCAAGTCAACGCTGAGAAGCTAGTATCGCTACTGGAACGAACTGCTGCCAGCCCCTCTGGTCACCCTGGTGCGTTTTGGATTGTGGCGAGGCACAATCAGGGAATCGAGTTCATGCGGCTGCGGAAATGCGCGTGTGTGAATCTGACCGGCACGATTGCGGGAACGCTTCAATCGAGTTAGGAAGAAGTTGAATTGTAGGCCTTATCGAGACGGCGGAGAAGGCAATCCGAAGAGGCTAGTCGAGGCTGCAAGCCTCGCCTTTTCAAACCGGTCGAATATCTTGACCATACGGGATCGTTAATGCCAAGCAGCCCTTCCACTTCGGCCTGCGCGATGATTCGCTCTTTAGGCGGTAAATGCTGTTGGCGCCACCTAGAGAGTTCCGCTCAGAGGCCGCAAACTCCGCTTGGAACTAGAGGTGTAGCAGTGTAAACTTCGCCCACAACCGGTCTAGCTCGATGAAGAACACACTGCCACTTCGCGTTCGATTCGACGCCTTCGAACTTGATCTGAAGTCTGGAGAACTGCACAAATCCGGCCAACTGGTTGTGCTCCAGGACCAGCCTCTCCAAATTCTGCGAATGCTCATCGAGCACGCTGGCGCTATCACGACTCGCGAAGAAATCCAGCAGCAGCTTTGGCCCAACCATACGGTAGTGGAGTTCGAGCATGGCATCAACGCGGCCATTGAGCAGCTTCGCGTCGCACTCGGGGACTCCGCTGACAATCCGAAATATATCGAGACCGTGGCTCACCGAGGGTACCGTCTCCTGGCACCAGTGGAGCGCGTTGAGTCCAATTCTAGTGACGCATTAACAGGAGTAGTGTCGAGCAGTCACGACGTCACCGGGGGCCGGGTGGAGTTGGAACCTGCTGGTCTGACCGGCCAGACGTTTTCTCAGTATCGCGTGCTGGGGATCGTCGGCAGTGGCGGGATGGGCGTGGTGTACGAGGCTGAAGACCTAAAGTTGGGCCGGCGCGTGGCTTTGAAGTTCCTGCCCCAGGGACTAGGCGCCGATGCGCGAGCCCTGGAACGGTTCGAGCGCGAGGCCCGCGCCGCCTCGGCGTTGGAGCATCCCAACATTTGTCCCATCTACCAGTTTGGAGAGCATGAGGGCCAGCCGTTCATCGTGATGCAGTTGCTGCGCGGGCAAACCCTGAAGGGCTGCCTGGCGGCGGTTCGGAATCAAGCTTCCGCCAGCTCGCAGGCAAAGGCATTGCCCCTCGATCAGGTGCTGGACATGGGGATGCAAATTGCCGACGGTTTGGAAGCTGCGCATGA
>PLBW01000158.1:0-2323 GCA_003135475.1 Acidobacteriaceae bacterium
GCTGATTTCGGTGCCCTTGGAGTTGTGGGTGCCGCGCTTGTTACTGCCTGGATCTCGAAGGCCGCATTTGAATACTTCTTGAAGAATCGCGATTTCGTATCATTCGCCCTAATGATTCAATTGGGTTTTGTTTATTACATCGAGCTCTTCCCTAACGCTCCTTTTCCAATTTTCTGGTTTTGGTTTCTGTTGCAAGGGGCGATGTTTTGGACCTTAGGTGGCCTTCACCACGGTAATCAGGTAGGCGGAGATCCAGCCCGTACTTGTTAGCCTCAGCGAGCATCTGCTTGAGGCACGCCCCGGAGAGAGTGCTAGCGGCCCCGGAATGCGCGTTTTCTACGATCACCAGGTTTTTTCGTTGCAAAACGCGGGCGGCGCTTCCCGGTACTTCTATGAGCTGATGAGCTTTCTGGCCACCGTGCCCGACGTGCAAACCGAGCTGCTGTTGGGAATCAGTGGCACGGTTTATCCATTTCGAGCGTTGCCCTCCTCGAAGGCGCGAGTGACACAGTTTCGGGAATTGCTTCCGCCCGGGATGTTGCGTTATGTTGCCAATGAAATTCTGGGTAATTTCGCCGCTCTCAGCCGTGGCACGATGGACATCTATCATCTCACCTTGTACATGCGCATGCCGATGGTTCGCGCGCGCCGCGTGATCACCACCCATTACGATTGCACCCATGAGCGCTTTCCGCATTTGTTTCCCGACGTGAAGAAAGTGCTCTGGGCGAGGAAGATGCTTTTCCCAAAAATGGACGCGATCATTTGTATATCCAAGTCCGCCCAAAGGGACTTGGTGGATTTCTACGGGGTCGATCCGGCCAAGACGCGGGTCATCTACCTTGGCGTCAGTCCTCTCACGCGCTCCCCGGAGGACGCCAAAACGTTACGCCAACGAGTGCGGCGCGAGTATTTGCTGTACGTCGGCATGCGAGCCAGTTTCAAAAACTTCACGGGCTTGTTGCGCGCCTTCTACGAGACAGAGTTGAAACATACGATGGACCTGCTGGTACTCGGCGGCGGCCCGCTCACGGCAGACGAGAAGGATTCGATCGCCAAATGGAAGCTGAGCGACAGCGTCATCAGTATGCCGAGGGCCAACGATGGACTGCTGGCAGAAGCTTATGCCGGAGCCAGGTTATTGGTTTATCCGTCGTGGAATGAAGGATTCGGTCTGCCTCCGTTGGAGGCCATGACCCTGGGTTGTCCTGTGCTGGCGACTAATCGCCCCTCGGTTCCGGAAATCTGTCAGGATGCCCCGTTCTATTTCGATCCTGCCGATCAGGCGTCGTTCAATGACGCGCTGTTGCGGGCGGTCCACGATGACGATGACCGTAGGCAAGCCGTCGCCAGGGGCAGGCAAGTGGCCGCGCAATACACTTGGGAAAAGTGCGGAGAGCAAACCCTCGCCTTGTATCGCGAGTGCCAATAGAACACATGGAGCCCGGGGACATTCGGTCGACTTCGCGGCCAAGCTGTTATCTGTGTGGACAACCGGGGGCGCCACTGTATGAAGGCATGGAAGACCGTCTGTTCGATGCGCCCGGTGTTTGGAGCATCCGGCGTTGCAGCAATACCCAATGTCGACTTTTGTGGCTCGATCCGTGCCCGGTAGAATCGGACCTGGGCAAGCTGTATGAGTCGTACTACACCCACGCAGGGGCTCCGAAACACGCGCAGGGCGAGGCCAGCCTTAGGGCCCGGCTGCGATGGTTTGTGAAGTTCGGTTGCTTTCCCGGGACCGGCGCGGAGAGGCACGAACTGGGCTTGGTTCTCAAGGGATTCCAGCGTCTGGCCAGTTTTATACTTCCACCCTTGGTTGCCGATTTGCCGGCAGGTAAGCCGGGCAGGTTGCTGGATCTGGGCTGTGGCGACGGCGATCTTATCCGCGCTGCTCAGGACCGGGGATGGAACGCTGAAGGAGTAGATTTTGATCCCGCCGGCGTCGAATTTGCTCGCCGTCGAGGATTAAATGTCCACCTCGGGTCGCTGGTTAGCCAGGACTACGCAGCAGAGCAATTCGATGCGATCGTGATGAGTCACGTGGTCGAGCACCTTTCCGATCCAATTGGTGTGCTGCTGGAGTGCCATCGTGTCCTTAAGCCGGGCGGGCGNNGCTGATCCTGGCCACACCCAATGTCGGCAGTCAATTTCATCGGAAGTTTGGGAAACATTGGGTCCACCTCGATCCGCCGCGCCATTTATATCTTTTTGGGGTCAACACCTTGACCGAGGTCGTTCGCCGGTCACGGTTCAACAACCCACTGAAATGTTTCACGGTCTTAGGAGCGCCATTTGCCTATGGCGCCAGCGAGCTTATCGG
>PLBW01000158.1:2384-2603 GCA_003135475.1 Acidobacteriaceae bacterium
TTGTGGTGGACAAGTGAGGATGAGCGCTCGCCAACAGCCCCGAATCGGGAATAACGTCAGGATGGAAATGGGTTGCAAACGGCGTGGAGGCGTCCACCCCGGCAACAACGTGACCATCGGCTCGAATTCCGTTATCCTCAACTCAGTGGAACCGAAGCAAACGGTTTTTGGTGTGCCGGGGCGGGCCGGACAATCATCAGCATGGAAGTCAGAATGACA
>PLBW01000179.1 GCA_003135475.1 Acidobacteriaceae bacterium
TTTGAAACTTGCAACACTACCACCACAGGTGGTTTTTTTTGTTGACTAGTCTGCGCCCATAAAGAGCTGCGCGGCGGGGCAGCTATCGCAATCGCTAGCAAGCCAATGGACAACGTTTTCAGGCTTAGCTCCGTCTGAAACAGCTCATTTTGGGTGGTTTCTCCTGGAACCAGAGCGCAACTGCGTGTTCCTCTGCTAGCGGATTGCACGTCTTATTGCCCCCGCGTTACCTCCAATTGCCATTGGCTTCGTCTAATCACATAAGAGCCAGGAGAAATCGTGAAAACTTCTGAAGTACTGCGAGCATGGGCCTGCATTCTGTCCGGTAGGACTCCTTCGATTTCGATCGAACTCACTCGCGAGTGTCCTCTCCGTTGCCCGGGGTGCTATGCCTATGAGCCGGAGCACCTGGGTATACCGGGTGTTACGCTACGTCAGCTTGCGGATTACAAAGGCAGCGCCTTGGTGCAAGGCACTCTCCGTCTAATTGAAGAGCACCGCCCGCTGCACGTGTCCCTCGTAGGAGGAGATCCGCTAGTGCGTTTTCGCGAACTCGAAGAACTATTGCCCGAGTTGGAGCGACGTGGCATTCATGTACAGCTTGTGACTAGCGCCTTCCGTCCTATTCCGGTGCGATGGAATGCTCTGTCCTTTCTAAACATCGTGGTGTCCGTCGACGGGCTGCAGCCGGAACATGATGTGCGGCGCAAGCCAGCCACCTATGAACGCATCTTGAAGAGCATCGCGGGAAGCAAGGTCACGATTCATTGCACGGTCACCGGCCAGATGATGGAGCGGCCAGGCTACCTCGAAGATTTCGTTCGATTCTGGAGTGAGCGCGAGGAGACGAAACGCATCTGGCTCAGTCTCTTCACGCCCCAGCAAGGCGCCGCAGCTCCGGAAATCCTGACGCTTGACCAGCGGAGACGCGTCACGGAGGATCTGCTTCGATTGCGAGTTGCCTATCCCTTAATCGATATGAAGAAGGGCCTAATCGAAGAACTCCAGCATCCGCCAGCTTCGCCAAAGGATTGCATCTTCGCCCGAACCACGCTCACCGTTTCGGCGGACTTGAAGACACGCATTACGCCGTGTCAGTTCGGCGGCACTCCTGACTGTTCGCAGTGCGGCTGCATTGCAAGTATGGGTCTGGCCGCGGTCGGACATCATCGAGTGTTGCCCGGCGTCACAGCGGGGCAGCTCTTCACCATTTCGGAGATGATCGGAAAGAGTGTCAACAAACTTCGATCATTACACGGCCCCGGAGAACCTCTTGGCTATCCGCCAACCACGGAAGATCGGGAGGCTGCATGAGGGTGCGTCAGCTGTAAACGACGCCCTGGCGTCCGATTATCGCGGCAGGATGTCGGTCAGAGCCCATTCGATGCGATCCACCTCCTCGCGAATCACCCGGATCGCTTGCTGATGGCCGGGATACGGCACAGGTGGAATGGCGTCGACCGCGTGACGGATCTTGTGGTTCCGGTCCCAGATCAAGTTGATGCGAGCCGACGCCTCCATGCGGTTCTGGTAGATTCTCTTAACCACCTTCGTCGCCATCCAAGCGAACGCCAGCCCGAACAACATTTCGATGGGAAGCCGGTCGGTTGCGCCATCGAAATCGAAGAATGCGAGCCGATAAACGGCTTCGCCAAGACCAAGGGAAGCGAATATCACGCCCAGCCCAATCAATCCAAGCGTCAAGCGGTCGAACGGTCGAAGCTCCAAGGACGGTTGATTCATGCCACGGTTTTGGTTGACTGACATTGCTTCCCCCAAAGGAATAGGTGATGGTGCGAAGCTCTATTGTGCTACAAGTGTCGGGTCTTGCGGACAACATGTTGCCACAATTCCATTTTTGAAGTCCGAGCGGGCCGGCTTCTTACACCGATTCGAGCCACCACGCGGGTAGCTCCCGGATCGTCGGCAACCCTTACCTTGGGATTACTTCAGGGTTGCCCGTCGCTCGGGAACAATCCCGAGATGCGCCGACCATCGTTTGTGGAGGGCATTTCTCTGTGTGGCGGGCGAGTCGTCACGTACCGCTTTACTTAGAGGCTTGAGCTCCGGGATTACTGCAGCTTGGCGTACTCGGCTTTGGCTTGCTTGTAGGTGGGAATGTCGGGATCGGCGTCTTTCCAGAGGCGGAGGAAATCCTGATACGACTTGCGCGCGCGGCCGTTTCGCCTAATCCTCCGCATCTCTGTGGAGACGGGCATCCGATACCTGTGCCTCGTCAAAACTTCATGCATCCGCAGAATCAATCGCTTAGCGGACCGCGTAGCGCTAGGGCCATCAGGTAAGATTTCGTGCCCGTTTGGCGAGTATGACGGGCAGTTGTTCGGTTACGCGACTTAACAGGGGTTGTCACTGCGCTGACGCAAAGGAATGTGAGCATAAAGGAGGTTTTTCGCCAGCAATGAAGCCGCCATCAGCTGCACAGAGTTTTCGTTAGGGACAATCGCTGTCATCTGATACTGTGCTCACAGCGTGGGGCGATCGGGCACAGATGCTGAGATTTCCCTCGATCCCATCGGCCCAGTATCGGTTTTCAACGCGTCATCGTCCCGATCCCTACCAGCGCGACAAAGCCACTGTTGATGCGGGAAGCAGCCGGATTCCATCACGGTCCAGCCCGCCGGTTTTTCTTGAGGCTGCGAGTACTTCTGCGACTCACAAGACGCGCAAGCGAAAAGCTTTCCGAAAGGAGCTTATGCCCACAAAGACGATACTTCTGGTCCTTCTCCTGTGTTCCGGACTGGCAGCCGACAATCTAGAAAAGACCCAGAAAAAGGAACTGGAAGCCGGAGTCAAGACGATGACTGCGGAAGCCGAAAGGCTTCAGCAAGCCGGACAGCTGGCAGAGGCACGCACTAAGTATGCCGAGTCGCAGGCGCTGATCGAAGTGAAAGAGGTCACGGAGGCCATCAAACACCTTGATGAAGAAATTCACCGGCGGGTGAAGGACGCGTTGAACCAGTCGCGCAAGCTCTATGACTCGGGCAAGTTCAAGGAAGCCGCCGCGGTCCTGGACGAAGGCATGAAGTTGCAGGCTTTCCAACCGGTGCTCGCCTACGATCTCGCGCTTTGCTATTACCAGCTTGGTGATCGCAGCAAGGCCCTCGAATACTTGGTGAAAGCCAAAGCCGGTACAGAGGAGCCCAAGCAAAAGCAACAAGTCTCCCAGCTTCTGACGTTCTTTACCACCGGAGAGAACGGGCCGTCCGTGAATGACGGCGACCAGAGTCTTATCATTCGAGCCAATCAGCTCGTCGATAGCATCGGCCTGGAAGCATCCTTGGAAGATCAAGGTGGATTTGAGCAGTCGCTCTCCGAAGGCGCCACTGCTTCCTCTGATACTCCATCCGGACAAACGGCGGCTTCGGCGCCGGTGAAGACGAATCGCCCAGCCAGCCATAGCGATCCCAATGCGAATCACAGATCAAGTCTGTGCCAGGCGTTGGTCGAGCTCAAGAGCACTCTTGCGAGCAGCCCGTCCGCGACCTTCAATCTCGCCAATTGTGCGGAGAGCAACGGACGAACCGCGGAGGCTGTCCGGCTGCTGGAGAGATATCTGGAAACCGCCCCGACAGCGCTCGATGGCAAGGAATCCCGCGCCCGTATCGCTGACCTGAACGCGCTCCTTACTTTGCCAGGCCAGAACGGGATAGAAATTCGCCGGCTCTATGCGTCGGCGTATGGCGACCTCGCGGAGCGCAAATATGATCGCGCGCTGACAGCCTTCAACAAGGCGAGCGACCTCGCTCCTGAATTCGCCCTGACCAAATGGGACCTGGCGCTGCTCTATGAAGCTATGGGAGACATCAAACGAGCCCGTGAGAATTTCACTCGTTACCTGGAGCTGGCCTCCGATCAGAGCGCTAAGGACGAGGCCAACCTGCACCTCAGCACTTTGGAGGCGAAACGGTCCAAGTACGACGAAGAGGTAGGCGAAGCTGAGGACATCATTGCCGATTTGTTTAATCGGGCGATGAACTTGACTTTCAATCAGGACGCCAACCGCAGCGCCTTGCGTGCAAAGCGGGCCCGCGTGAAAAAGAAAGAGGACCAAAAGAGGGCACAGGCCAGCGTTGGTGGTTTTGCCATTCCCTTCGCTTATGCGCAACAACAGCTGGGGCGAGCGAGCGACCATCTTCAGATCGCGCTTGCTCTCTTTCCCCTCGGCGCGGAGGCCAACGAGCTCATGGGGCTGGTTTTCTTGCAGGCAAATGACGGCCGTTCCGCAATCAGGAGTTTTGATGTAGTCGCAAGCCAAGGTCTGCCGGTTGCATTTTATGCCGAAATGCGCGGCCACAAGCAGGATCAGGCGGTGAAGTGCGAGTTAAGTCGAGACCGGGTGCGATTGATCTTCCTCTCCTCGTATGACAAGAAAGGGAATGCGGTGGAACCCAGCAAGCCGGCGGGCGAAGACGGCCTGGGAGACATGGTGGTGGGGCCTTTTGCCAAACGGCAACAGCAATTCGATTCTCTTGACGTGGCCTTGAGCGACATTAAGAAGGCCGGGACCGAAAGAGGGCTGATTAAGCTGAAACTTGCCCAGCAGGAGATCTATCTGTCGCCGATCTACCTGCCTTCCTACACACCCGTTGAGGGCCCCCAGGCGCGCAGGTTTGCCAACAACTACACTCGGCTGTTTGTACGTTATCCGGGGTTGGAGGATTCCAAGCTGGGGACCGAAGACATGAGCGGGGGGGAGAAGTTCATCATGGGATATAAGATTGCGTCAGCCGGCGCCGATATTGCGATGTCGGGTTTCAACCCAATCGGGGCGATCTCAAGCGTGCAGGACATAATCTCCATTACTCGGACCATTCAAGCAGCGATGGCTTCGGTGAGTGTGAGCTTTGCGTCGTGGGAGAAAAGTGTGGATGACCAGCAGCAACTCCTGGCGGGCAAGGCGTTCAAGTCGATTCCGACTAAGCCGGTGAATTTGGGATTTGTGCAGGAGACAAAGTAGCTGGCAAACTTAAAGGTGGATCGGTGGTGGAAATCCTGTCCTTCGCCAAAATAAAATCGGGGCGTTATGGGACAACGCTCCTGCGGCGGCTTTCGATCTCGGAGGTTCCTTAACCGGCGGGGGCTACTTCACCCGTTCGTAACAAAACACTATGTCGGTAATGAGCGGGTTGTTTGAGCTGATGATATTGGTGTCGAGCACATCTTTCAGCCCCGCTGGAACCGTATCAGGCAGCTTGTCGTTGGAGAGCAGGAACCCGCCGGGCCGCAACATTCCGGCAATATTGGCGCGAGCCAGCGACTGCTCGAATTTGCCGTAGTACACAAAAATGTTGGTCCCGATCACCAGGTCGAAGGCCTGGTCCGGCTTCGTCTCCAGGCGCTGATAGACGACGTTCATATCGATCGGCGTGATCTTTTGCACGATTTGTGGCCTGATTTTTATGGCGCGGTTCTGCGTACCGGCGTCCGCGGGGGGCACGGGAATCGCGGCGACCGGATCGCCGACCCTGTCGCCCAGCTTCTGCCAATAGGCCACGAAAGCTGCGCGGTATTCGTCACTCATGGGGCGCTGCGTGTTCCAGGGCAACTGCACCGTATAGGCTCGGCCCTGCGTCGCATGCTTGCGCACACCGGCAACGTGGACGTTCACACGCTGGCTGATGTCGAGCGTGTACAGTTCGATGTTCGCGGGATCGGCCAGCCCCAGGCGGATCAGTGAGTCCAGCACCGCGAAGGGCTGAGTCGTCTGCGGAGGATAGAAGTCAACCCCTGCCTCCTTGTTGACGAAGTCCAGGCCCGGCCCAACGATGGCAACCCGGCGAACGCTGCCCGGCTTCATCAAGCCCTTTGCCGCCAGTTCGCGAAACGCCACATCGAGTTGATAGTCGGGCCAAAGGTTACTATCGAGCGAGATGCCGCGGTCCTGGAAGAGTTGAAACCGGCTCTCATCTTTCTTCTGCGCCCGGTACTTAAGGAATTCGTCGCGCATGCGGCCAAGATTATCGAGCAGATGTTTCTTTACCTTGGCGCGGTCCTGCGGAGTCTTGAATGAGAAGCCTTTCTTCACTAGGAAGTCGCGCATGTCGGCGATGCCCGGTGACGGATTGGGGGCGGCAAGAGCGCGCACCAGATCGTTGGCGCGGTTCCGGGCGAAGGAATTTACCAGTGAGCTGTTGCCATAGCGGACGAGGTACTCATCCTCGATGCGGTATTCCTTGGTATAGGTCACGCCGAAGCGCAGCAGGTTGACCAGTGTGTCTTCCTCGCCGCGGTCAAGACGTTGGCGAATCTCGCGGTCGCGCTCCTGCACCCATGCGTTCCACTTCGCGGCGTCAATCGCGCCCAGTGCCTTCAGCCCCGGCGGAAGCGAGTCGCGCATTCCGCCGATAATCGGTTGCGCCTCCCGATAGGAAATGAAGTCGGTCTGCCGCGCGACTTGACCGAAAACTGTGGCGCAGAATAACAACAGTATCAAGGGGACTGAGAGTCTTTCGTTCATGGGCTCTGGAACGGCTCTTTGAAGTGCAGCAGCGGAGCGGTTCGCGGCGTGTGGGTTGGTGCTTCATACGCAGAAGACGAAAATCGTCTACTGCGTGGACACCAACCGTAAGGGACGCTATCCCACGGTCCAGTTCGACTTCCTCGGCTATACTTTTCGGCCGAGTTCACGGCATGGCCCAATGGGACATATGGCGTCTCGTTCCTGCCGGCGGCGTCCCAAGAGGCGCTAAAGGCGATGCGTCGGGAAGTCAGGCAATGGGGTCTCCAGAACCGGACCGACATGGCCCTTAATGATCTGGCTCGGCTGGTCAATCCTTACCTCCGCGGTTGGATCAACTACTACAGTCACTTCTACAAATCGGCGATGCACAACAGTTTGCGCCGAGTCGACTTCCATCTGAGGAAGTGGGTACGCCGCAAGTTCAAGCGCTTCAAGCAAAAGCCCAAAGGCGCACGCGAGTGGCTCGCCTATGTCATCAGGACCAACCCAGGGCTCTTCGCGCACTGGCCGCTTCTATATGCCGGACAGCCGGATACTGGGAGCCGGATGAGCCGAGAGGTTCACGTCCGGTTCTGAGAGAGCGCGGCGGTGAAACTCCGCCGCGCCACTCTATCCTGGAAAGTGACTTCAACCATTGGTTTGCCCTCCAAGGAGGAACCCTGACCCGGTCCCTCACACTCGCCTGCGACCAAGCTTCTCGCAGACCCTCGACTACGCTCGCGACAGGCGCTTGCCGCCGGAGACGACAGGGTGGGACAGCAACTGAAATCGTGAAAGCTCGGCACGCGAACTTACCGATTTTCGTCTCAGTCCTCGCAACACAGAGCGAACGTCCCCCAACGTCCGATTCTGTGCTTTTGATTCCACCCTGCCGCCTCCACCGACAAGAGCTAGATCGGCGAAGCTTTTCTCAGGACCGGAAGAGCAAGCAATCCGTTCTGCCGATCCGCGGTAATCTTGTTGCCAAGGGGCGGAACCGCCAATCCGTATCACCGCCTGCCATTCACGGAGCTAGCGGCCCCACTCCCCAGCATCTCGTTTATGTCTCGCAGTCCAAATAGACGCTGGGATGGACTACGTTCGTTTTCTTGGTGACCGGCACCAAGCTGAATAGGTTGGTCAGGATCAGCTTTCCGTACACCTCATCCTGGCCCCAGGCCTCGTCCAACACACCCTCACCCAGCACAACTTCAAATGTGCGGATCTCACTGCCCGTGGGGGTCGCGTCGGGGAAGAAGAAGACTGTCTGGTAGGTGAACAGGCAGTCATCGGCTCCGGTCAGCCCCGAATCTTCTACCCAGAGCTGGCACTTGAGTTTGAACAACCTAGCGTCCTTGCCAAGTTTTCATCTGGCACAGTTCCAGCGCCGTGAAATTCACCGTACAACGCACCACGGAGTTCACGGTCCTCTTGGTCGTATCGTGTGCAAGGCTCAGGCTTGCGTTTGTAATCGTGGCCATAAGACTTCACTCCTATCTATTATTGTGGCCGCGGTAGAGATCAGCCGCAGAGGCTGATCGCTGCGAGCTATTGGGAACTAGGACTCTGAGAGATTGGCCGGGCGGCGAATGTGCGCCCGTTGAAGGGAAGCTGTCGAAAAGCAGCGAACCGGCGAGAGGAACCTATCTACTTGACAGAAATCATCGATTTCACACCGAACGGCGCGGCAATTCGACAGAACCCCCAGGGTCTCACTTCCGGAGTGTCACAAGAAGGAGAAGCAGGCTACGAGGAGATGTCGAGGAACGCGAGAGGAGAAAGCTGTGAGCGGCGACGTCGCGCTCCCCGTAAGGCGCACCAAATAGCACGTGCGGGGAAGTTGCTTCATGCGTGGCGTCTTTGATAATGGAGGTGCGCGGACTCACACGTTCGATTCGTACGGATAAGTAATCGTTGGAGGCATTGTCCGTGAGCGTAAGGATCTCAGGAGCTTCGCTGACCGCCATCAGCGCGCCTACCAGTAAAACCACAACCGTAAGCATCCGGTGGGAAAGCTTCATGAGCAATCTGCGATCGTGAAGGCGAACGAAAAGTTACTGTCTTTTCGCTTGTGTCGGAAATAATAGGCATTCAGCGGGACTGTGTCAAGGCTTCGTTAGGGGAAAGCTGGATTGTAG
>PLBW01000220.1:0-15787 GCA_003135475.1 Acidobacteriaceae bacterium
CGGGTCCATTAGGATGCTTGACGAAGTTCTGAATCAGATCGGCAGAAGGCAGAAATTCATTCTCACGTCGCACGCCCGGCCAGATGGCGATGCCGTCGGGTCGGCCCTGGCCTGCTGCCAGATTCTGCGCAGCATGGGCAAGCAGGCGGACGTCGTCCTCAGCGATGGCGTGCCGGGCATCTACCGCCCGTTGCCCTTCAGCGATTCGGTGCTGCAAACCACCGAGAACGCGCCCCCACCCGAGGCGGTCATCATTCTGGAATGCGATAGCGTGCAGCGTACGCGCCTGACTGGCCTGGAACAGCACTACCTCATCAACATCGATCACCATGCGACTGCCCGTCCTTTCGCGGACGTGAACTGGATCGATCCCAGCGCCTGCGCAACCGCGGAAATGATCTTCCGCCTGGCGCGCGAGGCCGGCGTCCAGATCTCACCCGAAGTAGCCACTTGTCTCTATACCGCGGTGCTCACCGACACAGGTTCGTTCCGCTTCAGCGGAACCCGTGAGGGGACTTTCGCCCTGGCAAAGGAATTGGTGCGCTGTGGCGCTGATCCGGTCCGGATTGCCCAGAACGTATACTTCTCGACCCAGCTCTCCAAGATGCGTCTGCTGGGAGCCGCCCTCACCAGCCTTCAGCGGGAGGGTAGTCTGGCCTGCATGCACGTGGATCGCGCTACCGTAGAACGCTGCCAGGCCCACGAAGAAGATTGCGAAGGATTAGTCAACTATGCACTGGCCATCGAAGGCATCGAAGTGGCATTGTTCTTTCGGGAACAGCCTGACGGCAGCTTCCGCGTGAGCTTGCGCAGCAAGGGTGCGGTCAATGTAGCCGCGGTGGCCGAGCACTTTGGCGGTGGTGGTCACGAATGCGCCAGCGGATGCGCGATGCCGGGCCCATTGGCAGCCGCCACCGGGCGTCTGCTGGCGCAATTTAAGATTCGCGGTTACCACGCGGTGGTGCAGTAGCTCTCGCCAGGCGAACGGATCGAGCCTTGAAACAGAACCCCATCCTGGACGAACGCACTCGCCGTTCCGCCGACCTTCTCGCACTTATCGCATTCTGCGGATTCCTGTTTTTCGCCGGCCTCCAGGTGATCGGCCTGGTCGGCGCTGACGAGCCCCGCTATGCGCAAATCGCGCGCGAAATGCTGCAACGCGGCGATTGGGTCACCCCGGTTCTGGGCGGTCAGCCCTGGCTCGAAAAGCCGCCGCTTTATTACTGGGCTACCATGCTGGCATATAAGGCGACCGGAGAGGTGAGCGATTGGGCGGCGTGCCTGCCCTCCGCAATCCTTTGCTCGCTGATGATCTTCTTCATCTATGTCTGGGCGCGTCATTTTCGCAGGGGGATGCAGCTTGATGCTGCGTTGATCACCGCAGCCTCAGCCATCATGATTGGGTTCGGGCGCAGCGCTTCCACCGACATGCCTCTGACGGCGATGTTCACTGCTGCAATGCTGAGCTGGTATGGATGGTATTCCAACCAGAATCGGGGCTGGCTGCTGGCGTTCTACCTCTTTACCGGACTCGGTACCCTGGCCAAGGGTCCAGTTGCCGTCTTGCTTGCCGGGTTGATCATCGTGGTCTTTGCTGTCCTGCGGCGTGATTGGCGGTTGATTCTCCGCACCCTTTGGCCGGCCGGAATCCTGCTGTATCTCGCGGTGACCTTACCCTGGTTTATAGCGGTGCAGCGTGCCAATCCCGAGTTCTTCCGCACCTTCCTTCTGCAGCACAACGTGGGACGTTTTAGCACCAACCTTTATCACCATGCTCAGCCCTTCTGGTTTTACCTGCCGGTGGCGCTGCTCGCGCTGGTGCCTTGGACTGTCTTTGTCATCGTCGCGCTCGTAGATGCCGTTCGCGACTGGCGTTTCTCGGTACAACAGCCACCCGGAGCGGAAGATCTGCGCACGTATCTTACGGTGTGGTTCTTGCTGCCGATAGCGTTTTTCTCGCTGTCGCAGTCGAAGCTGCCGGGATATATTCTTCCCGCAATTCCAGCCGGTACGATTCTGCTGGCGGACTTTGTCTGGCGCCGCGAACAGGAGGCAGAGAAGCCGAGTGCGTGGTTGGGAATGCTGCATGCCCTGCTCTCAGCGGCCATGCTGGTGGCAGCGCTCATCGTGCCGTTCAAACTATTGAAGCTGGCCCTGCCACGAAATGTCATTATCGTGGCGGCGGCGCTCGGCGCTACAACGATCGTCGCTCTTTGGTTCAGCATGCGCATGCAAGGCTACCGCGTGTTGCGGTTCATCACGCTGGTTCCGGTGGTCATCGCGTTTGCGCTGTTGTTGAAAGGCACGGCGCCGATCGTCAATCTATTGCAATCGGTCCGCCCCGTGGAGGCGGCGATTCACCAGAGCATACTCGGACAAATCCCAGGCATTGCGGTTTACGATGTGCCTCCCAGTGTGAGATACGGCCTGGGGTTCTACCTTAACCAGCCGATCGCAAGCTACGAAAACAATGAGATCCCACCCTTCGATCATTTGGTGGTAGCCGCCACTGGCGTCCAGAAGGAATTGGAATATCGCCTACCCGGACGCAGTGTTACGCGCGTGGGCGGCTTCGCACCGCAGCACTTGGATTTTTACGTGGTGTTGGGAAAAGCGTCGGGCCAGGCGAAGCCCTGAGTGTCTCCGGGAAGCCAATGCAGCCTGATTTTAAAGGGTCCTCAGCAATTTGAGGGACCACCCCGCGTGGGGTCCCGACATTCTGCTTTGTTCCGAGAAGCGATTGGCTCCTTCAGTGATGCGGTTGAGAGTTATGTGGCTCGGTTGACTTACTTGGTGCACTTTGATGCGGCGAAGTCTGGTGCGGCGGCGGCTGACTCACGTGCGGAGCCGGCTGGCTTACGTGCGGAGCCGGTTGCGGGTGAGGCGCCGGTTGCGGATGAGGCGCCTGTCGGCTTACCTGTGGAGACGGATGTGCCGTATTGTGCGCAACCATGGGATTCGCTGGCTGCGGAGCCTGGTGCGCTGGCTGGCTTACGTGCGGAGCCGGTTGGTTCTGGTGCGCCGGCGGGTGAGGCGCTGGTCGGCTTGCTTGTGGCGGAGAGGAAGGTGCCGTGCTGCGCGCGACCGTGGAATTCTCCGGTCGCGGAGCACTCTGATGCGCTGGCGGACGCGGAGCGTTGTTATTGTGAGGCGGTCCGTTCGCTGAGCTAGTGCCATGCGAAGCCGGCTGGTTCTGGTTCGTGTGAGCCGGAGCGGTAACGTTGTTCGGGCGCGGGACGTTGCTGGCACTGTTCGAGTGCGCTACTCCAGCACCATTGGGATTGGAAGCGTTTGCACGTTCGGGCGGGCGAGGGACATTGTTGTTGACCGGTTGCGACGTCCTTGCGTTGCCCGCATTATTTGTTCGTGGAGCATTCACCGCGGGATTGTTGGTCACCGGCGCATTACTCGCCCTGACCACACCGGTACCGTGGAAGGCCGCTGGTCTGGGAGTTGCGGCCACCTGCGGCCGGCCCTGGTTCACCGACGCCCATTGGGCGCGGTCGGAGCGCGCCATCTGCTCATGCTGGGTCTGCACCGTCGTAGGAGCGATGTGGCGCCCGCGCAAGGCAGCTTCCTGAGCAGCATTGGGGCGCGCGTTGATTCCGCCATTGCCACCGTTATAGCTGACGCGATTCACAGTGACGTTATTCACTACGGTCCTGTTGTAGACATTGTGAATGCTAGTTACGTTCACGCGATTGACGGCCCGGTTGTAATAAAAATCACGACCGCGCCAGCGTCCGCCCTCGTAGCCGTAACCGGTATAACCGAAGCCGTAGTTGACGCCACCGTAAAAGCCCACTTGCGGACCCCAATATCCGACATGCCAGATGAAGGCCGAACCGCCCCATCCCCAATAGCCCGGTGTCCACAGAAAGCCGACTTGGGGGGCCAGCACCCACGTTCCGGGCACCCAGAAATAGCCATCATCACCATACGCCCAGTAGCCTGGAGTCCAGATGTAGCCGGGACCCGGGCACCAAGGCTGCTCGTACACCGGCAGCGGAGGCGGCGCGATCGCCACCGAGATAAATACTGCGGCAAATGACGATACGGGTACCGCGACAATCAGGAAAGCTAACAAGAACAACCGACTGCAACGGAGGATACGCATATTTCCCTTTCTTATTCGATTCCAGCGCCCGGCCAGTTGCGCGAATGCACCGGCGAATTCCTTTGGACTTCGCCAAGCGTGAGTTCAAATCCTTGGTTCTTTGTCTCTACAGATTGGAACCGAGCTAGCCAGGAATAGTTGCTGGAAAAACGATGGCGGCCACGCACAAAATTTTGTGGTTGGCGAATTCCGCAGACAACCCCGCCCATCCGTTTAAGGTTTGCTTCAGGTGCCAACCCGCACTAGACTGGCTCAGGTATGGCCGCAGCCCATAGAGCCGTTGATAATTACCGTCGGCCGCCCTGGCTGAGTTCCGTGGAGATTCTCGACCTCAGGCACTTCTCATCTGACGACCTGCGTCCCCTGCTCGACCGAGAGGTCGAAGTCTGGGGTGGATTGCTCGCCTGGGACTATCGCGGTTCGGCGGACATGATCTTGCGTTACGTCGACGCCAAGATCCTGCCGGGATACGCCGCCGTCGAGCGGGGAAGCATCGTAGGTTATTCGTTCTTCGTGTATGAAGGCAGCAAAGGGGTAGTGGGCGATCTCTTCGTCTCGCCGCGCCGCCCCGATGCCCGCGCGATCGAGCTGCAGATGGTGGAACATGTAATCGCAACCCTGCAGCAGTCGCCGGGTATTCTCCGCGTAGAAGCGCAGTTGCTGACCCATCAGGCGGGAGAACTCACCGTCAACTTTGTTTCTGCAGGATTTCAGCACTACCGGAGACTATTCCTCGCCTTGCACTTGCGGGGCGCCGATGCTCCGCCGATTCCGCCAGTAGGCGTGCCGCGAGATATCCTGGTACGCCGCTGGGCTGAGCAGGACTATCAGCCGGCAACCGGCGTTATCACCGCCGCCTATCGCGCCCACATCGATTCTGAGATTAATGACCAGTACCGCACCAACGCCGGTTCCAACCGCTTCCTGAATAACATTGTGCGATTTCCCGGCTGTGGCGTCTTCGACCCGGACTCGTCGTTCGTCGCTATTCATCGGCCATCCAATATGCTGATCGGGCTGATTCTTTGTTCCAGGGTGAAGGACGACGTGGGACACGTTACGCAGGTTTGCCTGCTGCCGGAGTACCGGGGACAGGGCATTGGAGAAAGCCTTATTGCCAGCACCTGTCACTCGCTACGCAACCGCAATTTCAGCTTGCTGTCACTGACCGTGACCGAAGCCAACCAGCGCGCGGTAGATCTGTACAGGCGGCTGGGCTTCGTCGAGCTGCGGGTGTTTGATGCGTTTGTGTGGGAGGGGTGAAAAAGCAGTTGCCAGTTGCCGGCATTCAGTTGATCTTCAACACGCCGCATGGCGTCGAGTCGTGGTTCGACGAAAAAGCCATTCGCTGCGCCGCCGTGACCGCTCGGATTCCCACCATCACCACGCTGTCGGCCGCGCGTGCCGCCTGCGAGGGAATCGCCGCATTGCAACGCGGCGAAGCCAAGGTGTACGCGCTGCAACATTTGCACGCGGAACGCGTGGCGGCAGGAAAGTAACTTTGCATGGCCGTTAGATTACTTCGTCTTCACCTTAAGCCAAAGGAAGTTTCCACCGCCTTTGGCATGGCTGAGGTCCGTGTCCAGCACTTGCAATGTCACATTCGCTTCGACTCCTGCAACGATTTCCCCAGCCGCCCGCTTGCCCGGAGCTGAATTAGGATCTCGAAGCGCTATGGCGTTCGTAGTGGTGACCGAGATTGGCGGGGTGGGATTGGGCGGAAGCCCCCGTACGTTCTTGGGACCGTCAACCCAGGCGGTCTTGTCCTCGGAAACACGGCCGACATACAGCCAGCCTTCATTCGGAGCCACAAATCCCGCAGCCACCAGNNGCCACCAGTTTCTGTTGTTGGCGGACCACATCATTTTGAATCTGTTGTTGTGCTGCATCTACGTTCACTTTGGCCGAGTCGAGAGTTTGCGCGATCTGCTGCACGTCTTTTTGGGTTGTGGGCGAGAGGCCGGTTTTCGACTGTAACGCTCCCACCTGGCTCGTGAGTTGCGTGATCGTATCCTGCAACTGATGCACCGTGTCGCTGGCCTGCGAGGCCTGTGTGAAGTTGCCCTTCACGCCGAAAAGATTCCACTCGGTCACTCCCAGGGACGTCATGATTTTCGCTACTCGCGCGGGGCTCGAAATCGCTAACACGATCACCACGACCAGGACCACTTCGCGCACCAGGACCGCGACGTTCTTGCTCGCCTCGATGCCATCTTTTGCGGCATTGGAGAAGTTCGACATAGCACCCCGCTGGGACTTGCCAGATTGTCACAGAACTCCGGGCAAAAGCAAAGAAGTATGCGTACCATGTGACGCCCGGCACAATCTGCTCACTGCCAAGACAATATAATTGGAAAGTACGCTTACACAGGAGGGCACAGTGCTTCTACACGGAATCTTTCCTCCCATTACCACGCCGTTTTATCCTGACGGCAAAATCTATTTCCGCAAGCTGGAACAGAATGTCGAGCACTACTCGCGTGCGCCGGTGGTCGGCATCGTGGTGCTGGGCTCAACCGGCGAGGCCATCCTGCTCAGCGACGAAGAGCGTCGCGAAGTGTTGAAGTGTGCCCGCGAATCTGCTGCCAATGAAAAAATATTGATCGCCGGCACCGGAATCGAGTCGGCCATTGAAACGCTGCGCCTGACCGAATACGCCGCTGAGCTGGGCTACGATATCGCGATGGTGCGCACACCGCATTACTACAAAGGGCAGATGACGCCGGCCAACATGCTGGCCTTTTATCGCTTCGTAGCCGACCGTTCGCCGTTGCCGGTAATCATCTATAACTTCCCACAGGCCACTGGATACGATATCCCTACTGAAGTAGTGGTTGAACTTGCGGAGCACCCCAACTTGATCGGAATCAAGGAGTCGTCGGGTTCGATCGAGAAGGTGCAAGAGATGGCCGACCGCACTCGCCACATCAAGCGCAGCACCACCGTGACGGAGACCTTCGCTGCTGTGACCGGGCGAATGCTGAATGCAGCCAGCGCTGCTTCAGCCAGCGCCGACGGAGGAGCTTTGGTGACCGTGGGCGCGCTGGCCGGAACAGCCGCGCCAAAACCGTCGTCAGCCGCGGTCACGGTCGTGGGCGGGCTGAAGACTCGGCAGAAGGAAGTTGGCTTCCAGGTGCTGGTGGGCGCCGCCCAGAAGTTGCATCCTTCGCTCGATGCCGGCGCTGTCGGCGCAATCCTGGCATTTGCCGATTGCGCTCCGACCGCGTGCTACGAAATTTACGCGGCGTGGAAAGAAGGCGACGCGGCCCTGGCTCGCGAGAAACAGGAGCGCATCGCCAAAGCCGCCGAGCGCATCGTCGGCGGCCTAAGCATCCCCGGCGTGAAGTATGCCATGGATTACAACGGGTGCTTCGGTGGCGTCCCGCGTCTGCCGCTGCTGCCGCTCACCGCGGACAAAAAGGCTGAAGTGGAGCAGTTGCTGGAGAACATCAGGAACTAGACTTCTCCCGGGGCAAATGTGCTTCGGTGGTGGTGGAGTGTATTCAATGGCCTTCATGCGCTACGTCGTCTTGATATTCGCTCTTTGTCTGGCTCTGACCGGTCTCCTGCGAGCCAAAGACGCACTGCCGCCTGTAAGCTGGCCGGACAATACCCCCTTGTTACAGCTCACAGTTAGCAAGATGAACCACGTCGGCGGCTATCAGGGCCAACAGAGCTACAGCATGGAACTGGCGGTGACCAACGTGTCCGGCAAGCGGATCTCACAGGCCAGTTTTGTCTTCTACCTTTTTGACAAGCAGAAAGTCAGGGTTGGGCAAGGCTACATTGATCTGGCCAATGTCTCCCCGAACGAGACCGTGAAGATGCAGGTGAACGCTGTCGCAATGGGCACGCCAGCAAGCTTCACGATCACTCCCCAGCATCTGCCTGCCGAACTTGCCGGCGCCGCTCCGCCGAAGCCAATCCCAGTAACCGTTTATTCCGTTCCCTCGGGCGCCAGACTCAGTGTTGACGGCAAGGACGTGGGACTTACTCCAATTGCGGCCCAACTGGTTCCGGGTAGCCACACATTGATTTTCACCAAAGAAGGATACAATTCCGGAACATTTCCGATGATAGTCGCCGCAGATCAATTGCCAGGAGGCAGTGTGTCGTTTGAGCTGGGGTCCGCAGCGCACGACACGGTCGAGCTTCGGGATGGAACTGTCGTCAACGGCGACATGCAATATGTTGATGCGACGCAGGTGGTCGTGATGGTTGGCGGTAACGCGCAGAAGTTCGACCGCAACCAAGTGAAGAGAATATCCCTGGTGGAGCGGGAACAACCCAAGCCATAGATCTTTTCCTGGAACCTTGCCTCGCTCCGGGCTCGGCCGGTTGCCAGTTGTCGCAGGACAAGCCTTTCGACACGACCATTGGGCAGTTCCGCTTTTGGGAATGGTCTGCAAAATATCTCTCGAAAGTGCTAGTCGCTTCGGCTCCAATGTGCTAGCTTGAAGTTGGCACCGAAACAAGGTAGACGTACCTTTTTTCGGTGCCTTTTGTTTTGCCGCTGAGAAACTCGATGTGTGCACCGGCGGCGGGAACAAAACAGGCTGGCCGAGTGCCCGCGCCTGACGCACGATATTTGAAAACTGAAATACAAGGCAATAGCGCCGGGGCGCCCGTCCGCGCAGAGGGCTGCTGCGCGGCGGGCACAGCACGGTCCCGTTCCGTGCTAGCGACGGAGGAGGTCACCAGGGCCTTGCTGATTTTGACCGACCGGCAGAGGAACAGCCTTGGGCTAAATCTATGCCACCCGCATTCGTCCCCAGTGCGAATTCGCTGAACATTTTCGAACGCATCGAATATATTGACTGCAATGCCTTCTCTCGCACTTTCGGACCTGATTGGCGCGCCGGTCATCGACAACACCGGAGCGCGCGCCGGCAAAGTGCGCGAAGTCACTCTGGTGCCGCAGGAGAATTCCAGTCAAATCGCCGGCTTCGTGGTGAAAACCCGTCACGGCGACCGTCTGCTGCTCACCAAGTCGCTCAGCCTGATCAACGGCGGCCTGCGGATTGCCACCCCCGCGTCGGAGTGGAGTCCTTTCGCCGGCGGTGAAGGCATGCTGCTGCTGGAGCGCGACCTGCTCGATCAGCAGATCATTGACGTCCATGGGCGCAAGGTTGTGCGGGTCAATGACATTGACATCCACGAGGAGGCTGGCCACGACCACATTGTGCTCAAGATCGGCGCGGTGGACGTGGGCGCGCGCGGAGCCGTCCGCCGGCTGCTGAAAGGCGTGGTCCCGGCAGCGGTGCTGAACTTGCTGCTCACGAAGATCCCGCCGCGGATGATCCCGTGGGAATTTGTTGACCTCATCGAGACTGATCCCGCCCGCCGCGTCAAGCTGAAGATTTCCCTCGATCGGCTGGCCAAGCTGCATCCGGCCGACATTGCCGACATCGTGGAAGACCTTGCGCCTGCCGAGCGCGAAGCCATCTTCGAGACGCTGGACGAGGAGGTCGCCGCCGAGACCCTGGAGGAGATCAGTCCCCGGATGCAGGTTTCGATTCTCAGCTCGCTCGACTCCGACCGCGCCGCCGACATCGTGGAGGAAATGGATCCCGATGCCGCCGCCGACCTGCTGGGCGACATGCATCCCGATGACTCGCAAGAAATCCTGACCGAGATGCAGCCGGAGGAGCGCGCCGAAGTCGCCGAGTTGATGAATTTCGAGGAAGACACGGCGGCCGGGCGCATGACCACTGACTATATGGCCCTGGGACCGAATGCCAAGGTGGAAGACGCCATCGAGATGCTGCGCAACTTCGAGGGCGGGGTGGAGAGCATCAGCACGATTTATATCGTCGGCGACAAAGACAAACTCCTGGGCGCCGTTCCGCTGGCGAAGATTGTGCTGGCGCCTTCTGGCACACCGCTGATGATGTTGAGCACCGGCCACCTCACCACCGTGCATCCCGGCGCCGACGAGAAGACCGTTGCCGAACTCTTCGACAAGTACAACCTGCTCACCCTCCCCGTGCTCGATGAAAACGGGGCGCTGACTGGCGTCATCACCGCTGACGACGTCATCAATATGCTGCGCGCCAAGCTGTAGCCAGTAGCCAGTAGTCAGTAGTCAGTGCGCAGTGACGCGTGGAAAGAGTGTGTAGAAGTGAACAAATCATATCGCGACCTCATTGCTTGGCAGAAAGCTTTGGATCTCGTAATCGCGATATATCAGGTGAGCGCGTCTTTTCCCAAAGATGAGGTGTATGGGCTTACGTCGCAGTTACGTAGAGCAGCCGTTTCGGTGCCAAGTAACATTGCGGAAGGACAAGGACGTCACGGTAGGGCCGAATTCAGGCATTTTCTGCGGCAGGCCAGCGGTTCACTGATGGAATTAGAAACCCAGATCATAATTGCGGAACGACTGTGCTATGTCAGTTCAGAGACGGCAAGTCGGCTGTTGTGCAGTTCCGCTGAACTCGGGAAAATACTAAACGGCCTGATCAATTCTCTGAACTGAAATAACTGACTACAGACTACTGACTACTGACGACTGGCTACTGTATTCTGAGAGGTCTTTATCATCTCACCGTAACTCTCAGGGTCATGTCCGATAAGCGACGGCTTAAAGTCTGGAGAATCCGCCTGCTGATGTTCCTGGCCGTCATCGGTCCCGGGTTCATCACCGCGAACGTGGACAATGACGCCGGCGGTATCTATACCTACTCCGCCGCCGGAGCGCAGTTCGGGTACCTTCTGCTCTGGGTCATGATCCCCATGACGGTCGCACTGGTCGTGGTGCAGGAGATGTCGGCGCGCATGGGGGCAGCCACCGGCAAAGGGCTAAGCGATCTCATCCGCGAGGAATATGGCCTGCGGATTACGTTTTTCATGATGCTGGGGCTGGTCATCACCAACTTCGGCAACGTGGTCGCGGAATTCGCCGGAATCGCCAGCAGCCTGGAACTGTTTCACATTTCGCGCTACGTGAGTGTGCCCGTTGCCGCCGTGGTGGTGTGGTTGCTGGTGGTCAAAGGCACCTACAAGAGCGTGGAAAAAGTGTTCCTGGCGGCGTCATTTTTCTACTTCGCTTACATCATTGCGGGGGTGCTGGCGGGTCCGAGTTGGAAGGAAGCTTTCGTCGCCACCTTCAAGCCGCCGCACGCCGGGGCATTCCATCAGTCGGCTTACATTTACATGGTCATCGCCGTGGTGGGGACCACGATCGCTCCCTGGATGCAGTTTTACTTGCAGTCGTCGATCGTAGAAAAGGGAATCACGCCGCGCGAGTATCGCGCCTCGCGCTGGGATGTGATCCTGGGCTGCATCTTCACCGATGTGGTCGCCTGGTTCATCGTGGTGGCGTGCGCCGCAACGCTTTATGCGCATGGTGTGCGGCAGATCCGCGACGGCGCCGATGCCGCGCAGGCGCTACGCCCCCTGGCGGGCGAGTATGCCTATATCCTTTTTGCCGCAGGGCTATTCAACGCTTCGCTCTTCGCCGCCTCGATCTTGCCGATCTCAACTGCCTACACCGTGTGCGAAGGCCTGGGTTTTGAATCGGGTGTAGGACATAAATTCAGCGAGGCCAAGGTTTTCTACTGGCTGTACACGCTGCTGCTCATCGCCGGTGGCGGAGTTATCCTGCTGCCCAACATCCCGCTGGTGAAGATCAGCATTCTGTCGCAGGTGGTGAACGGCGTCGTGCTGCCGTTTGTGCTCATCTTCATGCTGCTGCTGGTGAACAAGAGCGAGCTAATGGGCAAGCACGTCAACGGCACGTGGTTCAACCTGATCGCGTGGGCCACAACCATTATCATGATCGGGCTGACGATCGCCTGGTTCGTTACCGGCCACGCCGGAAGCTAGAGCAACTTGCCCGCGGCGAGCTGTTGCACCAGGGTGCGGTCGGCATCGAGGAAGTCGAGCGCCAGCAAGTCGCGCCGGTGGACCCAGCGGATCTCGCGGAAAATACGGTTCTGCAACTCCCCTTCGTAATGTTCGACCTTGAAGAAATGCAGTTCCACGGCGTTGCCGTTCAGGTAGGTGTGCTGTAGTTGCGCAACTTTGCGGCCGATCTCCGCATGGACACCCAACTCTTCTTCGAGCTCGCGCTTCAAGGCCTCGGGAGGCTCTTCGCCGGCCTCAATCTTGCCGCCGGGAAATTCCCATTTCAGCGGCAGCGCCTGATATTCCGTTCGCTGGCAGCACAGAATTTCCTGCCCGCGCACGAACAAGGCGGCAACCACCTGCTTGATCAAAGCGCGAGCCTCGTTTCGAATCCCACTTGCCTGACGATCACGAAATCCTCTCCAGGTAGCTGCCGACCAGGGCGGCGCAATGTTCGACCAGCTTGCGGTCCGCATCACCGAAGGCGGCCGGTGTATGGCTGTCAACGTCAAGCTCGCCCACCACTTTGCCCTTCACCATCACGGGCACGACAATCTCGGAGCGGGTAGCAATCGAGCACGCCAGGTAGCGCGGATCGGCCCGAACGTCGTCCACCACCAGGGTCTGTCCCGACGAGGCCGCCGCTCCACAGATGCCTTGATTCAGCGGAATTCTCTTGTGTGGCGTGTCTGCGCCGACATAGGGACCCAGCACCAGGACGGGACCTTCGCCCGGTAGCCCCTTCTCGATCATGTAAAAGCCGACCCAATCGAAGTGGCGCAGCCGTTCCTGCAGCCGGCCCACGAAGACGCTCATCAGGTCTTCCACGCTGCCGGCCGCGTCGGCCAATATCGTGAGTTCCTCGGCGAGGTGCTGATAGTTCGTCACCATTGCTCTCCATTCATATCACACGCCGTGAAGCTGGCGAATCCCGGCAGGCCGTGAAAATAGCTCCGGATGCAGGGCCCACGCCAAGGCGCGCAGTCCGCCGAGCAGGCTCGTCGCCGGGGTGTTCAGCAGCTCATCGTTGATGCAGAACACGCGCTCCTGGCGGACCGCCGGCAGCCTGTCCCAGCCGCGCTGCTCTACGATCTTCTCCGGCGGGACGCGATCTCCGGCTCCGCACCAGGCAGCCACAATGACATCTGGCTGCGCCGATGCGACTTCCGCCGGTGTAATTGTCTTGCCAGACGCGGCGATGAACTCGCCTCCTGCGGCTTCCACCAGCTCGGCTACCCACGGCTGCGAAGCGATGATCGGCTTGCCCCATTCCTCGCAGAAGACCTTCGACTTGGATGCAGAAGCGGCGCGCTGGCGAACGGCCTCGATTTCATTTTGCATTGCAGCGATCACGCTTTGGCCTTGGTCCCATGCGCCCATCACGCCTGCAATCGCAGCCATGTCGGTGTAGATGTCGGCGAGCCTTCGCGGCGCCAGCCCGAGAAATCGAATGCCAGCTTTCAGGATGGCGGCCACGGCTTCCAGTTGGTAGGGGACCGACGCCAGCACGAGGTCGGGACGCGCTGCGAGAATCTGTTCGGTCTGGGCGGTCCAGGAATCGGAGACAATCAGGCGCGAACCGTCCGCTACTTCGGGGCATACGTCGGCGCAGTATTTGGTGCAAGCAACCAGGCGATCCAGCAGGCCCAGATCGCGCAGCGTGACGGTGGCGCTGGGCTGCAGAGAGACCACACGCTGCGGAGTGTGATTGGTGTTCAAGGCTGTTCGATTATACGGAGCGCGGGCCCATGACCGGCAACGGGCGGCGCGGTAAGCTACTGGTGACGGATTCTGCAGCCATGTATTCTCCCCAGCTTCTCGATCACTTCGAGCGACCTCGCAATTCCGGGGAGTTGCCCGACGCCGATGCTCAGGTTCGCGTCGAGAATCCGGCTTGCGGCGACATCCTGGAGCTTGCGATCAAGATGAACGCGGGACGGATTGGCGAGATCCGCTTTCGTGCCAAAGGTTGCGTACCCGCCATGGCGTGTGCCTCCGCGATGACGGAGTTGGCAAAGGGTAGGTCCCGCCAAGAGGCGCGTGCAATCGGCAAAGCACAGGTTGTGAATGCAGTTGGGGGCGTGCCGCCGGCATCGGGTCATGCCGCGCAACTGGCGGTTGATGCGCTGAGGGCGGCGCTGGAGAAGATTAGGTGAGAGTGAGTGGGCAGTATAGGGGTCCTTCAACTCGCTCCGGGATGACAGACAGAACCGCAGATCCTTCGACTACGCGCCCGCCCGACCCGCAACAACAGCGGGTCGGAAATTCCTTGCGGGCGCTCTGCTCAGGATGACAAAAGTATGGAGCGTGGACGCGGACCATTCGGCTGCGCTCTGTCGAAAATCACGCCAGACGAAAGTGAGTGGGTAGTATAGGGGTCCTTCGACTCCTCGCTGCGCTCGTCGCTCAGGATGACAGAAAGAACCGCAGATCCTTCGACTAGGCGCCCGCCCGACCCGCAACAACAGCGGGTCGGAAATTCTTTGCGGGCGCTCCGCTCAGGATGACAAAAGTAAGGGGCTACACCGTTTCCGTTTCCAGCTCTTCTTCCAACAGTTGCTTGTTGTACAACTGGGTGTAGTAGCCATTGCGTTCGATCAGTTCTGCGTGAGTACCGTATTCCACGATCTCGCCGTCGTGCAGCACGGCGATGCGATCGGCGTTGCGCACCGTCGAAACCCGGTGCGAGATAAAGATGGTGGTCCGCCCCTGCATGATCTCGCGCAGATGATTCAGGATGCGATCTTCGGTCTGGGTGTCCACACTGGCGAGCGCGTCGTCGAGCACCAGGATGCGTGGGCTGCGGATCAACGCTCGCGCAATGGCGGTGCGTTGTTTCTGCCCGCCGGAAAGCGTGAGGCCGCGCTCCCCGACCAGAGTGTTGTAGCCATCGGGAAAACTCTCGATCTCATCGGCGATATTGGCGGCCTCGGCGGCCCGGCGAATCTCTGCATCGGTGGCGCGCTCGGCCCCGAAAGCGATGTTCTCCCGAATGGTGTCGCTGAACAGGAACGTCTCCTGCGGGACAAAACCGATGTTCCTGCGCAACACCCCGAGCGGGAACTCGCGGATGGGTCGGCCATCGATCAGCACCGCGCCTTCTGCCGCATCGTAGATGCGTGGAATGAGCGACACCAGTGTGGACTTGCCCGATCCGGTAGGGCCGACGATCGCCAGGCTGGTGCCTTCGGGCACCCGCAGGTTGATGTTTTTCAGCACCGCTTCATCGCCGTGCACTTGACCCATGCCGCGCTCGGCTGCGATCAACGTGTGGCCGTAGTGAAAGCTCAGATTGCGGAACTCGATCTCTCCCCCAACCTCGGTGGGAGCGCCAGTTGCGGGCACGGCGGCGTCGGTGACCTCGGGCTGTTCAGCGAGCAGGTTCTGGATGCGGCCCATGGATGCGGTGCCGCGCTGAAAGATGTTAATGACCCAGCCCAGGGAGATGATCGGCCAGGTTAGCTGCACCATGTAGGTGTTGAAGGCCACGAAGCTGCCGACCGAAATGCGATGCAACAGGACTTCCCGGCCGCCAATCCACAGCACGATCACGATGGCGACGCCGAGTAGCGTTTCCAGCGTCGGCCAAAGCATGCCCATCAGGCGCACCAGCTTGAGACTGCGAGCGATGTATTCGGTGTTCTCGCGTTCGAAGCTCGCGATCTCGGCTTGCTCCTGTACATAAGCGCGAATCAGCCGCGCTCCGGAAAAGTTCTCCTGCGCCTTGGCCGAGATGTTGGAGAACATGGCCTGGATGCGCTCGAAGCGCTCGTGAATTTTGCGGCCGAAGTACTGCACCACGATGCTGACCACGGGCAATGGCAG
>PLBW01000220.1:15873-32181 GCA_003135475.1 Acidobacteriaceae bacterium
TCGAATTCAATTTCGCGCGAGACCCCGATCAGGATCCAGCGGGTAAGGAATTGAAAGATGGCTTTGGTTCCGGCGACCGCCAGCAGCAGGGCCGAGTAGGTGAGCAGTTTGTGGCGTGTGACTCCCAGGTTCAGATCGTCAATAGCGCGGCGGATAACTAGTGGGAAGAGAATCCAGATCCCGTTGTTGCACAACACGAACAGAGCGCCGATCCAGAAGGTCAGCCGGTACTTGCGGAGATAGGGGAACAGCGGGCTTAGGTTCTTGAACATGAGTGGACAGACGTTAGATGTTGACGGTTGGACTTAAGCTCTAAGCTCTTGCCGCTACGTCGGTACCCGCAACAGAAAGTAACCTCCGGCAAGAGCAAAAATAAAGTCGGGCGCCCAGGCGGCCAGCATGGCAGGCAGTTGATTGGCATTGCCCATGGCCTCGAACAATCCTGCGGTGACCCAATACACCACCGCGATGGCGATCGCAATCACCACACTGCCCAGCGCTCCGCCCTTGCGGCCGGACGCTGCGAAGGGAACTGCCAGTACAGCCATCACCAGAGTGATCAGCGGAAACGCCAGTTTCTTCTGCAACTGCACCTTCAGCCGCACGGTGGTAAAACCACTCTGCTCCAGGTCTCCGATGTAGCGCTGCAGCTCTTCATAATTCATTTCCGAGGACTGCTTGACTTCTTTCTTGAAGTAGCTGGGGTCCTCGTGCAGTTCGTTGAAGGTTGCCACATCGAAGGTCCGATAATCCTGGATGGAAGTGCCCGACAGAGTCCGTATCCAACCCTGCTTGAAGATCCACTTGTTCAGCCCCTCGTCCCAATGGGCGTGGGCGGCGTAGATGCGGCGCGTGAGCTGGAAGGTATTGGGGTCAAACTCGAAGATAGAGATCCCGCCGAGCTGGTTCGTGTCGGGATCGAATACCTGGTAATAGAAAATGTCGTTGTTCTGTCCGAAAATCCACTTGCGGTCAGCCTGCAGGTAGGTTTGCGGCGGTTTACCCTTGATCTGGTTGCGCAGGATTTCCTGTTCCCGATTGGTGCGCGGGATGTAGAGCTGATCGAAGACAAACATGGCCGCGGCAAAGATAGCGCACACCACAATCACCGGAAGGGCCGCGCGATAGATGCTGATCCCGGTGGCCTTCATGGCCGTCAGCTCGCTGGATTTCTCCAGCAGTCCAAAGGTGATGAGCACGGCCAGCAGCACCGCGACCGGCGCCATCAGGTAGAGCAGAGACGGGCTCAGGTTCAGCAGGTACTCCATCAGCATGATCACAGGCACTTTGTTGCGGACGATGTCGGTCAACAGTTCGAAGAAGGTGAAGGCCAGCGCCAGAATCAGGAACGTGGCCAGCACCATCCCCAGATACAAGGCGAAGTCGCGCAGGATCATGTCGTCGAGAATGAGCGGGAACCTTGCGCTGAAGCGTTTTCGGTGGGGCGAAGAGTCTTGCAGGGCATGCCCGCTCGCGGGAAGGTGACGCCGGCGCATCCAAAATTCTTGCAGCTTCTCCCACATTGCTTTCCAGGGCACGCCCAAGTCGCCGATCTCAATCGGCATCCTATCCACGCGCCATAACAGAAGCAGTCCGCACAGGAAGAAGAAGATGTTGGCCATCCAAACGCCTTCCCACGGAGGCATCTTCCCTTGCCGTGCCATGGAGACGCCGGTCAGCGAGAAGAAGTAATACACGAACACTAGCAGAATGGTGAGCACGAAGCCGGTACTCTTGCCGCCTTTGCGGGCCGAGAGTCCCAGCGGGATGCCGACCATGGCCAGCACCAGGCACGCGGCGGGAAGCGCAAACCTGCGATGGAATTCAATCTCGTAGTAGCGCGCTTTGGTCAGGTCGTAATTCCAGGTCCCGGGATCGATATCTTTCAGCGGCGCGGCGGCGCGGCGTTCGCGGGCGGCGTTGCGCAACAGGGCTTGCAGTCCCAATTCGGCGACCGGAAGCAAATCGTGCGCATGCTCGGCGCTGCTGGGCAGTTGGATCGGGATCTCGGTGCTGTCAAAGGTGGTGATGGAGTACTGGTCCTTGGCCTTCGGTATGCTCTCCTGCTGGGTGCCGTCCTCGAGATGCAAGCGTAACTTGTCAGGCGAGTCGCTCAACAGAGCGCCGCGCTTGGCCAGAGTAACTCTCGGAGAGGACGGGTCGCTGACATCGGCCAGGAAGATGCCCTGCCACAACGACCGGCCACGGAAGGGAATTGCGTCCTGCACATAAAGGACAACGTTCTTGAACTCTTCGTAGAAGACGTGCGGCTGAATCTCAAAGGATGCTTGTGACGATTTCAGCTTGTCCTGCAAACGATTGAGCGCCATCGCCGACTTGGGCGCCACGTAGATGTTGTTGACCATGCCCAGCATCCAGGCGCCAAAGACGAAGATCGCAATGGCGCGGACAAACATTCCCACGCCCATGCCGCTGGCACGCATGGCGGTGACTTCGCTGTCGGCCGCCAGCCGGCTGAGTCCCACCAGAATGCCCACCAGCACACCCATGGGCAAGGTCAGAGTGAAGGTAGTCGGCAGGGTGTAGAGAAAAATCTGCCCCACACTGGGCACGGGAGCGCTGTTGCGGACAATCAGTTCCAGCAGCCGCCCGAGGTCCCGCATGAAGATAATGAAGGTGAATAACGCGACGCCCAGCAAGGCGTGCGAGCCCACTTCCTTCAGAATGTAGCGGGTCAGAATACGCACGGAACTCTAGTTTAGCGGAAGGGGGCCTCGGCGAACAGCTACACCCGAGTCCGGTAGTGGGTCAGTTTCATTTCCACAGGTGATTCACTACAAAAGCTGCCCCGAGTATGGTGACGAGCAGAAAGTTACATTTGACAATCAGAGGCAAATAGCTATCGGGATACAATTCTCCGTATTTTTGGACAACCGGCCAAGAATTGCGAACGAACCACGAGAACTGCTCCTCCTCTGGAAGCCTGTCATTCACTCTAATTCTCATCGCAATATCGGCGCAGATGGCAAACACAATTGACGGAATGATGAGTGCCCAAAAAATTAGCGGGAATCCGGCCATTCAGCTCTTTCTCCGAGCGTTTTCAGGATAAGCCCTTTGTCAATCCGCTTGGCGGAGTTGGTTCCATGCGGGAGATTTGTCCCCGTCTTTCACGCCGGCCCCCGTCCTGATACACTTGGTCGGCTAATTCTCCTCAATGAGTCATAACGGTTCCCCGAAGATCCGCTTGGTGCTTCTGTGGCACATGCACCAGCCTTTCTACAAAGACATGGTCACCGGCGAGTATCGCCTTCCCTGGGTGCGCCTCCACGCCCTCAAGGATTACTACGGGATGGTGAAACTGCTGGACGAGTTCCCCGAGGTCCATCAGAACTTCAATCTCGTGCCTTCGCTAGTGGCTCAGATTCAGGATTACGTCTCGGGCCAGGCGCACGATCCATTCTTCGATCTGGTGTCCAAGCCTCCGGCAGAGCTAACTCCCTCCGACCGGCACTTTGCCTTGCAATATCTATTCCAGGCGAACCCGGTGAATATGATTGGACGCTACCCGCGCTATCGCGAGTTGTGGGAGCGCTATCGCGCAACCTGTGGTCGGCCCGAAGGGCCGGAGGCCTACTTTGGAACGCGCGATTATGCCGATCTTCAGGTACTGTCGCAACTCGCCTGGTTTGACGAGTACTTCCTGGAGGAAGCGGATGTCGCCGCGCTGGTCCAAAAGGGCGAGGACTTCAGCCGCGCCGACCAGCAACTGGTGATTGCCAAAGAGCGCGAAATTCTCGCCAAGGTCCTGCCCGCTTACGCCGGGGCAGCGCAACGCGGAGCAATCGAGCTTTCTGTTACGCCGTACTATCACCCCATCCTGCCGCTGCTATGCGATAGCAACGTGGGCGAGCAGTCCACGCCTGGACTGAGTCTGCCAACCCGGCATTTCCGCCGTCCGGAAGACGCCAGCCTGCAGATCGAACGCGCCCTGGATTCTCACCAGGAGCTGTTCGGGGTCCGCCCCAAGGGACTCTGGCCGTCGGAGGGAAGCGTCTCGGAGGAGGCCGTGATGCTGGCGGCCAGGCAGGGAATCGAATGGATGGCAACCGATGAAGGCGTGCTGGGACGGTCGCTCGATTTCAATTTTGCGCGCGAAGACAATGGCCATCTCTCTGCCGACGCCGCGGAACGCCTGTACAGCATTTACCGCTACGAGAAGAACGATACGCGGATGCACATGGTGTTCCGCAACCATCGCCTTTCCGATCTCATCGGGTTTGTGTACTCGGGGATGCCCGCTCAAGAAGCTGCCAATCACCTGCTGGAGAACATCCGGAGCTCGGCGCGGCCGGTCCTCGAACGCGGGAAAGATCCCGTGGTTTCGATCATTCTCGACGGAGAAAACGCCTGGGAGTACTACCCGAAATCGGGTCGCGAATTTCTGCGCCGCTTCTACGATGCCTTGCAGCACGACCCGGAGATGGAAGCGGTTACCATCGGCGAGGCCATCGCCCGGAACAAACCCGACAACTTCCGGCCCTTGCAGCGGCTGGTTCCGGGTTCGTGGATCAATGCCAACTTCAACGTCTGGATTGGCTCTCCCGAAGAGAATCGCGCCTGGGACCTGCTCTCGGAAGCCCGCGACTATTACGACCGCCATGCGCAAAAAGTCTCGGCGGCGCAACGCAAACTGGCGTGGGAAGAATTACTCATTGCCGAGGGCAGCGACTGGAACTGGTGGTACGGCCCGGAACATCACTCGGCCAACGATCGCGACTTCGACGAACTCTATCGCCGCCATCTCTCCAACGTGTACCACGCCCTGGAAGGGGTTCCGCCGGAAGAGTTGAACACCCCGATTATCAGCGGAGTTGTGCGCCCCAGCTATATTCCGCAGACGGCTTATGTGCGCGCCCGGGTGGACGGAGTAGTCAGCGGATACTTCGAATGGATGGGCGCGGCCAGCTACACTTCGGACCACCGTACCTGCGCCATGCACGGCAGACAGTTTCTGCTGGACGCCGTTTTTGCTGGGCTGGACGGGGATTCAGTGTCGGGTCGTTTGGACTTCCAGCATAGCGTGCCCGAAGGGGCCTATCGCCTGATGGTGAACCTGGAAGTTCGCCGCGACGAGCGTGACCGCAAGTCGCCGATGGAATCGTACCGGCTGGCCGTGGATGCGCACGGACACACGCTGCAAAAGTGGGTGTTGAGTAACGGACAAAAGCGTCGTAAGCTCGCGAGCTTTTCTTCTGGCGATGGCAAATCAACCAGCAACGGCGTCGAGGTGGCGCTCCGTGAGATTTTCGAATTCCGTATTCCCTTCGCTCTGCTGGGCGCGCAGCGGGGAAGCCGCATCCGTTTGCGTTTCGCNNTTGCCGCTGGAGGGCTGGATCGATCTTTTTGCGGTTCCGGAGGAAGAACTGGAGAACAACCTCTACAGCTTTGCCCCGCACGAACAGCTCTAGGTCTGTAAGTCGGCCTGGCGCTTGCTCCCCGCCGGCCAATAGACGGGCCATCCGCGCTCCCGCGCAATCTGCTCCAGATCGTCGTTGGGATTGACGCAGAGAGGGTACCTTGCCATCTCCAGCATAGCTTGGTCGTGCACTGAGTTGCCCACCGCCACGTCGATGGGTTGGCCAATGTGTTTGCGAATTGCCACTACTTTCAGTTCGTCGGTCGGAACACGAACCAGGCGATCGCTGGCGCATCCCCCCTCCACCTGAACGCATGCTGCCAGCACGCGCTGGCGTGCAATGCCGAACTGCATGGCGGCATGTTCCACCAGCCAATTGTTGGTTGAGGAAACCGCCCAGAGATTGCATCCTTGCGCCGCCAGCCGGCGAGTCAACTCCTGCATCTCCGGAAACACTCGCGGGCTGACGACCTCAGTGAAGAACTCTCTTGCCGCCCGCCGTAACAGCCGGCAAGAGACACCATGATTCATGGTGACCATTTCACCGCAGATTTGTTCTTCGCTGACTCTGCCCGCTTTGTACTGCTTGTAGCGCGCCAGCGCCCACTGGGCAGCCTCGCGGCTAACGATGCCGCGCTCGATCTCCCAATAGAAGAAGTCGGCCCCGGCGTCGCCGCTCCACAGCGTTCCATCGCAATCGAAGACCGCGATCGCCGGTCGCAGCGCGAGTACTGACTCAATAAACTGCAAGGCAGCGCTGCGGCATTCCGTTCCACTCAAAACTGCTTCTCCGAGAAGATGATGTCCGATCGCGACAGGCGTTCATAATCTTCGGGCGTGTCAATGTTGGCGACGGCTCGCACGTCTTCCACCGGCAGGTACTTGATGTGCCGTTGCTGCTGGTGCTCGAGATCGCGGGCGGTCGCGTCCAGCGGAGCGCGGAGGAAGGCTTCGATCAGCTCCCGGCCGATCAGGATGGGATGTCCATGCACCCGCTCCTCCCCGCGTTGGACTTCGGGTACGATGGCCCACACCTCTGGATCCGCGCTCAGGAAAGCGTCGTGCAGTTTTTGCAGCGTAGCGGGCAACACCGGCGGGCGATCCGTCAGTGCGAGGAAAGCGGCATCCCGTCCGTGATTCAGCACTTCCCGTACGCCCAGCCGCAGAGAACTGAACTGGCCCAGCTCGGGAGTGGGATTCACCACCAGAAACGCTCCGTGCGCGTAGGTTACCGGCCCAATGGACGCCGCGTTTTTCCCGGCCACCACGATGACCAGATCGGTCATGGGCTGCAACAGATCGATGGTAGCTCCGAGAAAGGTGTTGGCCGCGGGCGTTCCTTCGGCCACGGGCGGCCACGGCAAAAGCGCTTTGTCACGGCCCATGCGCGTGGAAAAACCAGCCGCCAGGACCACTCCGCAGATACTGGGAGACATTGCCATGCCACGAAGATACCAAAGCGCAGTTGCGGAAACCAGCCAATACCATGGCGATGCCGTTATACTTCTGCAACGACGCGATTGCTGTTGCATCGAACCTGCATGGCGACCCGGACACAATCTCTGAGCGACCAAGACCTGCGCGACCTGGGCTTCGGCTCGGTGGTGTCGCGGGAAAGCCAGCAGCGCCTGCTCAATCGCGATGGCAGCTTTAACGTCGAGCGACGCGGATTACACTTCTGGTCGTCCTTCAGCCTCTATCACGCGCTGCTAACCATGCCTTGGTGGCAGTTTGTGCTGGCTGGCGTGGGCTGGTACGCGCTGGCGAACACCATGTTTGCGTTGGCTTATGTTGCCTGCGGTCCGGCCGCCTTGGCCAGCACCACGCCGGGTATCGAGCACAATCCGTTCTTGCGCGCGTTCTTCTTCAGCGTGGAGACACTCTCCACCATCGGCTACGGAAATATCGTACCCACAGGCGTGGCCGCAAATGCGGTGGTCACAATTGAGGCGCTGGCCGGACTGGCCGGGTTCGCCATCGTAACCGGACTTCTATTCGCGCGGCTTTCACGGCCCACGGCGAAGGTGCTGTTCAGCCATCATGCTGTTATTGCGCCTTATCGTGACATCACCGCATTCGAGTTTCGCGTGGCCAATGCACGTTCCAGCGAATTGATCCAGGTCTCCGCTATCGTGCTGCTCAGCCGCTTCGAAGAGATTGGCGGCGTGCATACCCGCCAGTACTACCCGCTGCCACTGGAGCGAGACAAAGTTGTATTTCTCCCGCTCACCTGGACGGTGGTGCACCCGATCGACGAAACCAGCCCGCTGCATGGGGAGACGCAAGAGTCGATGCGCAGATCGCAATCGGAATTTCTGGTGCTGCTCAGCGCTTTCGACGAGATATTCTCAACCACCGTCCAGACACGCACCTCTTACACGCCCGACGAGATTATCTGTGGCGCGCGCTTCGCCAATGCCTTCATGCTGGATGCCGCGCAACAGTTTACCGACGGCGCGGGCAAGAACAGGAAGGTTGCAGTGGACATGCGCCTGTTCGACAAAGTGGAAACGGTCGATCGTGCATTAAATCGTTGATTATCCCCAGGCGAGGGGATTCCCGATGTTGAATCGATCTTTGTGCTGTCATTCTGAGCGAAGCGAAGAATCCCTAGAGCAGTTCCGCAATAGATGTGTCCGGTTTGCGCGGGTAGTGCGGGCCTTCAGGCCCGCGTATAGGGCAGGAAGAAAAATCGCTTAAGCCGCTGAGGTCTTCGACCTCAGCGGCTTAAGCGGGACGTTTGGGCGCGGCGAACGCGGCGCTGAAGCGCCGCACTACCCGTGCGCGTGGATACACCAATCCCGGAACCGCTCTAAAAGAGTTCACTCACTCGGCACGCGCTGGTGCCACTGTGTCGCCTGCTCGTAGGCATGAGCGAGCCGCAGCACGGTCGCATCGGCTCCGGGCTTGCCGGAAATTTGCAATCCCACGGGTAGCTCTTCCCGCGTGAATCCGCAGGGAATCGAAACGCTGGGCCAATAGAGCACGCTGAAGGGCGAAGTGTTGCGCAGCAGGTATCTCGTCTCGAATTGCCTCAGCTCATTGATTCCCAGCGATTGAAGCTCCGAAATTCGGGGTGCTGCCACCGGAACCGTCGGCGTGACCACGACGTCCACCTGCTGGAATAGTTCTTCGGCCTGGTTCCGCTCAGTGTGCAGGCTGCGCCAGTCACGAATGTAATCGGTCGCGCTAATACCGGCGCACTTCAGAATTCGAGGCAGCGTTTGTGGCTGGTAGAGTTCCGGAGTCTTGGTCACCATGGCTTCGTGATACTCGTAAATCTCGGCATTGAAAATGCTGCGATGTCCACCGGCACCGAGTTGCACATCTGCAACCTGCGCCACCAGAGTCTTGATGACTGCGAGCGCTTCGTCCACGCAGGCGGCCACCTCGGGCTGGAGGTCGTCGAAGAAATTCCTGCGAGGAACCCCGACTCTCAGCCCGCCCACGCTGTCGTCGAGCGCGGCCCAATCGTTGGGCGCAGAAGAGCCTGCATCGGTCACCAGCGCCCCGAGCAGAAGCGCCGCATCTCGCACCGTGCGGGTCATCGGCCCCGGCGTATCGAACGATGTGGAGAGCGGGACCACTCCTTTGCAACTCAGCCAACCCGCGCTGGGACGATGTCCGACAATCCCGCAAAGCGCTGACGGACAGCGAATCGACCCCGCCGTGTCGGTTCCGATCGCTGCGATGCAAAGCCCCGCCGCAACCGCCGCCGCCGAGCCTGACGAAGATCCTCCTGTGATGCGTTGCAAATCCCAAGGATTTTTCACCGGCCCAAAGGCACTCACGATGCCGCTACCGCCAAACGCAAACTCGTGCAGGTTCAGCTTGCCAACCAGCACCGCACCCGCCTGCTTCAACTGGCGGACCAATACAGCGTCTTGCGTGGGAACCCGATCGCGAAACTGATTGCTGGCCGCCGTGGTGCGAAAGCCCGCTGTAACGAGCAGATCCTTCAGGCCAATCGGAATGCCGTGCAGCGGCCCTCGCCAGTGACCCGCCATGACTTCTGTTTCAGCCTGCCGCGCCTGCTCCAGCGCAAGCTTCGCCATGACCGTGATGAAAGCATTCAGAGTGGGATTCAGCCGCTCGATGCGCGCCAGACATGCGCGAGTGAGCTGCACCGGTGAAAGTTGGCGGCTTCGAATCTGTTGCGCGGCTTCAGTGAGGGTGAGCATGAGATTTGTTCAGTCGAACTCCTTCAATTCTCCCGGATTACGCTTCAACTGCCACCGCCAGAACAAATAGAACGGCGCGCCGAGAAAGACAATCGCAATGCCGATCAGCGTTTCTTTGGGACGCGTGACCACGGAGTTGAGCGCCCAGGCGCCCGCCACCAGCACGTAGAGCGCAGGCAAATAGGGATAGCCGGTGCAGCGATACGGACGCGGTAGATCCGGGTGGGTGCGCCGCAGCACGAACAATCCCGCGACCGCCGCCGTGTACGACAGCACCATCATGAACATTACGTAAGTGTAGAGCTGATCGAAGCTGCCGCTGAGGGCCAGCACCGCCGCCCACGCGCTCAGCGAAATCAAGCTGAAGGCCGGGGTGCGGTAGCGCCGATGCACGCGTCCCATGGCGTGAAAGAACGCGCCGTCGCGCGCCATGGCAAATGAAACCCGCGCACTGCTGAGGATGGCGCACGACATCGCTCCGAAGCACGAGAGTGCGATCACCGCGCTGAGCCAGCGTGCGGCACTGCCTCCTAAGAGCGCGGCCGCAGCTGCGTGTGCAACGGTTTCTTCCTTGGCCACGGCGGTGATCGGCAGCGCATAAAGATAAACCGCGTTCACCGCCAGGTAGATGACGCCGACTACGAGCACGCCCATCACCATAGCGCGCGGCAGCACGCGCTGCGGATTCTTGATTTCGCCCGCCACCCAGGTGATGTAAACCCAGCCATCGAAGGCCCAGAAGACGCCGATCAGCGCGACGCCGAATCCGGAGATCATGGCGCCCAGCGACATCGGTTGGCCAGCGGGAATACTGACCGCGTAGTTCGACCAGTGGCCGTGGCCAATCGCCAGGCCGAGCACGATGAAGAGCGCGATGGCCGCGAACTTCGCCCAGGTCGCGACGTTGATCAGCGCCGAGCCGCGCTTCAGTCCGAGCACGTTGATCGCGGTGAGCAGAACAATGGAACAGATGGAAACAAGGTGCCCGCGCGTCAGCGTCCATCCGAAAATGGTTGCGACCGGAACGTGAGCTGTTGCAAACGGGAGTACTGCGCCGAAGTATTCAGCGAAGCCGACGGCGAGCGCGGCGATGGTGCCGCTCTGGCCGACGGTGAAGATCATCCATCCGTAGAGAAAAGCCGGGAACTCGCCGTAGGCCTCGCGCAAATAAACATATTGCCCGCCCGCCTCGGGGAACATCGCTCCCATCTCGGCGAAGGCGAAGCACGCCAGCAACGAGATAAGCCCGCCTGCCAGCCACACTCCCAGGAAGAACAACGGCGTGCGCACGGCGGAGGCAATCGGTCCGGCGGTGAGAAAGATGCCAGAGCCGATGATGCCGCCGGCCAGCAGCATCACGGAATCGGTCAGCGAGAGGCCGCGCACCAGCGAGGGCTCGTGATGGGCCGCGACGGCGGGCTGCGCTGTGGTGGGCTGCGCCATGGATCAGCCGATGCCGAGGTCCTCGGGCATTTCCAGCGGCGTGCCGCACACACGGCAGATTACGGCCGAGCAGTCGCCGCAGGTGAGCGGGTCGTCCACCTCGCACGCGCAGTTGGGACAATACAACTCCGGCGAATGCGGCGAGCCGTTCGTGGGTTCGGGAGTTTGAGCCATCGGTTCCGGAGACTGTAGCAGATGGGTCAGCGGAAAAACAATTCGGCGGGTTGGTAGTGGCTTCAGTTTCCCGGATTGCCGACAGGGCGATTTTCACTTCCGGACTTATCTCAAGCCAAGCTGGCCATCGTACTGTTGGATGACCCCGTAGCACTCGCAGGCAGCGTCTTCAAGTTTCTTGCGATGCACGATCTTCACTGCACCACGGGTGTACTCGATGAGCTTCTTCCTCTGCAAAACACCAGCCGCCAAGCTCACGGTCGGCCTATCAGTCCCCAGCATGGTTGCGAGAAAATCATGAGTGATGGGCAGCGACCCTGAATCCACTCTATCCTGAGCCATTAGCAACCACCGCGCAAGGCGCTGCTCAATACCGTGCAGCCGATTACACGCAGCTGTTTGTGCAACCTGCATGCCCCGAACTGCAGCATAGCGGCCCAACATCAATTGAAGGTGGGGAGCGGATTCCAAAGTGTTTTGCAAAGCTCCGATCTCCACCCGAAACCCATCCCCCGTGATTTGTACCACCGCTTGAAACGGACTCCTGCTCAGGCCAACCGCCGCCAGGGTCCCTGTAAAGCCTTCTTTTCCAACTATGCCAGCTTCGGCCGTTTTTCCATCTTTCATTACCACGACAAGAGAAATCAAACCTCGATTCGGGAAATACGCAAATTCCAGCTTTCCACCAGCCTCGTGGAGGACTAGATGGTTTGGCAAGCTGACATATTCGAGATGAGGACGAAGTGAGCTGTAGTCGCTATCGGAGATCGATAAAACGATTATGTTGCTGACTGGTTTCCCGTCGGTATTCGTCCGCTCGCCGGACCGCGCGACTTGGAGGTTTTTGCGCGCCACAAACCAGAACCGAAAACCATCCCATGATGGGGGAGTGAACTAGTCGTGGCATGCGAAGCAGGAACCCTGCTTATTCGCTCCACTCGGAAAATTATACAGTGCCCCTCCCCAATGCTTCTGTAGGGCGTCCAACAGTGGCTTTACCGGTGGTACGCGCAAGCATCGCGACGCACGAAGCGTGAGCCACGCTTAAGCGATTCCGCTACTTCAAGGGAAGGCCCCGAAATCGGGTATGCGAACGGACAAGAATCTCTTGCGTATGTAAGATGCCCAACCGACCATCAAATTTGCATGTGATATTACCGCAACAGGGGGAAGTAATATGGGTCCCCGTGGTTATCGCCGGCCAAGATAACCACGGGAATTCCATTCTGTTTCAGCGCTTCCTACAGGTCTAATGTCGAAGTGCAAGCACTGCCCTTTCGGAGGGATGAAATGATCGCCAGGGGCATTCCAACCCGCAGCCAGGGCCGTCCAGCCGAACGGGTTGATTCGGTGCGGTCCGCAAAGCTCGCCACCGGCGAAATTGCAAAGCCTTCCCGGCTTCAAACCCGCAAGCCGCAACCAACAAATGGCGGTACGGTTTTCGATCCCGAGGGCTTTCTCGCGAGAACTGGGTTGGGCAGGAAGATTCTCAATCTGAAAAAGAATGACACGGCGTACGCACAAGGCGACCCTACCGACGCGATTTTTTACGTGCAAAGGGGCCAGCTGAGAGTAACTGTCACCTCCGCGAACGGAAAAGAAGCGACCCTTGCCTTGGTGGGCGCCGGGGAATTCCTGGGGGAGGATTGCATGGTCTCAGCTCATCCTCTTCGACTCGCGACGGCTACCGCGATGACCGAGTGTGCACTGCTCAGAATTAGCAAAGCGGAAATGGTCCGCGCACTTCATCAAGAACCCGCATTTTCGAATGTGTTCGTCTCCTTTCTGCTTACCCGCAACGCTCGCATCCAAGCGGACCTGGTCGATCAGCTTTTCAATTCCAGCGAAAAGCGGCTGGCGAGAATTCTGTTACTGCTCGCCCAGTTCGGCAAGGAGAGCAAACCGGAAACGGTGGTTCCTAAGATCAGCCAGGAAATCCTGGCGGAGATGATTGGCACCACCCGGTCCCGCGTGAGTTTTTTTATGAATCGCTTCAGAAAGTTGGGCTTCGTCGAATATAACGGCGAGATTCGGGTTCACAACTCTCTCCTAAATATCTTTCTTCAGGAATGAGGGCGCTGCGATTTTTGTGCGGACCTCCATGTGAAGGACCGCTCCTTTAGAAGTCTCCAGGCTCAGCAGTTGGGAAACGGCTAAAGCGCGTATTTCGGGCCCGCTATCTTCCACTTGGCGCCGCGTAGCCCCTGAAATTCCGGTTTGTTCAAGATTGACCAGACATCCAAACCTATGGCGGAATATCGTCACGATGAATCCCTTTCTTAGGGGATGATTTAAGTGGCACAGAAGCCGTCCGTGACTGAGTTCCGGGTGGCTTCTCTTTTTTGCAGATGCTTACGCCGAGGGGCGCCTTGGCGATTGCCCCGGAGTGACGAGCTAGTCGGAAACCGATCCTTACCGACGGATCACAGGCCCCTAGTTGCGTCGCTTTGTTTTTTTTGAAAGCCTATACTCGAAATCCCCGAGGACCTCATGATCGATAAAAAAGCCATTGCCGCGGACGAGCGTTTGCGCCAGGAGTTCAACCAGTGGGCCGAGCAGGGCCGCGGCGAGGAGATGGAGGGCCATCACATCAGCATCACCCAGCAAACGCTGGCGCGGATGGAACTGAAGCCGGGTGACCGCGTGCTCGACCTGGGCTGCGGAGCAGGATGGGCGAGCCGCCTGATGGCGGACGCCGTAGCCAACGGCGACAAGCCCGGACAGGTAATCGGGCTCGACGTGTCGGACGAAATGATTCGGCGGGCGCGTGCCGGCTCGACCGCCTATGACAACCTGATGTTCGTGATCGGCTCCGCCCAGCAAATTCCGTGGGAGGAGAATTTCTTCGACAAGGTGCTGTCGGTAGAAAGCTTTTATTACTATGCTGACCAGGACCGCGCCCTCGCTGAGCTCTTCCGCGTGCTGGCGCCGCACGGCGAGCTGTTTATCCTGATCAATCTTTACAAGGACAATCGCTATTCGCTGCGCTGGGTGGATGAGCTGAAGGTGCCAGTGCAAGCGCGCTCGGAGCAGGAGTACATCCAGTTGCTGAAGGCGCACACCTTTGAAGATGTGCGAGCGGCGCGCATCCCCGATCTGACTCCGACACCGGAGGAGTACAGCGGAAAGTGGTTCAAGAATGCGGAGGAATTGTGCGAGTTCAAGCGCATTGGCGCGCTGCTGTTGATGGCGCGTAAACCGGGCTTTCATTCGCCGCCGCCGGGGTACGAGGTGTATTGAGCGGCGTGGAGCGGTTCAGGCGGACAGGAATCAAAAATGATCGCGCAGGTGGCCGAAGCTTTCCACCTGTAACAGGCGGCCATCGCCGGCCTCAGGACGCAGTTCGCCCCGCTCCAGCATCCAGGTATCGCGGTGAGGAACAAAGACGGCGTGCAGCCCGGCTTCCAGCGCGGGATTGATGTCGGACTTGGGGCTGTTGCCGATCATCCAGGTGCTCTGGCGCAGCAAGCCGTACTTCTCGACCACCGCGTTGTAGGTGGCGGCATCCTTCTCGGCCACGACTTCGACGGCGGTGAAATGTTGCTTGAGCCCGGAGCGCTCGACCTTGCCCGATTGCTCGCTGACATTGCCCTTGGTCACCAGGAAAAGATGATGGCGCTGGGCGAGGTCGGCCAGCGTCTCGGGCACCTCCGGCAAAATCTCCACAGGATGCTCGGCGATGGCATAGGCAAAGCCGCGGATGGTCTCGTGCAGCGCGGACGTTAGCGCCTCGACCGACAACCGCTCGAAGCATCGCACCAGCGCCAGCGCGAAACTGTGCATGCCATAGCCGTGGGTGCGGATGTTTTCGCGCTCCACCTCGTACAACACCTGGCGCACCTGGTCGGGCGTGTACTCATGATGATTCAGAAACGAGATGAAGTTGGCGATCGCCCGCTCGAAGTAAACATTGTTCTCCCAGAGAGTGTCGTCGGCGTCGATCAGGAGGTGCTGGCCGGGGGGGATTTTGCGTGGTACATCGTCAGACATGACCGCATCTTATCGCCTATTGAACCGTCCGCAAAAATGTAAACGATTTACAAGATGCCAATGCGTGCCTATCAGGCACACATTGTGCTACACTGCAATTGGTGAAGTACTTCACTTGGGACGACGCGAAGAACGAGAAGCTGAAGGCGGAACGAGGTATTAGTTTCGAGGAAATCATTTTCCTTATGGAACATGGATACTTGTTAGATGTGATAGAGCATCCGAACCAAAGACGGTACGCCAGCCAGCGAATCTTTGTCGTCCGACGTGACGACTACGTATACTATGTGCCCTTCACAGAGGACGACAGGTTAGTATTCCTGAAGACGATTATCCCGAGCCGCAAGGCCAGGAAGAAGTATTTGGGCAAGGAGATCAAGAACGATGAAGCTTGATGCGGATGAAAAAGAGATCCTTGAATCTGTGGAGCGCGGTGAATGGCGCTCGGTGAAAGGAGTTAAACGGGACCTCGACCGCTATCGCCAGTATGCCAAAGCGACGTTTCGCAAGGACCGGCGGCTCAACATCCGCATCTCCAGCAAGGACCTAGAGGCGATCCAGAAGCGGGCACTCGAGGACGGCCTGCCTTATCAAACCCTGATCTCCAGCCTGTTGCACAAGTACGCGTCCGGACGGCTGCGGGAAGCTTGATCGGTCTCTGAGCCACGGCATCTACTCTCCGCCTGGTCCCTGCTGCATCAGGCTCGCCGGCGGCGGAGGGATGGTGATATCCACCTCCTGCACCGGGCCAAGCGTGCTGAGGGCCTTGCCGAACTCGGTGTCGTTGCCCACCACCAGCACCGCCATCCGGTCCTTGTGAACGTACTTGCGCGCCACCCGCGCGACATCCTCTGCCGTTACCTTTTCCACCTCGCTGCGGTAGTGCTCCAGGAAATCGAGCGGATAATGATAGAACTCGTAGGCCATCTTTTCGCGCAGAACTTTTTCCGGCGTGTCGAACTGGAAGATGAACGAGTTGAGGATGTCGTCTTTGGCGCGCTTTAGTTCCTCCGGCGTGGCCGCGTTCTTATGCAGGCCGTCGATCTCGTCGTCGAGCCCCTGGATGCCTTCCACGGTGGTGGCGCTCTTGGTTTGCATCTGGATGTTGGTAACGCCGGGATGGTCCCAGCCAGAACCCAC
>PLBW01000223.1 GCA_003135475.1 Acidobacteriaceae bacterium
CGGGATTTTCTCTATGACCCCGAGCTGTTGAGCCAGGACGAGGTCGACGAGCGCGCCCTGCGGGGGCTGGTCGGAGTCGTCAAGATCAGCCACACCGTGATCAACGGCGTGTCGCTGGTGAACTTCGACGGCTTCGCCCCCGCCAGCCAGTGGGAAGAGCTGGCCACCTCCGTCCGCGTTCCGCCGGCTGGCAACGGTAACGGTACGGGGAAGGAAAGGGCATCGTGATGAATTACAGCTACACCCAGATTTCCCAGTACCTGACCTGCCCTCGCCGTTACCGCCATCGCTATCTTGACGGCTGGCAGGAAAAAGACACCCGCGCCGCCATGCTTTTTGGCCGCTGCTTCGAGCAGGCGGTGGCGGCTTTGTTCCGTCGCGAAGATCCGGCGGCTGTCCTGTTTGAGCAGTGGGCGCCCTGTAAGGACCTGAATCTGGTCTACTCCGGCAACGACACCTGGGACCACATGCTCCAGCAAGGCATTCAGCTGCTGGAGCGCTTCACCCAGGACGGGCGCGTCCAGATTCACCAGCCGCACAGCCATCAACAGATCCGATTCACCCGCACGTTGAATTCTGGCAACAGCTTTGTCGCCTTCGTCGATGCGGTCGGTGAACTGGACAGCACACCCTGTGTGTTGGAGTGGAAGACCAGCTCCGCCCGCTATCCCGACGAGCCTGACGGCATTGCGGCACTCGACCCGCAGCTGGTTTGCTATTCCTGGATGACCGGCATCAATGACGTCGCCCAGGTCGTCTTTGTCCGTAAGCGCATGGTTGAAGTCCAGTATCTGCGGGCCACCATCACCGACCAACAGCGGCAGGAGTTCGAGACCCTGGTCGACGACACGGTCTGTCGGATTGAGTCGGGACTGTTCCTGCCGCACAGCGGCATCCGCTTCCCCCAGAACCCGTGTACCACCTGCCCTTTCGTCGGGCTCTGTCTCGATCAGCGCGATCTGGTCGAGATTGCGCTGGTGCACAAGCCGGGAGTCGATCTTGGTCTGTTTGACGAACTTGGTTACTAAGTATCCGCCCATGCCACCCAAGCTGAATCGTCGTCGTGCCCAGGAGGTGCTGAGCAAGATCGACGCGATCCTGGCCTGGGAGGCACGGCACGAGAACGAGCGCGATACCAGATTCGTGGAACTGGGCAAGTATCTTTGCGAAGTGCGGGCCGGCCAGTACTGGCGGCTGGAGAAGCTGAAATCGTTCGATGAGTTCCTGGAGCGGCGGTTTCCCGAGTCGAGAAGGAAAGCGTATTACCTGATGTCGATTCACGAACATCTCCCACCCCAGGTGAGAAAGGAGCTGAAGCAGGTGGGATGGACGAAGGGTTTGGAGTTGGCCAAGCTGGCGCGCCACCAGGGTCAGCGCTTCGAAAGTGCAACCTGGCTGCACAAAGCCAGACAGATGCCCAAGGCGGAGTTCCAGCGGGAAGTGGAGAAAGAGCTGACGGGCAAGGACAGCGAGCCTTCGGAGCTGATCTATTTCAAGGTCTACAAGAGCCAGATCCCGGTTATCGAGCAAGCGATCGAGACCGCGGCCTTGATGCTGGGGTCGGACAAGTCCCGAGGTTATTGCCTGGAGATGATCTGTGCTGACTTCCTCGCCGGGGCCTCGATGGACGGCAGCAACCCGGAGATCCTGCTGCAATCCATCTCCCGCTACTACAAGTTCCTGCCAGGCCCTCAACAGGAGGTTTTTCTCTCTGAGGTCAACCGGAAAGCCTCATGAACAAAATCCGCGTCAAAAGCCCGCGACTGAGACTCGATGCGAACAGCTACCTCGAACTGCATCGGCAGGTGCTGGAGCGCGACGGCTGGCGATGCCAGGTGTGCGGAAGCATGCAGCGCCTGCAGGTGCATCACCTCAAATTTCGCAGCCGGTCAGGTGGCGATGAGGAACAAAATTTGATCACGCTGTGCACGGAATGCCACGAACGGGTACATCGAAAAGCTAGCGGCTGCAACGTCCAGTTGTGATTGACCTCTTTGAATTACGCCGATCAAGTACGGTCTCGCCGACCAAATTGCTCAGAAACAGATCGAGGATGGAGAAAAGGACCGAGGCTCGCGATGATTCTGAAGCGAGCGTCATCGGACTCGCTTCCGACAGTCCAACGGGTGAACTTCGGCAAGGACTTGATCGCCCTATTGCTCTCAGCACACAACGCTTGACCGCCTCAAGCATGTTTCCCGGTGGCTGTAAACATAGGTCATGCTGCCGCTGTTAGAGCCCCAGCGGAGCGCTTTGATAGACAAGACGATACCCGCCAAACCAATCCAGGAGGCGCCGACGGCCGGCCAGATTCTGTTTCGGTGAATCGGACATAGTTGGCAAGCGGTCCTTTGCGCCCTTAGCTCGATAAGGCTTAGTTCGATGCTGCTTTTGANNAGAGTGCTCCAGAAGGTAGTCCAGCGGCTGGTTCGGCTGCAAGAAGACATAGTCGATTTTGTACTTGTCCAAGATCTCGAACGAATGCTTAAGCGCAGTAGCTCTGAGAAAGTCCTCAAACACTCCGTTGTACACGAAGATGTCGGCGCGTCCGTCAACAAAAGGCTTCAACTCGGGCGCATTCCACTCCATGTATCCGCCCCACTTATACTGGTTGAAGATCCTTCCGTTGAGGTGCTGCCGCTGCATGAATTCCAGCGCAGCCCGGGGGTATTCTTCGTCCACTTTCTGCTGTAGTTGTGCCGCTGAGGGAAAGAAGAAGATCATCGACCCAACGATAACTGCCATGATAGCGGCGTTAAGCCACGGTTTGTCCAGTTCCCGTTCGTAGGGCGGAAATAGCTTCAGACGTGGCGCAAGTATCGGTACCAGGATCAGGCCCGCGAAGAACAAGAACCGCACATGCGACAGCGCCGCCCACAGAGCAAACGCCATCAGTAGCACCTCGTCCAATCTCCAGGGGCGGCGCGAAAACAGGGCGACTACCAGCAAAGCGAAAATCAGGACCAGCGCCAGCTTGCCGTTGACGGTGCTAAAGTCCACAGGCTGCCACTCTTCGATGTACTGCATAACGCCTTGCTGGCGGAGAAGAAGCGTATAGGGGTACAGCACCAATTTGTAGCCAAAGGGGTTGACAAAGAGCGCAGCCAGGGAAGCGGCCAAAGCCAGCAGCAGTTTTTTCAACTCCGCGGGGGTCCAGCGGCGCGCCACCACCAAACCCCACTTCCCTTCCAGCAGGCCGGAGGCAATGGTCAGCGCCAGTACGACCATGCCAAAGACCCAGGAGCCGTGCAGGTTGATCCACAGGGCAAACAATGGCGGCAAAAGCCACAGGCCCTTTCCGCTCCGCCGGAAACGGTCCAGCACCAGCAGCAGCCCCACCATGCAGAGCCAGCCGAACAGCAGCATGCGAGGAGCCAGCGACACGCCGGCAAGGCAAATACCCCCTAAGGTGACGACCACGGCGTCTTTGCAATCGGCGCCGGCACGGCAGGACCGGTAGTACACGCCAACGTAAATCAGCACCAGGACCGCGAAATATACCGTCAGAAGGCCTTGCAGTCCCATGGCCTTGAAACCTAGAAAAAATGGGACTTCCGAAAGCCACTCGAAATTAATCCAGGGCGACCCCGCCGCGCTGAACGAGTAGGTATCTATGCGGGGGAATGAGTGGAATCGCAAAAGAGCGTCGGCGTTGCGCAGATGCCACCAGATGTCCGATTCTGCAATCCCTCGTGCAGAATATCCAAAGATCACCGCTACCAGCAGAAACATGCACATAAACGGGAAAGAGAAGACGTCAGCTGCCAGACCGGTCCAGGAGGTGCTGGCGGTTGGCGGGGCCTTCTCTGACGGCGAATGTGGCGTGGTCGGACCGAGGATCAAGGCTCAACCACCAGATTCTGAAATGGCTTTACCCTTTGCACAAGAGCCGCAATGCCGTATATGACAGCCGCAATCAGCAACAATGCTTTCATGCCCACGATGAAAGAAAGGTTCTGCGCCAAGCCCCCAGCGACTGCGCCGAGCATGTTCGCACCGAAGGCATCACTCCGACCGGCGCGGCGGCGGAAACTCTCAGTGAATATGATTCCAGCGAAGAAGACGGGTACGCAGTAGGCGAAGCACATAAGGATGCCTACTAGTGTTCCCGAACCCGGCACCCTTGTCCAGGGTATCGCGTAGATCACCACCAACGCCGCACAGAGAGAAACGTAGTAGATGTTCAAGTCTTCTGGGCGCTTAATCTTTATGTAGAAATTCGATAAAAGCAGAACTGTGAGAATCCCAGTTAACGCGATGGAGTTCACCAGCCACGTCGTACCGAAATATAAAGCGAGGCGACTGACCAGTTGCGTCTCCATCAATAGAAATCCCACTCCAAGCAGAAAGAACTGCCATGTGCTACTTTCTTTCGGCCTGAAGAATGGAGCGACCATATAGAGTGCCATGACCAGTATGATTGCCGACACTGCGAAATAGGCCCGGGGAATTGAATGCCCATGGTGATAGACGTAGGGCCAATCGTCTGTGGTTGGAGGCGGAGCATTTGCAACCGTGAGCGGAAATTCAGGCGGGCGAGCGCTCAGGAATGCTGACCCCTGGGGCGCCAGCCCTTTTTCGCGAAAGTTAGGAGAATCGGATTCGATGAAAACGGTGCCTCCCAGTATGGCGCCCACAGGAGAAGAGTAGTAGGTTATAGGCGGCCATGGGAAGATGCCGCTCAACATCGTGTAGAACCTTTGTCCTATCCAAGTCCAAGGCCGCCTCACTTCAAATTTCAGAACCAGTATCCCGTCCTTATCTAGCAGTCGTTGGGCATCACGAAACGACTCTTCTGTATAGACGTAGTTATCCACTCGCATGTTGCTATAACCGGAGAACTCGGTGTGTGAATCCAGCAACCCAAAGATGATGACGTCATATTTGTCTCGACACTGGCGCAGGAAGTTTCTGGCGTCATTGTTGATCACGTGAACATTTGGTGAGGTATAAGGGTGCTCAGGATGAAGGCGCTCGCCCAAGGAAGAGATTAGCGGATCAATCTCCACCGCGTCGACTCGGGAGGCCCCATGTCGCAACGCGGCAGCAACGTCATTGCCCGCTCCAGAACCGACCACCAAGACACGCTTTGCACTCTTGGCGAACTGGAAAAAGCTGTCATAAGAACTGTTGCGGTAGGCACTCGCCAGTTGAGGATTCTGGGCCAAGAATTCGGGACTCGCATTCGCAATCGTCATGTAGCCCTCATTGTTCACGTCGATGTTGTATTGCTGATCGCCCATGTCGCTCACGATAAGCTTCTGGTACGGGGACCAGTAGACCGAGCTACCAGTTGAGGGTTTCAGAGCCAGCAGAGTGATCGCCAGCAGGGCAATGGCAACCAGTGCCGAACGCCAGGAGAAAGGTTGCGCAAATATAACGAGAACGAAGGCTAAAGCGAACCAGTACGACGGAGAAAGCCAGAGAAAGGCCAGAATGGCGAGGAACCACAGCCCTGCCAAGCTGCCCAGCAAGTTCACTGAATACGCCGCCACCGTGTTTGGTGCCGCTTCGAGGTAATACCCTACCCAGCGACCTAACGGGACCATGGCCACAACCAGCAGAATGAGGAACAGGGCAACCGCCGACAATGAGGAGACCATGTTCTCGTAGTACACGGAGGGAGAGAGTTTCTGAATGTTGCCCCAAAGCGCAGCGTCAGGCGTGTACGAAAGATAGGACGACATGGATCGCAGGAAGTTGTGCCAGTGCTGGAACGGCAGACTGACAACAACTACCAATGTGGTTGTCGCTGCCAGGGAGGGTATTAAGCTACCGCGCTGCTTGGAACCGAAGCAGCCGAGACCGAAGCCCAGAAAACAGACAATGAGCGACAGGTTCTGAAAGAAGGCGAAAATTTTCACTTCGGTGCCGAGCCAGCGAATCAGAACGATTTCCAGGTAAAGGGCTGCCGAGCTCATCAGCAGTAGTCGCCACATTGATGGCGGTTGTGACAATTCGCACGCTGTTTCGGTGGTCTCCGAGAATTTTTCTAGTGTGGTCACGACAACTCGCTTTCTAGCCTTAGGTCGATCGTGCTTTTGACCCCGTCGCCGTTGCACCGGTCGCTGGTGTGCGTTCGAACAGCACAGCAACCTTGTCAGAGTAAATCATGCGCCACGCCGGAGAGTGCTCAAGAAGGTACGTCAGAGGCAGGTTCGGCTCCAGGAGGACGTAATCGATTTGGTACTTGTCCAGGACCTCGAAGGGCCGCCTGATCAGCACCGCCCCGACATAGTCGTCAAAAACCCCTTTGTACACGAATATATCCGTGCGGCCGTCAATGAAAAGCTTCAACTCGGGTGCGGTCCATTCCATGTACCCGCCCCACTCATACCGGTTGAAAATCCTTCCATTGAGGTGCTAATGCTCCATAAAATCCAGAGCAGCCCTGGGGTATTCTTCATCCTCTTGCTGCTGTAGCCGTGCCGCCGACGGAAAGAAGAAGATGAGCGACCCCACGACAGCCGCCATGATTCCGGCGTTGAGCCACAGTTTATCAGGGTCCCGCTGGTAGGGCGGAAAGAGTTGCAGACGTGGCGCGAGTATCGGTACCAGGATCAGGCCCGCGAAGAACAAGAAACGCACATGCGACAGCGCCGCCCACAGAGCAAACGCCGTCAGCAATACCTACGTTGATCTTCAGCCGGTGGTTGGGCACAATCACAAATCAAAAGAAATTAGCTTTACCCCTGTCTCTCGGGTTATAAGTTAAGGCTATGACCGGAAGCACCAAAGAATGGAGTGTTCTGGCTGCGGCGAACCTCCCCTTGTTTGCGCTGCTAGTCCTAATCGGGTCGCATCGAGAGGATTTCCGCGCCTTCTACACGGCGGGTGTGATGTGGCGCAACTTTCCCGGTACGTCACTCTATGATCTGCACCTGCAAATGGAAACCCAGCGCAACCTGCTGGGAGTTTCCGGTCTGCCGTTTAACCATCCTCCTTATGAGGTGGTGCTTTACGTGCCTCTCAGTCTGCTGCACTATCGCGCTGCTCTCTGGTGTTGGCGAGCGTTCAGCCTGCTTACACTCCTGTTTGCCTCTTACTCGCTGGCGCGGATCAGTGACTTTGGACTGAAGCCGCGCGATTCATTTCTGATTTCACTGTCATTCTTCCCCGTGCTTCTCTGCCTTGCACAAGGTCAGGATTCCATTTTGTTGTTAGCGATCATCTCCGCAAGTGCTTACCTGTATGCCTCAGGACACGACACTCAGGCAGGTGCCGTCTTGGCGCTCGGGCTGTTCAAGTTTCAATTCGTGCTGCCGATTGCCGCCATTCTGGCCTTGCGCCGAAGAGGGCGGTTTGTGGCGGGATTTGTCGGCGCGGGATCGGCGATAGTCGCCATCAGCATAGCTATGGTTCGCCCGGAAGGCGCGACCCGCCTTATTGAACTCTTACACGTCGAACTTTCCCACAAAGCGCTCGCCGTGCACCCAGCCTTCATGCCGAACATTCATGGGCTGATATCCACGGTCGTCGAACGCGCGCCAACTGCCAGTCTGCTCACCGCAGCGGTTTCGCTGGCACTTATCCTTCTTGTCGGATTGACGCACCGGACAGCGGACAGACCGCTAGAACTTGCTGTCGCAAGCTGTACAGCGACGCTGGTAAGCTTTCACATGAACCCGCACGACATGGCGATCCTGCTGTTGCCTATTACCCTCGTGGTCGCGCGGCTCTGCCGCGGTGATCGATTCGGGCACTTGATCGTTCTGGCCTATATCGCCACACCGGTTTATTTGCTGTGCCTTTACATTTCGAGCTTTGTCTTATATGCCCTTCCTGCGTCGGCATTACTCTGGATACTGATGCGGAAGAGTCCCTGTGCATCTAGCGGTCAGGCTGGTTCGCTTCTGGAAAATTGAATCGCGGATAGCTGTGAGGAGACCGCACCCGCAAATCCGATCCCCAACTGCGGAAGCTTATTGACGGCAGTTACATTCTCGTGGACGAGTTGACGCTGGGAGGTCGACGATGGAGAAAAGACACCGACGCTCGCGATAATTTTGAAGCGAGCGTCATCGGACTCGCGCCCGACAGTCCAACGGGTGAACTTCGGCAAGGACTTGATCGCCCTATTGCTCTCGGCACACAACTCTTGACCGCCTCAAGCATGTTTCCCGGTGGCTGTAAACATAGGTCATACTGCCGCTGTCAGGGCCCCAGCGGAGCGCTTCGATAATAAGGCTGACAGTAAGTAGCAAGCCACGGCGATTATCAGCAGGTAGTTAAAACCAATAACCAGGGAGAGCGACTCGCACAGGCCACCCAGGATGGCCCCCGCGATATTGGATCCGAAGTCGATGTCCGGCTGAGAGCTGTCGCGAAATAGTGTCCCGAACACGATGCCCGCGAAGAAAACTGGAACAAAAACCACAGTGCAGGAGACCGCCACCTTTTGCCAGCCCGGCAACGCCAGGAACTTGCTCATTGGCACCACGATGTTTACCACCAGGGAGACCACCAAAAGCGCATAATAAGGCGAAAGTTTCTTAGGTCTCAGCGCCAGCACGTAGAGATTGCTTGCGAGAACCATCACCAGAATAGCGAAGAAAACCACCGAATTAACAAACCAGGTCGAGCCGAAAAGGAGGGCCATATGTACTACGCCCTTCGTTTCCAGAAGCATAAACCCTGCACCCAGGAAGAACATCTGCCAATTGGGCCGCACCAGGCGTACAGGAGAGAACATGTACACCAGCAAAAGCGACAGCCCAAACATTAATGCCATGCTTCGAAGATTGAGGCCGGGAATGATTTTTGCGCGCAGGTACAGGAACGGCCAATCATCACTCGGCAATTGATTGATTCCCGTGGTATCGATTGTGGCAGGAGCTATCCTGTGCCAGTCAGAACTGGTCAAACCTCCGATCGAAGGAGGTTGCTGTCCGAAACCATTGATAGGCACGTTCGCAGCCGGACTTTCGTTTACCCAAAAGGATTGATGCTGCTCAAACTGTCGGCGCATTGCGGTCAGGATCGGTGCATTGGCGCCCGAAAGAATCATAGTCAGTCGCCCGAACTCTTGGTCTGTAGGATGGATTATGGCCACATAGGGGAGCGAAATCACCAGTGGTTTTGATCCGAACGCAACCTCCGACATCCTGTCGATCCGTCCTACAATCCATCCCTGACGGAAAAGGTTATACACCACGAATATGCCGCCTGGTTTTAGCCGTGCCGCAATGTCTTCGAAAGCTTGCTGTGTAAAAAGAAAACTTTCCAGTCGCAGACTTGAATATCCGGAGTGAAGTACCAGCGAATCGACTAGAGCATAGATCACCAGGTCGTACTTTTGCTGGGTTTTCCGAACAAAACTTCGACCATCGTCGATGTGAACAGTCACCCGGGGATCCTGGTATGGGTGATTGGGATGGTCGGCACGGCCCAAGTTGTAGATGACCGGGTCGATTTCGACTGCATCCACGTGTTTAGCGCCGTTGGCCAGTGCGGCACTCACATCATTTCCCGACCCAGCCCCGATGATGAGCACATCTTGAAACGGCTGGCCGCCGGCATCACGGTTCAGCAAATGCGGAAGGCTATAGGCTGGACCGGCCTCCTGGATCGGCACCATTTGTTGGTGGCCGATATTATTCGTGTCGACCTGTTTTATTTGGGGTGTGTAAATAATTTTGTAGTAGGGGGACCATGTCAAACTCTGGTAAAGGCGAGAAGCGGTCTGATAGGGCGAAGCCATCGTCTGATAACTTACAAAACCCATAACGAGGAGCACCGCGAAAGCCCAATAGACCTGGACCAGCCTCCGCCGCTTCTGCAGGTAAAGCCAAATCATCATTACGACGGCAAACCAGACCATCGGCGTTGTCCATAGGTAAGATGCCAAAGCAAAAGCCGCGATACCAGCCAGGCTACCGATGATATTGCTGATGTACGCTCGCAAACGATCTTGCGTCTCGTCGAACGCGCGTCCCAAGGTCTGTCCGAGTCCCACGAAGACGAACGTGATTACGTAAAAGAACAATAGCGCGAGTACCTCAAGTGGCACGCTGATGAAAGTTTGTTGTGTGCCGACGGAAAATGTAGACACATCGTGGGCTGGGTATTCGGTGCCGAAATACACTTGCTGGGGCGATCCTTGCCCGCCGACGTCAACCATTAGGTGACCACTATGCGTGAAGATCCACAAAACTCCGCATGCCAGTATCACCGCCACGAAAAGCAGCGGAATCACGGTTTCCGTCCAGTCCCGGCCCCTCGATGCCGACAAGCATCCGATCGACATTCCCAGGAACGTCGCCAGCAGAATGATATTCGTAAAAAAAGTAAGATGTACCACCATGCTTCCGAACCATCGGATGCAAGCCAACTCAAAAAAGAGAATGAGGAAACTAACGAGAAACAAGTCCACGTAAGAACGCCAGTTTCGGCTTCTTCTCTCGATTACGTGCTGGAGAGTTATCATCGCTGTCTCCTGTTCCGCTTCCTGGTTGCGAGCATTTGCAATTCCGACTCCTGCTGCGACACACTGCCCGGCTTCAGTTTCCGTTGTCACTCGTCGGCAACAGATGTCCTCTTCCTATCTCATTTCGATTTAATTCGCCTGGACTTTCAACGGCGTTGCAGCCGCCGCAGTTGCCTGCGTGCGTTCGAACAGCACCGCAACCTTGTCGCTGTAAATCGGACGCCATTCCGGAGAGTGCTCTAGAAGATACGTCAGAGGCTGGTTCGGATTCAGGAGGGCATAGTCGATCCGGTACCTGTTTAGAATGTCGAGCGACTCCTCTATCGCGGTAGATTTGACAAAGTCGTCGAAGACCCCGTTGTGCACGAATACGTCCGCGCGTCCGTCGATAAAGGGCTTCAACTCGGGGGCATTCCACTCCATGTACCCACCCCACACATAATGGTTGAAGATCCTTCCATTGAGGTGCTGTCGCTGCATGAAGTCCAGAGCGGCCCTGGGGTATTCTTCATCCACTTTCTGCTGTAGCTGTGCCGCTGACGGAAAGAACAAGATCAGTGACCCAACGATAACCGCCATGATAGCGGCGTTGAGCCAGGGCTTATCAATTTCCCGCTGGTAGGGAGGAAACAGCTTTAGACGCGGCGCAAGTATCGGTACCAGGATCAGNNCTTCCAGCGGCGGCGGGAGAACAACGCGGCCGCCAGCAACGCCAAGATCATGATCAGCGCCAGCTTGCCATTGCCGGTGCTAAAGTCCACCGACCGCCACTCCTCGACGTACTGCATATTACTCTGCTGGCGAAAAAGAAGGTCAAATGGGTACAGCACCAGCTTGTAGCCAAAGGGATTCACCAACAGAGCAGCCAGGGAAGCGGCCAAAGCCAGCAGCAGTTTCTTCAACTCCCTGGGGGTCAATCGGCGCGCCACCACCAACCCCCACTCGCCCTCAACTAAGCCAGAGGCGATGGTCAGCGCCAGCACGACCATGCCAAAAACCCAGGAGCCGTGAAGGTTGATCCATAGGGCGAACAACGGCGGCAGCAGCCACAGGCCTTTCCCGGTCCGCTGAAAACGGTCCAGCACCAGCAGCAGCCCCACCATGCACAGCCAACCGAACAGCAGCACGCGAGGCCCGATGGACACAACTCCAAGAAAAATAGCCAGCAAAGTGGCGATGGTGGCGTCCTTGCAATCCGCGCCAGCGCGGCATGAACGGTAATAAACGCCAACGTAAATCAGCACCAACACCGCAAAATAGACCAACAGAACGCCTTGCAGTCCCATGGCCTTGAAACCCAGAAAAAATGGGACCTCCGAGAGCCACTCGAAATCAAGCCGGGGCGACCCCGCTGCCGTGAACGAGTACGTGTCCACGCTGGGGATTGTGTGATGTTGGAAAAGGTAGGCGGCGTTGCGCAGATGCCACCAGATGTCCGGTTCCGCAATCAGTTTTACGGAAAACCCGAAGATTGCCGCCGCCAGCAGAAACATGCACATGACCGGGAAAGAGAAGACATTGGCCGCCAAACCAGTCCAGGAAGTGCCGGCGGACGGCGCGGCTGTCTCTGGGGGTGATGGGGGCATGGGTGGCACGGATTCCATTCTACCTTCCGGTTTCCCGGAGCACTTTATTCAGCTCATTATATTGCGAGGAGGCGATGCAGGAACCAGCCCTCCTGTACAGACAAACGCCGTTCCAGCATCCTGCAGACTTGAAACCCACGTTCTGATCGGTAAATGCTTCACCCGCGACGAGGGCGTTGAAACCCGGCGCTTGACTCTCAAGTTCGGCCTCTCGCCGGAGGAGAATGATGGGTACATTCCGGTGTAAGTGAGAGTAACCTCCGCTGTTGACCCACCAGAGGTTGTAAAGTCCGACGCCGCAAACGGAAGAGTCCTGGCTAAGCCGATCCATGGCGATCAAACCCCCGGAAAGGTGGGTCCAGCGAGGAGACCGCCAGGCGAATAACGCGGAAGTCACGATACAGAAGACCAAGCCTGCGATCATGATCGCTCTCGAAGACAAAAACGCCTTCCCCCACGTGTTGAAGTCCTCCGCAAATTCCACAAAGCCGAGCGCGGCGAGCGTAATCACCATGGGCATCACTGGATACATAAACCGAAGCTCTTTATGTGGAATGAGCGAGTGGGACGCTAGGACAATAAGTACTACCCAACCCAGGAACGGGCTGCGGCGGACTCCCACCAGGGCCAACAAAAACAGCGGAAGGAAGCGGACCGCAACCTGCAACAAATACCAGTACCATGGTTCCGTACCAAAAAACGCACTTTTGTTCTCGGCGAAGGTGACCCACAAATAACGAAGCGATGACTGGAAGGGATACGACCATGTAACTGCATCCACCAAGCCGAAAGCAACCACCGGCAGGAGAAGCCCCGCAAATATGGCGGTCCCTCTTCTTCTCCAGTTTCGATGACAGAAATAAAGAACTGCAAAGCAAACCGCAGGCGCCAGTTGCATGCGCAACGACACTGCGAGGCCCAAGAAGAGTCCCGCAAGGAATAACCGCCTCTTCTCCGGCAACTCGTCTCCATACATGCCGAGGTAAAGGCCCGGCAGGAGCAGGTTGGTGGCCATGACTTCGCTGAATGCTTTGGGCGCGAAATACACCAAATCGTACCAGGTGGCGCAGGCTCCGGCTGCAATCAGGGCAGCAGCGCTTCCGCCTGAACGTTTCCCCCACGCGTAGCCGAACCAGACCGTTGTCAGCGACAGCAGTGACAAGAGCACGGCGATCGCTCGTAAGTATCCAAGCGAGCCGGGGCCCATCCAGTCGGTGGCTCGCATCACCCCCGCCAGGAATGCAGGAAACACCCAGGAGCGAACTCCTTCTCTCCATTCCCAAACTACGACTCCATAACCATAGGCCAAGTGGTGCGCAGGCTCGAGGCTGCTAAAGATTTCGTCTCCCCACTCGACACTCGGAAAGTGAATGGCTACTCCCGCACGAAGCAGCAGGGCAATCACGAAAATAGCGATCAGCAGCAAGCTTACCGGCGAATGCGGTTTCAGTTTACCCAAACTGTTTGGTCCCCGTATGAGATCGTGTTGACTTGTAATTTCGAACGGAACTGACCGCAGTATCACAGCCGCGGACCCTGTAGTATACTCACCTTCGCTTACCCAGCCCACCTTATGACTCGTACGGCCAAGCTGCTATTGGTCCCCATACTTTTGCTGCAGATACTCGTATTTACCTTTGTCGCCCGGCATCGATTCATCGATGGCGACGAAGGTCACTATTTACTGGCGTCACGGCTGGTCCTCATGCACCAGAGGCCGTATTTGGACTTCTTTTATAATCAAGCGCCTCTGTTGCCTTACGTTTACGCCCTGTGGATGAAGTGCACCGAAGTGTCCTGGACCTCAGCAAAGCTATTTTCTGCCTTGCTGACGGCCCTCCTCGGTACGCTGTTATATGCGCATGTTTGCCGGCAGACGCGAAACTGGGTCGCAGGGCTTTCGGCGGCGGTCCTATTTGCTGCGAGCACCCTCGTCTTCGCCTGGTTTCCGGTGGTGAAACCCTTCTCTCTGGCAGCGCTATTTCTTTTCTCTGCCTATGTTGTCGTCAGCCGACTCTCCGCGGAATCTTCCCCATGGCTGATCGCGGCGGGCGGCCTATTATTTGGCTTGAGCGTCGATACCCGCTCCTATTTGCTTCTGCTTACCCCGGTGTTGCTGTGGTGGATCTTTCGCAACTCTAGTACGCGCACCAGGCTGGCATCGATTCTCTGGTTCCTTGGCGGCTTCACCGTCGCCATGGTCCCGTGCCTCTACTTATTCATTTCCTCTCCCGATGCATTTCTGTTCAATAACCTGGGATACCACGCGATCCGGACGGACGCAGGCCTGATGGGGATGTGGCCAGAGAAGTTTGTCGTCGTTCTGATGCTATTTCTGGGGGGGCAGGAGGGCAATGGCCTTCAATGGAGCATTTTAGCCTTCGTCAGCTTGGGATTTATCTTTTCAATGCCGTCGCGAAGCTACCCGCCACGGCTGGCCTTTCAGATCGCCGTCATCCTGGGTATCATTTCCCTTCTTCCCACACCTACTATGCCGCAATACTTCTGTTTCTGTGTCCCGTTCCTCGTGGTAAGTGCTGTCTGTGTGGTGAATGATTTGCTTGTGAACTTGGAATCGAGGCGAGGACGGCTGCTTGTGGCCGCCGCTTGTGTTTGCGTATTAGGGATCTATGTTGCCGCCTCCGCCAACGATTTCCGCAAATATCTCATAACCGGCGATGGCATCCCGGGTGTACGATGGGCTCGCGATAAAGGCGGCTGGAAGCAGCAATCCGTCCTCGAGGTGTCCCAAGCCCTCGATCAGATTGCCAATCCCGGCGAAATGGTGGCCAGCTTTTGGCCTGGATATGTTTTCCAAACCAAGGCAACTCCTTTCCCGGGATTTGAAAACGATTTTGCTTTGCCCGTCTCGGAGAAGCTGACTTCGCAGCAGAGGGCGCGCTATCACATCGTTTCACCGGCCGAAGTCGAGAGTAATTTTGCAGCTCACGTGCCACGAATCGTTGTGCTGGGAAACGAAAACCTTTACATGAAGCAGGTAATGGGGGACACGGCCAAGAGCTTACTTCGCGCCGATGGATATACCGTCGTTCGATCAATCGGCGACACATCCATTTATGTCTGCTGTGCCAAACCGTGAGACAGACACCACCCACTTTAGCAGCGTCCGAGCGGGCAATCCCGAGGTACAATGGTCCTCCTGAAAAGGGAATTCACCGCCGCATGGATTGTCAGCTCACCTTATGACTCGCGCAGCTAAGCTACGCGTTGGGGCGGTCTGTAGCTTCCGTCTTCCTTCCCCTGCGGTTACGGTTGCGCTGCTCATGGCGTGCGTCTTTTTGCTGCGCCTGCCGAGCGCTCTTCTTCCGCGGGAGTTGGGTGTGGATGAGAGCCAAATGCTCAGCGAGGCCATGAAGTTCCTGGTCGATCCGCGGCCATGGAAAGCGGCGGATGGCGGGTCCTTCGGACCGCTTAATTCCTACCTCATATCGGTTTTCCTGTTGATGGGATTCAAGCCCGGATTTGTTCTGGTGCACATGGTGGCCACTGTGCTCGTGTGCTTGCAAGTTCTTGTGGCGTACCTGACGCTGCGGCGGCTTGGATCAGAGAAAACGGCAACTCTGGGCGCATGCCTTTTGGCCTTCATATATGGCGCTTACACCAACCGTCTGTACCTGCACTACAACACTGAACTCTTGCCCACGTTGCTCTTGATGACTGGCTTCTATGCCTTCGTGGCGCTGCTGGAAGGGCCTGGGGAACGGCGTCCCAGAGTGCAATTGTCCCTGCTGTTTCTTGGTGGCCTGGCGCTGGGTGCCGCGCCATGGTGTAAATTGCAGGCCGCGCCCATTACCGGCGCGCTGGGTCTATTGCTGCTGGCGGCAATCTTCAGAACCAGAGATCCTTCGGTCAGTTCGTCGCGGCGAGCGGTGGAAGTGGCCGCACTCGGTTGTGGGGCCGTCCTGACTGCCTTCGTCATGCTGGCCATACTGGCAAAATCCGGGGCGATTGAGGACTTCTGGTATTCCTACATCCTCAACAATATTGCTTATGCAGGCAGCCTGAGCTTGGCCAACTCTCTGGGGAATTTCTTGCTACTGGTTTTCTTTACACCAGTTCACCTACTGTTGCTGGTTGCCATACTCGGTCTCGGTCTGCTCGACTATGTTTCTCTAGACGGTGAAACTAGTCTTCTTTTCAAGAGACACCGGTGGGCTTTTGGCGGGCTCCTAATTTATGCCGGTGCAGCCCTGTTTGCAGCATGCCGAGTAAAGTACTTCTGGCCTAAGGACATGTTTTTTCTTCCGCCGATGACCTATGTGGCGGCGCTCTTGGCGTCTTTCGGCGTGAGCGCGTTGATGCAAAGCCGGCAGTCGCGTAAAACGTCAGGAGAAACTCTGTTGCTTTTGCTGGGCCTGGTCTTGCTCGGTGCAATCGTGGCGCTCTTCATCGGGTATGGAATCCGATACGGCAAAATGGTTCAAAACATTCACGAGTTATCTCACGCGCAGCTGGAGTCGGCGGGGAGAGATGCCAATCTTGCCCCTCAGCTACAAGTAACAGAAACGAATGACAAAACCTTGAGGGACCGTCTTGCTGACTGCATCGGTCCCGCCAAGTGGGTGTTGCCGGACTATGGTAACGAGAGGATTGTCGCAGTCATAGGCGACATCCAAAAGACCCGTCCAGTTCGGAGCCTGGCTATCTGGGGATGGGCGCCCGGGGTGTATGTTCTCACGGGAATGCCTCCCGCAACTCGCGACGCCGTTCCCTTCTTTGCCATCGACAGGAAACATCCCTACCAGAAATACTTCCAGGCACGCTTTCTAGGCGATCTGCGCGAGAATCCACCCGACCTGTTCATCGATACTGTTGTGCGAGGTGCGATCATGTGGCCTTGGAAGTGGACCGAGAATGATGGTTACGAATCCGATCCCCAACTGCGGAAGTTTATCGAAGACAACTACATCCTCGTTGACGAGTTGACGCTGGTAAAGGGGGCAAAGCCGATAAGGTTCTTCGCGCGGAGAGGATCGGCGTCACAACTGCAGTAGCTTCTCCGAGCTTCTGAGAGTTGCTGCCTGCACACCTCAATACCTATCGGATTTTGAATATGGTACGAACCGACCAATCGGTGATACAGTTTTATGCGCATATCTGAAGAACTAAGAACGAAGAGCGTTGCGTCTTGCGTCTAGAGCAATGCCAATAACAGGTGTCCTGTGCGATACGAGGCTCCATGAGGAATTCAGGGTTGGCGAACATGGATGTCGCCTCAACTGGCGATCTGAGGCGCATAGCAAAGCTTCGGTTGCTTCAAATGCATTACGAGAGCGGCGTCGGGCACCTGGGAGGGAATCTTTCAGCTCTGGATATTCTCCTTTGTTTGTATCATTTTGTCTTGCGTAAAGACGACCTCTTTGTATTGTCGAAGGGTCATGGTGCGGGTGCTTTATATGTGGCTCTTTGGTCAATAGGAGCGCTGACGGACGACGACCTGCGGCAGTTCCATAAGGAGGGCACCCGTCTTTCCGGACATCCGCCTGCGTTTGGTATTCCGGAAATTGTTTTTGCGACAGGCAGCCTCGGACATGGCCTTGGGCTTGCGTGTGGACTCGCGCTGGGCAAGAAACTGAAAGGCGAAGCTGGCAGGGTCTTTTGCCTGACTTCCGATGGAGAGTGGAATGAGGGTTCGTGCTGGGAATCTCTGATCTTTCTAACTCACCGCGGACTGGACAATCTGACAATGATTGTCGATTGCAATGGTTTGCAGGGTTTTGGAACCACGCGCGAAGTAGCCAACCTGGAGCCATTGTCAGAAAAATTCCGCGCTTTCGGAATGGACGTGCTCGAGGTTGATGGGCACGCTATACAAGACATCCACACCGCCGTCAACCAAGGTCATTCCCGTCCTCTTGCTGTTGTCGCAAGAACAATAAAGGGCTGCGGAGTGTCCTTTATGGAGAACCAGATGGAGTGGCACTATCTGCCTCTGAACGCACAACAATATGAGCTGGCCTGTAACGAGGTGAAACAAGCGTGCGAGATGTCTTCTGCCGATCATTAGTTTCGCAGGCGGTGGATCCGAGGCTAGTATTTCTGACGGGCGATCTTGGGTTTAAGGCGTTGGAACCCCTGCGGGACGCGCTAAGGGAGCGCTTCATCAATGCCGGAGTAGCGGAACAGAACATGGTGTCGGTTGCGGCCGGACTGGCAAAGCTGGGGCTGCGACCCTGGGTCTATAGCATCGCTCCATTCGTTTATGCTCGCCCATTCGAACAAATTCGTAATGACGTATGCCTGCACAAGCTTCCGGTAGTATTGGTTGGTAATGGCGGCGGCTACGGATATGGGGTGATGGGAAACACCCATCATGCCCTGGAAGATTATGGTTGCCTATTGACGCTACCGGACCTGCGGGTCTTTGTGCCGGCTTTTGATGAAGATGTCTCCGCGATGGTACCTTTGTTGATGCAGCTTGATAAGCCGGCCTATTTGAGGCTGGGGTTGGCAGATCGACCGGCGGGGTGCACCATTCCGGCGTATTCCTGTTGGCGAAAGCTCATTGCGGGTGATGGACCAACATTGGTTGTCTTAGGACCGCTTGCGGGCGGCCTCTTTCGTGTAGCATCTGCAATGTCTCAGGCCCACCGCCCTGACCTCTGGTTGCTTAGCGAATTGCCAACGCAGGCTTTACCGGAAGCCCTGCTGGACAGCATTAGAAGATCGCAGCACCTGGTCGTTGTTGAGGAGCACACGGCCGCCGGTGGACTGGGACAAATCTTGTCTTACCAGTTGGCTGCGATGGGGCTTGCTCCCCGTCGCTTCTCCCACTACTACGCGCGTGGCTACGTGTCAGGCCTGTACGGCTCGCAACGCTTTCATCGCGCAGAAAGCGGTTTAGAGCCGGCCGCCATTGTTGCTTCAATCTGTAAGATATGACCGTCTGTAAGATATGACCGTCAGACTAATGCCATGTCGGAGTCTTGGAAATTGAGCCTCGAAGCGAAAGTCAAGCGCCTGCAAGGCCCGATGCTAGTGCTTGGGGCAAGCGGGTTCATCGGGGCCAACCTGCTTCGAACCCTGTCACGTTACCGCGACGATGTATATGGCACCGCAAGCCGATTGCCCGCATGGCGATTGGAGGACCTGCGCAGCGAAAACATAATCGTCACGGACCTGCTCGTCGATTCGAACCTTGATGCAATGCTCGATAATGTCAAGCCGCGTACGGTTTTCGACTGTGTGGGCTACGGGGGTTATTCCTTTGAGACCGATGCAGGATTGATTTATGAGACCAACTTCAATCTGATAAGCCGCCTGCTGGGCCGCCTTGAACGTCGAACAATTGCCTGCTATGTGCACGCGGGTAGTTCGTCCGAATACGGAGATAACGCCTCCGGTCCCCGAGAGGACTCGCCGACGTTCCCGAATAGCCACTATGCCGTTTCTAAAGCGGCAACTGCCAACCTCATCCACTTTTTTGGGAAAAAACGGAAACTACCCTGCGTCAACCTGCGGCTTTATTCGGTATACGGACCTTTGGAAGACTCTTCGCGCCTGATTCCCAATCTCATCCGTTCCGGACTTGCCGGTGAGTACCCTGAGCTGGTCGATCCGCGAGTCTCGCGTGATTTCATTTACGTCGACGATGTGACGGATGCGTTCGTCACCATCGCTGGTGACCTTGATGATAAAGACTTCGGGGAGTCTCTTAATATTGGTACTGGCACAAAGACGACGATCGGAGATCTGGCGGGCATTGCACGCGACCTCTTCGGACTTAAGCAGGAACCGCGTTACACGATGCCAAACCGTGAGTGGGACCTCTTGGACTGGTACTCGGATGCAAGGAAAGTATCCGAACGCTTCGGATGGCAGGCACGAACACCGGTTCGCAAAGGGTTGGGTTTGACGGTTGAATGGTACCGAACGATTGTGGAAAAGGAGCGCTATTGGCAGTCCTCGAAGAAGTTCGGCCTCGATACAAAGCACAGTGTTTCGGCTGTCATTGCTTGCTATAAAGATGAGCAGGCAATACCCATCATGTACGAGCGGCTGAAAGAGACGTTCACAAAGTTGAATATCGATTATGAAATCATCTTTGTGAACGATTGCAGCCCCGATAACTCCGAGGAAGTGATCCGTGCGATCTCGCGAAACGATCGCCGTGTCTTAGGCATTTCGCACTCCAGAAACTTCGGTTCGCAGGCTGCCTTTAGGAGCGGGATGGAGGTGGCCTCAAAGAATTCCTGCGCATTGTTTGATGGTGATTTGCAAGATCCGCCAGAAATCATGGAAACTTTTGTTTCCAAATGGCGAGAAGGTTATGACGTAGTCTATGGTCGAAGGGTGAAACGCGAAGCAACCTTATTCATGCAGGCCGCCTACAAACTGTTCTATCGGACCTTTGACTACTTTTCATATCTTAAAATCCCGCACGACGCCGGGGACTGTTCTTTGCTGGACAGAAGAGTTGTGGAAGCGATTTTGCGGTTCCCTGAACGAGATCTGTTTTTGCGGGGAGTGCGTGCATATGCTGGTTTTCGCCAGACCGGAGTTGACTACGTGCGGCCTGAGCGTATGTTTGGCATTACCACTAACAGCTTATGGAAAAATCTCGGCTGGGCCAAGAAGGGCATTCTGTCATTCAGTTATGTTCCTTTAACTATGCTCAGTGTTTCTGCCCTCTTCCTTTTCGGGGTCTCAGTGATTCTGATCGTGGCCGAAGCTGTTTTGAAACTCCTGGCCCCAGGCCTTACGCCAAGAGGCATAACAACCGTTTTGCTTTCTATTCTTTTCTTCGGGTCCTTGAATCTGCTCGCAATCGGAGTAGTTGGTGAATATCTCGCCAAGATTTTCGAAGAGGTGAAGCAGCGTCCACACTTCATTCGCCGTAGCGTTATCAGAGACGGCGAGGTCCGAGTCACATCTCAAAGCCAGAAACATAGATAGTAGATGATCTAATGTCGGATGTCGGCAACTATTGGCGCAGGAGGACGAACATGGTTGAGACTCCTCCCGAGAGATGGCGCCCACCGCTATTGCCAAACCCAGCAGCGGGCAAATGGGACCGGTCGCTGGCCCCATTGCGGCGGTTTTTTGATATTCAGGCCGGGTCGGTATGGCGGGACTTGGCGGCAGTGCTACCTGATGTTCGCGGAAGAGTGTTGGACGTCGGGTCTGGTGCGCAGCCTTATCGACCGCTGGTCCATTCTGATGCGACCTACATGGCAATTGATACGGAGGCTGCAAAACCCCATTTCGGATACGAAGCACCTGATACTCGGTACTTCCGAGGAGGGGTCTGGCCGGTTGAGGACGCTTCGATAGATTTCATCATTTGTACGGAGACACTGGAGCATGTACTGGATACGAGACAGTTCCTTGGAGAAGCTTCGCGAAGTTTGAAAACTGGAGGAACCATACTACTCACTGTGCCCTTCGCGGCTCGATGGCACTTTATTCCTTACGAATACTGGCGCTTCACGCCGTCTAGTATCGATCACTTATTACGAGATGCCGGGTTTGCCGGCGTTCGTGTATATGCCAGAGGGAATTCAGGAACGGTGGCATGTTACAAAATCATGGCGCTAGTGTTGCCGCTGCTGGCCACAAAGGACTCAAGTGCGCTACTGACGTGGCTAATGCGAATCGTGGGCCTCTGCCTCGCACCCGTTCTGATTGTTTTTGCGGTGCTCGCGAATCTGTCGCTACTCGGGCGAGGTGGAAATGATTGTCTCGGATACACCGTAATCGCGCACCGAGCCAGCGACACGAAGCATGATCAATCCTAGCTATGAACCTCACTTGGGAATCCCGCTCTTGTCCGCTATGCGGCAGTACTGCGGAGGGCAAGGTCATTGTTGAATCCAATGTGGAACTAAGCCGGCTCACGGAGTTCGCATTCGCTTCGAGAAAGCTCCCAGAATACATGCATTCCCGCATGGTGGAATGTAACGTTTGCGGACTGTTATATGGAACGCCTGCGGTTTCAAGCGACAGCGGCCTGAACGCCTACAGAGACGCCGCCTTCGACAGCGGCCAGGAGTCTCAGTTCGCTGCCCAAACATACGCAAAGCTGATCGCCGATCAACTCAACTTCATCGGAAGCCGTGAGAGAGCACTCGACATCGGGGCTGGCGACGGGGCTTTTCTTGAGCAGTTGGTTCAACTCGGGTTCCGAGACATCACGGGTGTGGAGCCATCAGCCGCTCCAATTGCTTGTTCGAAGCCTCACGTTCGAAACATGATGCGTCACGACATTTTCCGAGCTCGGGACTTTGAGGGACAGCGATTCGACCTGGTCACCTGCTTTCAGGTCATGGAGCATCTGTGGAACCCAGGTGAATTGGCGCGTGACGTGAACTCCATATTGAACCCCGGCGGACTGTTCGTCACCGTCACGCATAATTTAAGGGCGTTCTCGGCACGGTTGCTGGGGGACAAATCCCCGATCTTTGACATCGAACATCTTCAGCTATTTTCCGAAAAGACAATCCGGGCATTGCTGCAGCGGTCCGGCTTTACTGATATCCGGGTCATGCCCGTCTGGAATCGCTATCCAATCCACTATTGGATGAAGTTGGCTCCTCTTCCTCAAAATCTAAAAAAAGGTCTGATCGCGGTAGCGAGGCAGGGGCCGTTGGCATCAGTGGCATGCTCCTTGCCGGCGGGAAACATGGCTGCGGTGGCAAGAAAACCCTGAAAGCCTGGAGCCGACGATCCGGCCTCAGCGCTTGAAGCGGGAAAGATAGAATTCTCCCAGCAGGATGGCAAATATCCCAAACAGCAGGCACAATAGCCTAATGCGCCGCAAGATCACTCATCCGCGCAATCGCAAGAGTAAGCCTTGGCAGCAAGGACAGTGGTAATCACGGGAGTCGCCGGATTTATCGGCGTGAACGCCGCAGAGGCATCCTTTCCAATCTTGGTCGATTAAGCTCAGTTCGACTGCGCCTTCAAAGATGTCGCAGCTGGGGGCACTCTTTCGTAAAGCTTCACCACTCTGTCTTCATAAATCGTGCGCCATTCCGCACTGTGATCGAGCACATAGGTAAGGCGTCGGTTGGGCGGAAACAGGACGTAGTCAATCTTGTACTGGTCGAGCAATTCCAAGGGCCTCTCGATTCCATTGATCTTCAGGTAATCGTCGAAGACACCGTTATAACAAAAAATATCGGTGCGGCCATCAAGGAAGGTTTTCACCGTGGGCGCGTTCCACTCGATGTATCCGCCGAACTCATACAGGTTGAAAAGGCGGCCCGTAATCTGTTTCTGCTGCATAAAACGCAGGGCATCGCGAGGAAACCAGCTGTCTATCTTCTTCTGCAGTTGGGCGGCGCTCGGATACATCCACAGCATGATGCCGGCGATGACAGCGGTGATCGCCAGATTCAACCAGGGCTTGTCCTTCTTGGCATCGTAAGCGGGAAACAATTGCAGGCGGGGGCCAAGGATCGGCACCAGAATGATGGCGGCAAAGAGCAGGAATCGAATGTGGGTCAGCGATGCCCACAGCGCAAATGCCGCCAGCAAGATATCGCGCAGCTTCCAGGGCTGGCGGGAGAACCACGCCGCCCCCAGCAACGCGAGGATCATGAACATCGCCAGCTTGCCCCAGCCGTGGTGGAAATCCACCGATTGCCACTCGGCAAAATCGTTGACGATAAGCCTTTGGCGGTATAACAACTCGAAGGGATACCACACCAGCTTGTAGCCGTAGGGGTTGGCCAAGAGCGCGACCGCAGAGGCAGCGGAGGCTAGCAGAAGTTTCTTGAGTTGGGCCGGCGTCCAGCGCTCGGCAGTGACAACCCCCCACCGGCCCTCCACCAGGCCGGAAACGACATAGATGCCGATCACCACAAATCCGAAGACCCAGGAACCGTGCAAGTTGATCCACAGGGCGAACAGTGGCGGCAGCAGCCAAAGCCCTTTGCCGGTCTGCTGAAAACGTTCCAGCACGAGCAGCAGGACGGTCAGGCAGAGCCAGCCAAAATGGTGCATTCGTGGCCCGAAGGAATAGCCACCGAGTGCGACTGCGGCCGCGGTAACCAAGGCCGCGTCGCCGCAATTGGCGCCCCGCCGCAACGCCAGGTAATATACCGCGCCGAAGATCAGCCACAGAACTGCCAGGTACACCGCCAGCAGGCCCGGCAGACCCCAGGCCTCGAAAGCAAAGTAGTAAGGCAGTTCGGAAAGCCATTCGAAGTTCAGCAGCGGCGAGCCCGCGGCGGTGAAGGTGTATGAGTCCGCACGTAAGAAAGAGTGGCTGGTCAAAAGCTGCTGTGCATTGCGCAGGTGGTACCAGATATCAGGGTGCTCGATGTAGAGACCTGCCAGCAGCGAGATTTCCAGCGCGACGATGGAGAACCACAGGAGGGAAAAGGGGAAGAAGTTACGGCTGCGCATCTTGGGCGCGTTCCCGAGCGCCGAGGCCCTCGAGGCGTTGGCCGAAGCCGTGTCGTCAACCGGGGGATCTATCATCATTTTGAGCCAGACAAAGTCGTTGCCGCCGCGGGCACTCTCTGGTAAAGCTTCGCTACCTTGTCTTCATAAATCAAGCGCCATGCCGAAGAGTGATAAAGGAGGTACGCCAGAGGCTGGTTCGGCTTTAAGAGGACGTACTCGATCTTGTACTTGTCCAGGATCGCGAACGACTCTTTTAACGAGGTAATTTTAAGAGAGTCGTAGAAGGTCCCGTTGTACACGAATATGTCCGCGCGTCCGTCAATAAAAGGCTTCAACTCGGGCGCGTACCATTCCATGTATCCGCCCCACCCATATTGGTTGAAGATCCGTCCGGTGATGTGCTGCCGCTGCATAAACACCAGCGCAGCAGTGGGGTACTCTCCACTCACCTGCTGTTGTAGCGTTGCCCCGGACGGGAAGGAGAAGATCGTCAGCCCAACCATACCCGCCATAATGCCTGCGTTGAGCCAGGGTTTGTCGCGTTCCCGCTCATAGGGCGGAAACAGATTCAGGCGCTGCCCAAGTATCGGTACCAGGATCAGGCCTGCGAAGAACAACAGCCGCACATGCGACAGCGCGGCCCACAGAGCAAACGCCGTCAGCAATACCTCGTCCAGCTTCCACTTGCGCCGCGAAAACAAGGCGGCTGCCAGCAAAGCGAAGATCACAGCCAGCGCCAGCCCGCCGATCCAGATGTTAAAGTTCACCGGCTGCCACTCCTCGATGTACTTCATATTGCTCGGCTGGCGGAAAAGAAGGTCAAATGGGTACAGCAGCAGCTTGTAGCCAAAAGGATTCACAAACAGGGCAGCCAGGGAAGCGGCCAACGCAAGCAGAAGTTTTTTCAACTCCCCGGGGGTCCAGCGGCGAGCCACCACCAAACCCCATTCCCCCTCCACCAGGCCGGAGGCGATGATTATTCCCAGCACTACCATGCCAAAGACCCAGGAGCCGTGCAAGTTGATCCAGAGGGCAAACAACGGCGGCAGCAGCCACAGGCCTTTCCCGGTCCGCTGAAAACGGTCCAGCACCAGCAGCAGCCCCACCATGCACAGCCAGCCGAACATCAGCATGCGGGGACCGAGGGACACGATTCCAAGAAAAATAGCCAGCAGAGTGGCGATAGTAGCGTCCTTGCAATCGGCGCCAGCGCGGCATGAACGGTAATACACGCCGGCGTAAATCAGCACCAGCACCGTGGAAAATACCGCCAGTATGCCTTGCAGTCCCATGGTCTTGAAGCCCAGGAAAAATGGGACCTCCGAGAGCCATTCGTGATCAAGCCAGGGCGACCCCGCCGCCCCGAACGAGTAGGTATCCACGCGGGGGAACGAGTGCTGTTGCAAAAGATAGGCGGCGTTGCGCAGATGCCACCAGATGTCCGGTTCGCCAATCTGTGTTGCGGAAAACCGGAAGATCACCGCGGCCAGCAGGAACACGCACATAACCGGGAAAGAAAAGACGTTGGCCGCCAAACCAGTCCAGGAGGTGCTGGCGCTCGGCCGGAGAGCTTCGGGGGGCGCATTGCAACTGGTCGGCAGAGGTATCCCTTCCAATCTCGGTTCGATTATGCTCAGTTCGACTGCACCTTCAAAGTTGACACGCCAGCGGGTACTCTCTCGTAAAGCTTAGCCACTTTGTCTTCGTAAATCCTACGCCATCCCGCGCTGTGATCCAGCACATAGGTAAGGGGCCTGTTCACCGGAAAAAGCACGTAGTCAATCTTGTATTTGTCGAGCAACTCCAAGGGCCGGTCGATTGCGTTGATCTTCAGGTAATCGTCAAGAACCCCGTTATAGACAAAGATGTCGGTCCGGGGATCCGCAAAGGTCTTTAGCGTGGGGGCATTCCATTCGATATAGCCGCCGAAGGCGTAATAGTGGAAAAGCCGGCCCGTAATCTGTTTCTGCTGCATAAAACGCAGGGCATCGCGGGGAAAGTACGCGTCTAGGGTTTTCTGCAGTTGGGCGGCGCTCGGGTACGACCCTACGATAATGGCCACAATCGCAGCGCTGATCGCCAGGTTCAACCAGGGCTTGTCCTTCTTGGCATCGTAAGGGGGAAAGAGCCGCAGGCGTGGGCCAAGAATCGGCACCAGCATGATGGCGGCAAAGAGCAGAAAACGCAGGTGGGTCAACGATGCCCACACCGCAAATGCGGCCAGCAGAACGTCGCGAAGCTTCCAGGGCTGGGGGGAGAACCATGCCGCCGCCAGCAACGCGAGGATCATGCACATCGCCAGCTTGCCCCATCCGCTGTGGAAGTCCACGGACTGCCACTCGGTCATGTTGTCGCGGACTGCCTGTTGACGGGACAACAACTCGAAGGGATACCACACTAATTTGTAGCCGTAGGGATTGGCGAAGAGCGCGACCGCCGAGGCGGCGGAGACTAGCAGAAGTTTCTTGAGTTGGGCCGGCGTCCAGCGCTCGGCCACTACATTGTTCCACTGGCCTTCCACCAGGCCGGTAACGATATATGTCCCCACCACGACAAACCCGAAGACCCAGGAACCGTGCAGGTTGATCCACAGAGCGAACAGCGGCGGCAGCAGCCAAAGGCCCTTGCCGGTCCGCTGAAAACGTTCCAGCACGAGGAGCAGGACGGCCAGGCAGAGCCAGCCAAAATGGTGCATTCGTGGCCCGAAGGAACAATAACCGAGTGCAACTGCGGCCATGGTGACCAGGGCGGCATCGCCGCCATTGGCGCCCCGCCGCAACGCCAGGTAATACACCACGCCGAAGATCAGCCACAGAAGCACCATGTACACCGCCAGCAGGCCAGGCAGACCCCAGGCGCGGAAGGCCAGGTAGTAAGGCAGTTCGGAAAGCCATTCGAAGTTCAGCAGCGGTGCCCCGGCAGTGGTGAACGTGTACAAATCTGCACGTAAGAAGGAGTGCCTGGTCAGAAGCTCCTGCGCGTTGCGCAGGTGGACCCATATATCGCTCTCCGTGATGCTCACGCCTGCCAGCAGCGAGAGCTCCAGCGCGACAATGGAGAACCACAGGAGGGAAAAGGGGAAGAAGTTGCGGCGCTGCACGTCGAGTGTTTTCTCGAGTGGCGCGTCCGCAGAAGTGGTAGCCGAATCCGTGGTTCCAACCAGCGAATCTGTCATCAATGACCTTGCGTGAGCCAGGTTAGACGGTATTTATAGCGCAGAATCATGTGCGAGCAACGCTCCGGCTAGCGGTTCCGAGGTTTGCCGCCAGTCTCTTCCCAGGAAAAAACAACTGCACAATCATCATAGCCGCCAAAGACCCCACCACGGGGAAACCCATATCAACCGACAACCGCCAAGCTATTGACTTGCCGAGCGGCGTCGTGTGCAAAAGGAGCGCCCCCACAGCGTTCGCAAGCCAGAACTCGACAAAGGCGACCCGAACCACGGCCAGAGCAATCTGGCTGATGGCTCCAGCATCCTCGATTCGCTCGATGTTGTCCGCGACCCATATAGCCGGAATTATAAGCACGGTCGCGTTATAGATTTCACCTTGGATGACAAGAGAAAAAATTGCGGTAGAGATCGCAGCTAGGAAGAACAGGTCATGTTCCCGGTTTATCCAAAGCACTACACTAAGTCCGACAACCAAGATGGCCGACACTGCCAAACCGCCTTTGTCGCCAAAGGTAGAAACGGCAATCGAAGGATGAACATATTGCGAGTACCCGCGCAGGCAAGAGAGCCATTCCGGTATCCAGCCGGGAACCACAATGAGGCTAATGGACGTGAGTGCCAATAGTGAGGCGGCGAACGCAATTGCAAACCGCTTCCGCGCATGCCATTTCGCCAGAGTCCAGACCATCATCGGGAGCAGCAGTGGCAGCGCGATTTGAGGCTTGGCGGCAGCAAGCGCGGCGAAGATGGCGGCTTGAATCAGGCGACCGGAGCGCAACAGAGCGAAGCTGCCCACGATCAGGCCGAAGAATAGTAAGGTCGGCTGTCGCATTTGCAAAGCGTCGATTACCGGATAACTAGCGAAGGCGAGGAGACCGTAGAGGACTGTTCTCTTGTCCCATTTCCCTCGCAGCCAACCGATCGAAAGCGCGACGCCAGCGGCAAAGAGACAAAACACGATTCGATCAGCGATGCGGAAATCCAGCAGGCTCAGGGCTAGCAACGGGAACGTGCCCAGAATCGGATAGGCGAGCCGCCGGTCATTTGGTATGCCAAGCGACTTGGCCGTCCCGCCGTAGGTGAAGACCTGATCCCGCTCAGCAACTGCTAGCCCGTAAGGATTTTCATGGTGCAGCATGGCGCGACCCGTATTCCATAGCTGGAAGTAGTCGTTTGGAGCGCCAAGCTTGAGTCCGACGCCACCCGTAGATGAAAGGGAGATTGCGTAGTACCAGGACGCCGCCAAGCACAGCACGGTGAGGATTGCAGTGCGAGGCTTCATTCTTTGCGGTCTTCCCTTCTTCCGTTTCTGGCGCCAAGGCAGTCCAGCAAGTGCTGGCGGTCGGCGGCTGTCTTTGACGGTGAATCGGACATGGGCTCAGAGCAATTTCGGTCCTTTTCATCTTCATCATCGAGAGAGGGGATGCGGTTTGCTGGCGCGGATTTCATCGCTATTTTCCCTTGACAGTATCACAGTGGAAAGCCCTCATCCACCATGCGGTAGCTTGCTGGTACAAAGGTGCTACAAGAATTGCAGGCAGAGAGGGCCGGAGTAGCCGGCGCCGTCTGCACGCAAGACCCAAGGAGGAACGCGCTTGGCCGGGCGTGTCGCCATGATCGTAAGCCTCGTAGCTTGCTCCCTCCAGTGAAACGGTTCCGTCTTGTCATCCACGGCTATCCAACTTTGCCGCCGCCCAGCTGGTTGGGCGAGTCCGTTGCCCGCAAGCTTTTTCCCAAATTGACAATTCTTGTAGCACCTTTGTACCAGAAAACTACCGTACCGGCGAGCTATAGACAAATTCGCTTACGCTGCTACATTGTGCTTGATACCCTGCATTGCGGTTGCGCCGCTGTGTCCGAAACCCTTGCGGTTCGGGGAAAACTCTCGACTCGCTCGGGCAGGGCAGCAAATTAAATTGCAAAAGAATAAGGAGACTTCGAAATGATCAACATGTTGAAGAATCTGCACAAGGAAGAATCTGGCCAGGACCTGATCGAGTACGGCCTGATCGCGCTGATAGTTGCTCTGGGGGCCATCGCTGGGATGGGCAGCCTGGCTGCTTCGATCAACGGCGTGTTCACCTCAGTCGCCACCACCCTTTCGTAACCGACGTTTTGCCTATTGGAAGCAGGCTATGCAGGCAGAGGGAGCCGGAACAGCCGGCGCCGTCTGCACGCAAGAACCAGGGAACGCGCTTGGCCGGGCGTGTCGCGATGATCGTAAGCCTCGTAGCTTGCTCCCTTCAGTGAAACGGTTCCGTCTTGTCATCCACGGCTATCCAACTTTGTGCGAGCTCGCGTGACCAGGCGACAGGTGCAGATTTCATGCAGAGAAGTATTTCCTTCGGAGTTTAGCCAACGATAACTCATCTCTCATTCTGTAGCTCGCTGGTACAAAGGTGCTATAAGAATTGTCAATTTGAAGAGAGTTTGCGGGCGACGGACTCGCCCAACCAGCCCGGCTCAGAGGTTACTTCTTCACCGAGTACCCAACTACGGGACCAAAAAGGGATTACTTTTAGTTAGAATCTACTAATTTTTCCTTGCCGACTGGCGCTTTCACTGCTACATTGTGCTTGCTACCCTGCATTGCGGTTGCGCCGCTGTGTCCGAAACCCTTGCGGCTCGGGGAAAACTCTCGACTCGCTCGGGGAGGGCAGCAAATTGAATTGCAAGAGAATAAGGAGACCTCGAAATGATCAACATGTTGAAGAATCTGCACAAGGAAGAATCCGGCCAGGACCTGATCGAGTACGGACTGATCGCGCTGATAGTTGCTCTGGGAGCCATCGCTGGGATGGGCAAACTGGCTGCTTCGATCAACGGCGTGTTCACCTCAGTCGCCACCACCCTTTCGTAACCGACGTTTTGCCTGTTGGAAGCAGGCTATGCAGGCAGAGGGAGCCGGAACAGCCGGCGCCGTCTGCACGCAAGACCTTGGGAAAGCGCTTGGCCGGGCGTGCGGCTACGGGCTGATGGTTAGCCTCGTAGCTTGCTTCCATTTTTAGCTTTTTTTGGCTTTCGATGATGCGCCATGCATCGGGATATCGCTCTTCTAATTATCGCGCTGGCAATGGCCATCATCGCCGCCGTTTTTGATGTGCAGCAGCATCGCATACCGAACTGGCTCACCTACCCGGGGATTGTTCTGGGCCTGGTGCTCCGCGGTGTGCTGTTTGGCTGGAAAGGCCTGGCCAGCGCAGGTGAGGGATTGCTGCTCGCCGGCGGCATCATGTTTCTGTTTTACGCGGTGCGGGCCATGGGAGCGGGTGATGTGAAGTTGATGGCGGCCATCGGATCGCTGGTGGGTCCGGAGCAGGCCATCGTGGTGTTGCTGGCAACCGCGATTTGCGGCGGAGTGATGGCCATCGTTATTTCCGTTTACCGTGGTCGCATGGGGGAGACCCTCAGAAATCTTGGCTCCGTGCTGTGGTTCCATGCTCGGACCGGCTTGCAGACCCATCCGGAATTGAATCTGGACAATCCCACGGCCTTACGCATGCCATACGGATTGGCTATTGCGGCGGGAACGCTGTACGCGTTACTGTTGATACTGTGGAGGTGAGTTACGAAAACTGGTCGGTTAGGTATTGCTCTTTTGATGGCGTTGGTGGTTTCCGTCCTGGTCACATTTTTCCTATACAAGCGCATTAAGCAGCAATATGGGGGCGGGGCGCTCATCAAGGTTGTAATCGCGGCCAAGCCGCTGGACACCGGGACCCCGTTGGCGGCTGGCGACCTGACGCTGATGGACTGGCCAAGCAACGCTCCGTTGGAGGGGGCCTTTAGCAAGCCGGAAGACGTGACCGGCAGGGTTGTGATGTATCCCATTGCCTTTAAGGAACCCATCCGCGACGGGTTGTTGGCAGCTCCGGGAGCCACCGTCGGCCTGACCGCTAAGATTCCGGATGGTATGCGCGCGGTAGCTGTGGTCACCAATGAGCTGAACAACGTCTCCGGATTTCTGTTTCCCGGTTCGCACGTCGATGTGCTGGTGAGCTTCCGCCCGGAAGCTGACAACAAGGAGCCGATGACCATTACCGTCTTGCAGAACGTCCAGGTTTTGAGCACCGGCGAGAAGCTGCAACCGGATCCGAACGGCAAACCGCAAAATGTGAAAGTGGTGACGGTATTGCTGTCGCCGGACGATGCGGAAAAACTCTTGCTGGCCAGCAACCAAGGGACGGTGCAGTTCGTTCTCCGGAATGCTTCCGATCAGGCCCAGCCGGTGACCCGCCCGGTGAACTTGAAGGACCTGCAAGGTACCGCTAAAGCAGCCCCGCTTGTCGTCAAGAAGGCGGCGCCGCCCAAACCGCCGAACGTATATACGGTTGATCAATACGATGGTACAAAGAAGGGTACAGTCAAGTTTTGAGAGGCCCTAGAATGGAGCATCTCGTGGAACGCAAGAGACCAAACCAGCAAAAGCCTTTGTGGCAAAGCATGGCTTTCGTGCTGCTAACGAGTACGGCGCTTTGCCTCACCACGTTGGGAGTCGCAGCCCAGGAACCGGCTGCACAGCAAGCACCAACTACGGAGCAGGCACCGGCGCCAACCCAGCAGCCGCCAACAACGCAAGCGCCCTACCCGGAACAGGCTCCGGCGCAAGCGCCCGCGGAGCAGGCACCGGCGCCAACCCAGCAGCCGACCACATCGCAAGCGCCCTACCCGGAGCAGGCTCCGGCGTCAACCCCGCCGCCCCAGGCAGCCCCGCAACAGCAAGGCGAGGGACCGGAGAGCGTGCACGTCATCGTGGGACATTCGCTGCTGATCCGCACCCCGACTCGGATCAGGCGTGTTCTTACCGGAAATCCCGCGGTCATCGAATCGGTACTGACCTCACCCCGGGAACTGGTAATTACCGCCAAGGGGACTGGCGGCAGCAGTCTGATGCTGTGGGATGAGGCGGGACAGAACCGTACCTTGGATGTGTACGCCGATCTGGATGTAACTCAATTGCGTAACACCTTGGACCAGGCCTTCCCGAATAGTGGCGTGGATGTGCAATCGCAGGCAGACAGAGTAACGCTGGTCGGGACCGTGCCCACAGCCGCGGTTGCCGAACAGATGCTGAAGATGGCTGGCAACTTCTCCAAGGGTGTGGTCAACGGGTTGCGGATTGCGCCGCCGCCGCATCTGAAACAGGTGATGCTAAAGGTGCGCTTCGCCGAGGCAGACCGCAGCAAGCTGGTCCAATTCGGCATCAATATCTTCAGCACTGGCGCAACCAACACCATTGGCGTCCTAAGCACGGGTCAATTTGGTCCGCTTGCTCTACAGCAGAGCAGCACCTCGGGCGGTCCTCTAAACCAATTCAGCCTATCGAGTCTTTTGAATATCTTCCTGTTCCGCCCCGACATTAACTTGGGCGCTACCATTTCGGACCTCCAGCAGAAGAATGTTTTGCAAATCCTGGCTGAACCCAACTTGCTGGCTTATAGTGGGGTGACGGCACATTTCCTGGCGGGCGGTGAGTTCCCGTACCCGGTGGTGCAGGGCGGCGCCGCGGGCACGGTTCCGATCATCACCATCCAGTTCAGACCCTATGGGGTGAAGCTGGAGTTCACCGGGACAATCGAGGACAACGGTGTAATTCGGCTCAAAGTTGCCCCCGAAGTCAGCTCGCTCGACTATACGAATGTGGTAACGATTGCGGGATTCGTCATGCCATCCATCTCAACGCGGCGCGCTGAAACCGAGGTAGAACTCAAAGATGGCCAAAGCTTCGGCATCGCGGGTCTGCTGGATGACCGCACGACCATACAACTCAGCAAGGTTCCGGGGATCGGGGATATCCCCATCTTGGGACAGCTTTTCAGGTCAAGAAGTACGAATCGTTCCAACACGGAACTGCTGGTACTGGTTACGCCCACCATTGTGGACCCAGTAATGGGGCCGCTGCCAGGTGTGGAGCCGCAGGTTAATCAGCCGGTTCAAAATCTTGACAAGGGCGGATTCGATAAAGGTTTGCCGAGCCCGACTAAGAAACCAGAGACGAAGTAACTATGACTGACCCCAACGTAACGATAAGAGGCTCGCGCAGCTCCGAGCGGCGTATCGGCATCCTCTGCATAAATATGGATCCGGTTTCGCGGGAAGGCCTGGAGACCTTGGTTGCCCAAACGCCCGGAGCTCATGTCGTGGACAACGTCGATCGACATATCAACCCGCGCGAAGTTATGCGGATGCTGGAGGAGTTTCAGCATCGCGTTTGCGTGATCAATTTTGACGAAGGTGAGGAGAGCGCGCGGATTAGCCAGCGGATTCACGAAGGCTGCGATACCAGCGTAAGCATTTTTGCCGCTTCCAGCGACGCTCATCCGGACCAGATCATCGCGGCCATGCGCTCCGGGTGTTCGGAATATCTGCAAAAGCCATTCCGCACGGACCAGGTAGCGGACGCCTTGGCGCATGTAGAGGCACGGCATCAAGGCAAGTTGCCGGGACAGAAAGGCCAAGTCATCACCCTGATGGGAGCCAAAGGAGGAGCCGGGGTTACCTCCCTGGCCTTGCATCTGGCGCTAAATCTGGTGAGACAACGACAGACGTGCTTGCTGGTGGATCAACATCCGGCGCTCGGCGATCTCGCCCTGTGCCTCGGCATGGGCCGGCATCAATACAGCTTTTATGAACTGATCCACAACATGGACCGGCTTGATGTTGACCTGCTGCAGGGCTTCCTGTTGCAGCACCCCAGTGGATTGCACCTCTTGGATTCCCCGGAAGCCATCCATGCCTTTTCCAATACTCCCTCGGACGCCATCGAACATACCATGGCTTTTCTGGCGGAGAACTATCAGTTTGTCATCGTCGATTGTCCCCCGGGGCTGAGCGAGGACACCTGTGCTGTCATCCGGCAATCGGATCATTTAGCTATCGTTATTACTCCCGAACTGCCGGCGATCCATAACGCCATTCGCTCGATCCAGTACCTGACCGGCTTGCACTATCCCGATGAGAATATCGATATCGTGCTGAACCGCTATTCCAGAAAGAATCCGCTGAGTGAACGCGAGATAGAAGCATCGCTGCATCGGCAGATTGCGGTGAAGATCCCCAACGATTACGACCTGATTGTGAACGCCATGAATGCCGGTACCCCGATCGATCTCGCTCGTAAGTCGGAACTGGCCGCGGCCTTCGATACTTGGACGGATCGGCTCGTGGCGAATGAGTCTGTTGCGGAGAAGGCGGGCAAGGGATCGCGTAAATTGTTCAGCCTCTTTGGATCTTAGTTTTAAGGAGTTAAATGGCTAACACGGCTAACACAAAGACCTTTGGCCCTGATATGCGCGTTGGCAGTGGCACCTGGAGCGCGCCACGCAGCATTGGTGTTTCCGCCAAGGCGTACCAGGAACTAAAAACCATCCTTCATCGCGAGCTGCTCGTCAAGATCGACTTGGAGAAACTCACTTCGCTCGAGGATGTCCGGGCGCGGGCGCAAGTACAGCAAGTAATTCAAGACCTCATCGTGGAGTTGGAAACCCCTCTCAGTACCGGCGAGAGAGACCGTTTGGCACGTGAGGTGTTGCACGAAGTCTTTGGCTTAGGGCCGCTGGAGCCATTGCTCCAGGATGCCACGATCAACGACATCCTGGTGAACACGTACAGAAAAGTATATGTCGAGCGCGCCGGCAGACTGGAGAAAACGAACGTCGTTTTCAAGGACGACGCTCACCTTAGCCACATTATCGACAAGATCGTATCCCAAGTCGGCAGACGCATAGACGAATCCTCGCCCATGTGCGACGCGCGCTTGCCCGACGGATCGCGCGTCAACGTCATCATCCCCCCGCTGGCGGTGGACGGCCCGATTCTGTCGATTCGCCGTTTTGGCAAAATCCCCATCGGGCCCGAGCAGATACTGGCCAATCGTACCGTCACCGCTCCGATTTTTGAGGCCTTGAAGGCCGCCGTGCGGGCTAAACTCAACATCGTCATTTCCGGCGGTACCGGCGCCGGAAAGACGACGCTGTTGAATGTGTTGAGCGGGTATATAAGCGACACAGAACGCATCGTGACCATCGAAGATTCTGCCGAACTCCAACTGCAACAGGAACACGTGGTTCGCCTGGAATGCCGTCCCCCTAACGTCGAGGGCAAAGGCGCGGTACGTCAGCGCGAACTGGTCATCAACGCCTTGCGTATGCGGCCGGACAGGATAATCGTCGGCGAGGTGCGTGGCGAGGAAGCTCTCGACATGCTGCAGGCGATGAACACCGGGCATGATGGATCGCTGACCACGATTCACGCCAACACTCCCCGTGATGCCGTGGCCCGCTTGGAAACCATGGCATTGATGTCCAACCTTAATCTTCCCGAGAAAGCCCTGCGGCAGCAAATCGCATCGGCGATCGCCCTGGTGGTGCAGATCGCTCGCATGAGCGACGGTACGCGTCGCATAACCTACGTCTCGGAAATTACCGGCATGACCGGCGACGTGGTGGCGATGCAAGACATCTTTGTCTTCGAAAAGCTCGGCATCGACGTCAGTGGACGTGTGATGGGAAGGTTTAAGGCGACCGGCGTGTCTCCGAAGTTCGCCGAGAGGCTCAAGAAAGCCGGGATCACCCTCCCGGCAAGCGTCTTTGAACACTCGTTCGAAGTATAAGCGGAGTGAACTTATGTCCATGATCACGGTATTTCTGATTGTCTTGGTGGCCGTGTTCGCTACGCTTGCCTATTTCACGGAGCCTTCGGAAGCCGACAAGAGAATCCAGCAGCGGCTTGGCGGGCTGGAGCGCCGCCACATCACGGGCGAGGATGACCAAGGGGAAATCGTAAGGCACGTCACCTTCAGCCGAGTTGCCTGGCTCGATCAATTCCTGCGCGGTACGAAATCCGCCTTGCAGCTGCAATTATTGCTGGAGCAGGGCAAGGTGACATGGACGGTTGGCCGCTTCTTCTTCTATTCGGCATGCATGATGTTGGTGGGGGCGGTGGTTGGCCACTGGTGGATACCGGCGGGTTTTGTGGGATGGATTCCAGGGCTGGCCTTGGGTGTGGCTCCGCTGGCTTGGGTGCTGTACCGGCGTTCGGTGCGCTTCCGGCGGTTCGATTTGCTGCTTCCCGATGCTGTCGACTTGATCGCTCGCTCCCTGCGTGCCGGACAGTCGCTGCCGAGCGCCTTGGTGACGGTGGCCGAGGAAATTGCCGACCCCGTGGGGCCGGAATTTCGCCGTTGCGCCGATGAAATGAATTTTGGGCTGCCCTTTCGCGATGCGATGATGAATCTTTTCCGCAGATTTCCTTTGCAGGACCTGCACTTTCTTATCTCTGCCATTCTCCTACAAAGGGAAACCGGAGGAAATCTCGCTGAGTTGCTCGACAAAACCGCAGCCCTGCTGCGGTCACGCATTCAACTGCAGCAAAAAGTGAAGGTGTATACCGCGCAAGGCCGGATGACCGGGGCTGTCCTCATAGCGCTGCCGTTTATCGCCTTCGTTATGTTGAATCTGGTTAGGCCCGGCTACACCGCCCCGTTGTTCGAGTCGGACACCGGCATAAAAATGGTTTATGGGACCTTGGTAAGCATGGCCCTGGGGGCCTTCTTTATACGACGGATCATTCGGATCAAGTACTAATATGACGGCAATACTTATTGCGATTTTCGCGGCCCTGGCCCTGTTTGCCGCCTGCGCGCTGGTTCTTCTGGTGCTCACGGAAAAGAAATCGCCGATCGAAACTCGGCTTGCGACGCTGCAGTCTCAGTCTCGTGCCGCCTACGACATCGAGGCGCCGGATAAGGCTCAGATCCATGATGTGCTCGCGCTGGTTACGAGCCCACTGGCGCCGTTCCGCAATTGGCTGCGATCGAATGATGAAGAACTGTCCTACCGTTTGGGCATTGCCGGCTATCGCAAACCGGAAGACGCCGATACCTTTCTGAGCCTCAAGCTGCTGGCTCCTGTCGTCGGAATCCTGCTCGCTACCTTTGCCGGAGCGAGCAACTTCCTCCTGTACGGTCTAATTTTGGCTGTGGTGGGATTCTTTGTGCCGGATATGTGGCTGTTTAGTGCCATCAGCCGGCGCAAGGCAAAAATTGGCAGGGCCCTACCCGACGCACTGGACCTGCTGGTGATATGTATGGAAGCAGGCTTGGGCATAGACCAGGCGGTGATCAGGATCTCCGGCGAAATACAGCCGGTTCACCCCGAGCTGAGTGAAGAACTTGCCATTATCGGCCGCGAGATGCGGGCCGGCAAACCGCGCCTCGATGCCTGGCGGAGCATGGCCGATCGGGTTGACCTCGATACGGTCCGTCAGTTCGTCGCCATGCTGGTGCAGACCGAGCGGCTGGGGACCCCGATTGCTCGCGCTCTCGGAACGTTTGCCGACGGCTTGCGGATCAAGCGGTTGATGCTGGCTGAGGAACAAGCGGCTAAGACTACCGTAAAGCTGATCTTTCCCTTGGCCATCTTCATTTTCCCCGCACTTTTTGTGGTGCTGCTTGGGCCGGGAGTGCTTTCCATGATGAAGACGTTCCAAGATCTTGGCAGATAAGTAAAACACGGAGGGTTATGGATAACGTAACTTTGGTTCGCATTGCCGCAGCAGTACTCGCGGTGGTTTTGCTGGCAATCGTAATTACCAGGCGGAAACGTATGGCTTCGGGCAGGCGTATGACTCCTCCGAAGAAGTAGTATGGAAACGGAGACGGTCGCAGTTCTGAATACAACCAGGAATACCGTGCTGGGCGAGCAGATTAGGGTCGCCGGCACGAGCCTGCGCCGGCTGGTGGGGTTGATGGGCAAACGGGGACTCGAACCCGGTACGGGCCTGCTCATTATTCCATCGCAAGCCATCCATACGGTTGCCATGCGTTTCGTGATCGATGTAGTTTTCGTGGACCGTAACTGGCGCGTAATCCATTTGCGACCGGCGATGGCCCCATTTCGCATGACCGGGCTTCATTGGAAGGCTCGTTGTGTGCTGGAACTGCCTGCCGGTGTTATCGCTCAAACCTCAACCGTGGTCGGCGACCAATTGTCCTTCGCGGAGTAAATGACCGGCCCCCGCGAAATGACAATGGGACGCTTGCCCTTGAGGAAGCAGCATTGGTTAACGGCAATGGCATACCGCAGCTTCCGATCGAGCCACCGCAAGCGGGAGACGCCAGATACTCCACTCCCCTAGCGGGACGCCAGCTCTGCAACCCGCCTTCGTACAAACCGTCTTTGCCACCATTGACTCTCGTCCTGGCGGATCGTAGGAATGCGAGGGGGCCGAAAGAGACGCGGGTTACGCCTCGGAATATAGGTAGCCCGCCATTCCTAGCTTCTAGGATTGCCCTATGGGCCCTGTGAGTTCCACAAGGAGTCTTCTCGAAATGGGAGCGACTGATTGGCTCGACGCGGCCGTAGAGAGCGCGAAGCAAAAGTATCAGGCCCAGCGGGCGCTGGATGAAAGATCGGTCCAAGCCGATGCCCTGAAACGCAGGCTTGGCAATCAATTTTGCCGAGAGCTTTTTGCCTGGTTCGAAAACGTAGAAGTACGTTTTAATAATAGGTTTGGCAGTCAGGTGCTGGCCGTAAGTGTGGTTGGAAGTGACGGCAACCGCAGCGTCCAAATCCTGGCTCGACCGGTACGCGCCAAAGAGGGCACGGCCAGCCTGAGCTACGAGGAAAACACCACCTCCCTGGGATTGAGTGTGGGTTTTGGTGGGGGCGCGGAAACTGCACAAACAATCAGGTTGGTTCTTTCTGCTGACGGAGCAGTACTGGCAGAGATGGGCGCCAAGCATTACGCGCCGGAACAGTTAGGCCAGAAGATAATCGACGATCTGTTGGCCTAGCGCTTACGGCTTTCCCATTTTCCTTGCGCCGCGCTTCGCGCCAGGGGGATCTCCGGTTTTGCACAGTTGTGGGGCGTCAATGCGCAGATGCCGGCACGCCGTCTTCGGAGAGTCGCAATCTCGATCCTAAAATTCTCGCCACGTTCTATGGTTGCCGCGCTCTACTGTGAGACTGTCCTCATCGAAGAACTCGTCATGTTCCAGGAACGGGGGGCCAAGGGCGAAAGGAATGCAAAATTGTATTTCACCGTGACCTCTACCGTTTTGCCGGGAGCGCAGGGCGGTGCGGTAAAGGCGTGGGCGGGCGGCCAGCATGCGGAAGTCACCGTGACCGCACTATGGTTGATTCCGAACGCATTACTCTCGACATAAGTCGTAATTTGAGGTGGACCGGCTTTGCAGTCCGTCAACTGCGGCGAACCCGGGCAGGACGACGTTCCTC
>PLBW01000131.1:0-2206 GCA_003135475.1 Acidobacteriaceae bacterium
AACTACTCTGGAACCGCTCTAGCTAGACGCTCGTTGGACTCAGCTCAGGAGTGTCAATCAGACATGGTGGGTGGCCAACTTGATCGTGGTCACCCGCCCACCTTGAGTCAGTCCTGAAGAGAGGCTGTTGACCTCGCTGCGGGCTGCTGTCTCTGCCAGTTCCTGCGTAAGGGCATGTCCCCAAGACACTAATTCGTCGGGGTTCTGCGCCCGGCAAATCATCCAGTGGTGGCGCCTCCCTTTGCGAGAAGGCTCTGCTTGAAACGACACGACGTACCGAGCAACTGCCTGTGTCATTCAATACTTCCTATTCTGTGCACTGGCCTTTTAAGCGACCTTGCCATGAATTTTGGCTTCGGGATTCTTCTCGCTGCCAACCGTAACCTTGATCTGCTTGGGCTTGGCTTCGGCCTTCTTGGCGAGGTTGATCTTCAGCACGCCTTTGTCGTAGTGGGCGCTTGCTTGCCCTGGATCCACGGAGGTGGGCAGCGTAAACGAGCGGGTGAAGCTGCCGTACTGCCGCTCGACGCGGCGGTAGTTCTCTTCTTTTTCTTCCTTCTCAAACTTGCGCTCGCCGTGGACGATCAGAGTATTGTTTTCGATGCGGACGTCAATGTCTTTTTCCTCAACGCCCGGGACTTCAACTTTCAGAGTGAAGTTGTGCTCGTCTTCGTAGACGTCCACCGGAGGTGCGAAGCCGCTGGTGGTCAACGCCTCCTCGGAGCCTTCGGGGTTGAACGATTCACGCAAAAGACGGTTCATGCGGTCTTGCAGGGTGGCGGTGGCACGGAAAGGATCCCAACGGGTTAATACTGTCATGACGCAGTTCCTCCCTGGAGTAAAGTAAGAGGAAAAACTTCAGATGGGCTGACTTAGTTCAGGGAACCTGAAAGAGTAAGAAGAGGTACTTGCTCAATAATAATGCTACGCTTGCGCGCTACCGTTGTCCAGCTACCGCGGTTTGAGGTAGTGGGTCACTCTGATTTCCATAGGGCATCCATCTCTGCATATAGGTTAGTTCTTTGTTGATCAATAGAGATCAGCTTCTCTCGTAACTGATTACGAGCGCTTGCAGCAGGTTCCCGCGACATCTGGTAAACCAGGTCTTTAGCTTGAGCACACAGTCGGTCGTAGGTGTGTTCCAGTTTCAGAAGTGCTTCTTTGCGTTCTTCGTTTGTCATGCTAATAGTCTATTCTCCCAGAATTTTCAGCAGCCGTTTCTTGTCTATGCGCTGCGGGGCGAAGGCAACGCTGGCAGGAGACTGCACAAGTTCCTCGAAGAAGAGGGCAAGGCATCGTAAAAGGGCGCGCGATGGCCAAGCAGTCATACCTGGGCAAAAAGAAAACCAAAGAGCGGACTAACCTTTGTCCGTCACTCCCCTGACGATCGGGACGGCGGCTCGGCTGAAGTCCTCGCGGACCGCTTTCTTTTTCCGATTTTGTGCTGGACGACGGGAAGCCTTCTTTTCGAGTTGATCGGCTTGTCGCTGTGCTTTGTCGAATTTTGTTCGTTTCTCTGACATGCAGACAGTTTACGCCGAACGCCCAAGGTTCAAGTTCTGTGGATTTCAAACTGCACCTCAGTCCACGACTTCGATCAAGTCTGCTTTAGAGAGCTGGTCAGTGATCATCCGGAAGTGATGGCCCATCACGGCCAGGGTCATGGCGGCGCCGAAGGAGCGGCGGTAGCGGGTGGCGGCGGTGAGCAGAAACTTCCAATAGCTGAGGCGAGATTTTCCCAGCAATCCCTGGTGCACCATGGAAGAAAAGAAGGCGCGCAGGCTGCCGTAGCTCCAGCGCTGCCGGAATTGCGGCTGGCAGCGGCTGAGGAAGAGCTTAACCCGCTCATAATAGGCATCGCAGGCATAGATTCTAGTGAGCACATGACGATAGCCCTCGAGGAGGCGGGTGGCGTTCATGCGCGGCAGGAAATTCAGTTCACAATCAGTGTTGTTGCCGCCCCCGGCATTCAGAATTCGGCCCTCGCCCAACAGGCGGCGGAAGAGTTGGGTGCCGGGCATGGCTTGAAGCAGGCCCACCATGGCAACGGGAATGGCGCTGTTCTGAATGAACTCGACGAGGCGCTCAAAGACGTCTTCGCGGTCGGTATCGAAGCCCAGGATGAAGCCCCCCATCACTTCGATGCCGTACTGCTGGATGATGCCGATGCTTTCCAGCATGTTGCGCCGCGTGTTCTGCAGTTTGT
>PLBW01000131.1:2226-15505 GCA_003135475.1 Acidobacteriaceae bacterium
TGCCTTGGCGCGGGGCTTGTTGCCGATGAAGTTATCGTCAACGACGAAGACCGCGTCGCGCCAGCCTGCCTCGCGCAACTGATCGAGTTCGGCCAGGACCTGCGCCACGGCCTTGGTGCGGGGACGGCGGCCATAGATCTCGATGATGTCGCAGAATTCGCAGTTGAAGGGGCAGCCGCGCGAATACTGGATGGTCATGGTGCTGTAGCGGTGCATCTGGATAAGACGCAGGTCGGGTAATGGGCTGCGCTCCATGGCGGGACGCTCGGCCGCCTGATAGTGGGGGCGTGCTGTGCCCGCCTCCAGATCTCGGGCCAGGCCGGCGATAAGATCCTCCGCCTCGCCGATCACCACGTGGTCGGCTTGCAGTACGGACGCGGGCAGGCTGCTGGTGATGGGGCCGCCCACAACGGTTCGGAGTCCGCGCGCACGGCAGCGCTGGACGATGGAGATCAGATCCTCCTGCTGCACGTGCATGCCGCTAATCAATGCGACGTCGGCCCAGGCGAGGTCAGAGTCCCTCAGGCACTCGACGTTGGTGTCGATCAGGCGCTTGTTCCATGATTGGGGAAGCAGTGCGGCTACAGTCATGAGACCCAGCGGCGGCTGAGCAGCGCGCTTGCCTTGAAGCGACAGGGCATAACGGAAGCTCCAGTAGGTGTCAGGAGACTTGGGATAGACGAGTAAGGCGTTCAGGGTTCACCTCCGCCGCAACAGCACGTGTCAGCGTGTAACAGTAATGAAGTGTGACCCTTCGAGGCTTGAGGGGGCAATGGGATTACAAAAAGATTACAAAGGCTCAATGAGCCTCATCACACAGTGCTCAGATTCTGCACTCTACTGGGGGATGACGTGGGATCACTCTTGCCAGGGTCCGGAACAATTTATTCCGAAAGAGCCTAGCGCCGGTAAAGCATTGCCGAAGACGCCGCCTGGGCTGCGCGCTGGCGAGTCGGAACGATGGGGGAACGTCACCTTGGCCGTGGCGGTGGCGGAGAATCGTGCTAACACGCTGCGCCGAGCTCTACCCGCTTCTCCCGCAGACGCGGATCGACCATGGCAGATCTTTTGACCGACTCCGCAATGCGGGGCTTTGCCATTTCTTTTTTCACCTCGCGGAGGGCGGCGTCGCTAAATGCTCTTTTCTTATTTTTCTGTACCATAACCCAGTCATCATGACACGCGCCGCAAGGCAAGAAACGGTCAATTTAGACCAGGTGAGCAGAATTCTGGAGTTGTGTTGTTAGCGAAATCAGGACGGCCTTGCGCAAGTAAATCCCGCAAAAAACTGCGGCAACCCTATTCCTGCAAAAAAATGTTAAGAAGGGAGTTGTGGACCCGAATCTCACCGTTGTATTCGATGAAGCCCAGTTTCCTGAAGCGATTCATAAAAAAACTCACGCGGGACCGGGTGGTGCCAATCATCTCCGCCAGAATTTCCTGACTCACCTTGGGAACCACCGTCTCGGGTTTGCTTTCCTTGCCGAACTGCGCCAGCAACAACAGAATTCTCGCCAGCCGCTTTTCGCTGGAATTGAAAAGCTGATCCACCAGATCGGCCTGGATGCGAGCGTTGCGGGTAAGCAGAAAAGAGACGAACACATTCGAAAATGCCGGATCCTGATGAAGGGCGCGGACCATCTCCACCTTGCTGATCCTGAGCAGTGCGCAGTCGGTCATGGCCGTAGCAGTCGCGAGTCGAATAGGATGAGGCGAGACCATGCAGTTCTCCCCCAGGAATTCCCCGGCGCCCACCAAGGTGATCGTGGCCTCTTTTCCCGCCGCGGAGGTAACCGTGACTCTCAGCCGGCCCTTCTGCACGTAAAAAATCGTGTCGGCAGGGTCGCCTTGCGCGTAGGCCACCTCATCTTTTTTCAGGTTGACAATTTTCTTGCCCAACCCAGCTCTCGCGAGAAAGGCCAGAGGATCAAAAAACCCATCTCCATTTGTTGGTCGCGGCTTGGGCGTTTGAAACCGGGGAAGCTCTGCAATATCGCTTGTGGCGGGTTTTGCGGAGCGCACCGAATTGACGGGTGGGACCCGTTTGGCTGGAGGGTCCTGGCTGCGGGCTGGAATGCCCCTGACGCTCATATCGCACCTCCGGAGGGGTCGTTCACACGGCTGAATTATACACTCTAGTAAGAGCTGCCCGGTGGCGTTTTTTCTGTTCAGTATTGCACCGTTTCCAAATTTTGGAATTTGTGCCAACTGAGCGCTTTTGCACAGTTTCCTTCGTTCCTAAACGGTTAGCCTTGGGTTTGTGACGAAAGCGCGTCTGCTTCCTCGCGTTGCCGGATGGAGCGAAGCGCAGGGTGTTCTTCAAGCAACCGTTGGGAAAATGCGTCCATCAAAATTAAAGAGAGGCTGGTCTTAATACCATGAACATCAAACTGACTAAGAAGTCACTGGGTTGGACCAGCACGCTACTTGCGGCTGTGCTGCTGACCCTGACCTTTCCGCAACAGGCAGTCGCTGACAATAACGATCCGCCGGGACGTGTGGCACGGATTAGGTATCTTCAGGGTTCGGTTTCTTTCCAGCCGGCCGGTGAAACGGATTGGACCGCGGCTGTTACCAATCGGCCCATGACCACAGGCGACCATCTTTGGGCGGACGCGGACTCACGCGCAGAGGTAGAGATTGGCTCGGCGATCGTTCGCGTGGATGCCAACACTGGCTTTTCCTTTCTCAGCCTGGACGACAGCACGGTGCAGATCCAGCTTACGGACGGAACCCTCAATCTCGTGGTGCGCAGGCTAGGCCGCGACGAAGTCTTCGAAGTGGATACGCCTAATCAGGCGTTTTCCGTTATGCAGGCAGGTCAGTACCGCGTTCAGGCCGGTGCAGACGGAGCCTCTTCTATGGTGACCGTCCGGCAAGGCGAGGGAGAAGTGACCGGCGGTGGACAGACCTACAACGTTTCTTCCGGACAGAGCGGCACGTTTACCGGCACGGATTCGTTGGACGCACAGGTCTACGCCGTCGACAAACCCGATGACTTCGACAATTGGAGCCAAAGCCGCGACCGTCAGTATGAAGGATCGCGATCGGCGCGGTATGTTTCACCCGATGTGGTCGGCTACGAAGACCTGGATAACAACGGCTCCTGGCGCTCGGATCCAACCTACGGCAACGTTTGGACGCCCACTTCAGTTCAATCCGGATGGGCCCCTTACCACGATGGCCACTGGGTCTGGATCTCTCCGTGGGGCTGGACGTGGGTGGATGATGCGCCTTGGGGCTACGCACCCTTCCACTATGGCCGCTGGGTCTCTCTCCAGGGTAACTGGGGGTGGGTACCTGGACCGATCAACTACCAACCTGTATATGCGCCCGCTCTGGTAGCCTTCATTGGCGGACCGGGTTTCGGCGTGTCAATTGCGCTCGGTGGCGGCGGCGACGTGGGCTGGTTTCCGCTCGGTCCCCGGGAAGCTTATGTGCCTGGGTACAACACCAGCCCCGGATACTTCAACCGCGTCAACACCAGCAATACCAACATCAGCAATACGACCATCACCAATATCTACAACAATCAAGTTACGAACAATACTCAGAACATCACGAACGTCACCTACGTGAACAGGACTGTACCCGGCGCAGTGACCGCCGTTCCGCAGACCGCATTCCGGACCGCACAACCGGTAGCTAGAGCGGCCGTCGCGGTGAACGCCAAACAGATTGCCTCGGCGCCCGTGGTGTCGAGAGCCGCGGTGGTTCCAACCAGAGACAGCGTTCTCGGAAAGTCGCCCGCAACCGCCAATAGGGTGGCTCAGCCACCAACAGCAGTTGCCAACCGTCCCGTGGTGGCAAAGGCAAAACCGCCTGCTCCGCCCGTGCCATTTGCCAAACAACAGCAAGAACTGGCAAAGCACCCTGGACAGCCGCTGGCTGCGCACGAAGTACAGAGCCTGCGTCCGGCGAACGTTGCGACAGCGCAACCCCAGGTCAAGCAGGCGCCACCAGGAAAGCTAACGGCACCCACTATGAAACCGGGGCCTCCGCCGGTTGCTGGCAACGCTGGGCGGCCCACGAATGCGCCGCCGGCGAGTCCACCGGCCAACAAGCCGGGCACGATGAACACCGGCCGTCCGGCCAGCGCGCCGCCCGCCCCCGCCAAGCCGCCAGCTCGGCCCGTGCCGACACCTGAAAATCGTCCACCCGCGGCACCGCAGAGCAACCAACCACCGGCCCCGCATCCGGCCCCGGCCAACCGGCCACCGGCCGCACAACCTCAACCCCCCAAGGCGCAACCGGCTCCACCAGTAGGCAGGCCCGTGCCCGCACCTGAAAATCGCCCAGCACCAGCGCCGCGGAGCAACCAACCGCCAGCCCCGGTCAACCGGCCACCGGCTGCACAACCTCAACCCCAGCCCAAGGCGCAACCGGCTCCACCAGTAAGCAGGCCCATGCCCGCACCTGAAAATCGTCCAGCACCGGCGCCGCGGAGCAACCAACCACCAGCCCCGGTCAACCGGCCACCGGCTGCACAACCGCAACAGCAACCAAAGGCGCAACCGGCACCATCGGTGCAGTCGCAAGCCGAGAAAGCCCGCGCCGAGCAAAAGAAGCGAGAAGAAGCTACGCCGCCGAAGAACTAGAATCAGGGGCCAATGGGAGACCCTCACAAGGGAGGGTCTCCTTCGCGATCTGCCTACACTTCTCCGCTGCAGCAAGCAGGTGTAGGGAGGGTCGAAATTGCCCGAGAAGGTTTGTGACGGGAATTTGAAGGCGGCGCGTACATGCAAGACCTGTCCGTAAGGGGTATCCCTCACGAGATTGATATTGAAGCAATGCCACGCCTTGAGTGGCCGATTGATGTGCAACTAAGTGACGCCTCGACCTGTGTCACAGCGAAAAAGATCAAGCCCCTTTGGGAGACGTTAATGCCAAGCAAACGCACGCTAACTTTTAATCCCGGTACGTTTCTTAAGAAGATCGGCCAGCGCAGGACCAGTCGAGAGTACCGCAACAAAGAACTAATTTTCTCGCAGGGCGATGCTGCGGATGCAATGTTCTATGTCGTGGCTGGCAATGTGAAGCTGACGGTCCTATCTCAGCGCGGCAAGAAGGCCGTTATTGCTATCTTTCGGCAAGGCGACTTCTTCGGGGAAGGCTGTTTAGGAGCGCCGTCTCTGCGGATGTCCACCGCAACCGCGGTACTGCCGTCAACAATTGTACGAGTGGAAAAAATTGTCATCATTCGCATCATCCATGACGACCCTCTATTCGCGAGGCTGTTTATTGCGCACTTGATTTCTCGCGTTGCCCGAACTGAGGAGGACCTCCTCGATCAACTCCTCAATTCCAGCGAGAAGCGGCTGGCACGAACTCTGCTGTTGCTCGCCAGCTTTGGGACGCAATCCAAACCCCATCCCGCCACCCTGAAGGTGAGCCAGGCAACGCTGGCCGAGATGGTGGGCACCACCCGGTCGAGAGTAAGCTTCTTTATGAACCGCTTTCGCAAGATGGGGCTGATCGATTACAACGGCAGCTTGCACGTGCACTGGGCACTGCTCAACTTCCTTCTGCACGAATAACAGCCCCATCCGAGGTCGCGCCTTCCCTAACCCCACCCCCCCACCAAAGTGATGGTGTTCACTCTGGCCGCTTCTGCAAAAAAGGGCAAGAGCAGGTGTGGGAAATTGGCTGGAACTTTGGTGCAAGAATGTGCACTCCGTAAACGGAAATCGTCTGCTTTAAGAAGGGGTTAGCGCGGGCATAGAATTGCAATTACTGCCTTGGGTGCTGTCTGCCATCTGTCACCATTGTGCTATTCGTTCCAGTGACAGAGGTCGGGTTCTTCGGGATTGGAACGAGGCGGAGCCACTTCATGAAGCTGCTGCGCATGTGTTGTCTTGTCCTCCCTCTGTTCGCCCTCACAGCCAATGCCGACATCCTCGGGAGCGCCGACGCTTTCGGCGTATTGGGTGCCTCAGCCGTAACCAACACCGGCCCCAGCGTCGTGTTTCAAGACTTGGGTGTCTGGCCCGGAACTTCCATCACTGGATTTCCTCCGGGAATAGTGCACGGGACGATTCATAACGACGATGCGGTTGCGCATCAGGCGCAGTTAGATGCGCTGACTGGGTACAACGTTCTCGCAGGCATGTCTCGTACAGGGACTCTGACGGGTCAGGATCTCGGAGGCCTTACGCTTGACCAAGGGGTCTATTTCTTCGCATCGTCAGCACAGCTGACCGGACAACTCACCCTGGATTTCCAAGGCTTGAGCAATATGATGGTCGTCTTCCAGATTGGGAGCACGCTGACCACGGCCAGCGCTTCGTCGGTGCTTATCATCAATCCGGGGAGTAATGACCAGGTTTTTTGGCAGGTTGGTAGTTCCGCAACGTTGGGAACAACTACTGACTTTTATGGGAGCATTATCGCGGACGCGAGCGTCACTCTGGATCACGGCGCCAACATTAATTGTGGTAGAGCAATAGCCCTGAATGGCGCCGTCACCATGGATCTCAATAACGTCGATACCGGCAATTGCGCTGGTGGCACGGGGACCACACCCGAGCCAGGAACGATTGCCCTGGTGGCCACAGGTGGCGCGATTGCTGCAGGCGCGAATTCCTCGAATTTCTCCTTTTGGGGATGGGGCGCTTCAATTCCCGCGTTCTTCAGGAAGCGAAAGCGCTAAGAGTAGAAGAATTGAATGTGCAGTCCCCATCCAAGCTTCTCTTGCTTGGATGGGGGCCTTCCACCGCATCGTACCCCTATTTTGCCCCGCATCACGAGTTCGCAAATTGCCAGCCTCTAATTTCCCTATTCCACTAAAACTGTGATGGTGTGCACTTTGGCCGCTTCTGCAAAAAAGGGCAAGGACTCGCTAGCTATCGATGGGAATCGTGTGTCTGAGCCAGGATTGCTCACTGAGCAATGTTGAACAGCTTTCCTCATCTCGTCTGATCGATACTCGTCCTAGGACTGCGTGCGGCTTGGGAGCGGTCGCGCTTCTGGCTGACGGACAGCCTGGACCGCCCAGCGAGACGAGTCCGCTGTCCTGTATTGAGAACGGTGTTACGAATCGAACAATGCATTTGTTATCTGCGCACTGCCGTGTATGCAAGGGAGACCAGTTCAGGACCGTGCCTCCTGAGGGATGGGTCGAGAGAGTCGTCCTGCCTCGCCTCTTTTTGTGCCCGGGGCGTTGCATTGTCTGCCACAAGCGCCGCTACTTACCTACATTTCAACGATGGACAGCGGTTCCCAACTCGTGGCGCTAAGGCACACGGCGTGGCGGGGCGGTTGTAGCTTGCGCGTAACCGCAACGATGGCAGCGGAAGTGCGCAGTTGCTGAGGCTTACGCCGATCATATCCGCGTCCGCGGGTTGAGTGTCTGTCCCAAATTGCTCACTTCGTCCATCTGCACGTTAAGAGTTCTTTCTGACGAATCACCAGCACATCATCCACAAATGAAGTGTTCTGTTTTGACCAGACGAGGGGAGCTTGGGCATGACATCGTAGTGAAGTGGAATTTGTTCTGTCTGCCAGCATCAGGAGAGCACATGGCGAATGGCTCCAAACCTCAGATTCTCGTTGTGGACGACGAAACCTGCATTCGGGAAAGCCTGGGAATGTTGCTGGTGGCGTCGGGATACGACGTGGCTGAGGCGGAAGACGGCGTCAGCGCCTTGTCGCACTTGAACAGAACGGTCCCCGATCTGATCGTCACCGATCTCAACATGCCGCAGATGTCGGGTATTGAACTGATCTCGTATGTACGCAGCCGGTATCCGTCGATTTCGATCGTCGCGATGAGCGGAGATTACCAGGGGGATGCCGTGCCTGCCGGCATCATCGCCGACCGGTTTTACCCTAAAGGACAGCACCCCCACAATTTGTTGACAACAATCGCTAGCCTGATCGCAACCAACCCGGCCCGCGCGAGTGCTCACCAAAGTCGCATCGCGCCGGAGCTTGATTCTTAAGTACGAGGAGGAAAGTATGCTCGGAACTATCTTGATTGTTCTACTGATTTTGTTTCTGGTGGGTGCCCTGCCGACGTGGAATCACAGCCGTTCCTGGGGTTACGCCCCGAGCGGTGGCGTGGGTGTGGTCCTGATCATTGTGGTTATTTTGCTGCTGCTTGGCCGGATTTAGTTGAACCATGCAGTAACGTTCGACGCCAGCCAGGCTGCTCATGGCAAAGGGACGGGCCTGCCCAGCGAACTACGTCGCACGTAACAGCAACGCTCTTGTCGCATAAACGCTCGAATTAACACTTACAACCAGCCCGGGAGGGACACATGCTCTGGACAATCTTCGTCGTTCTCTTGATCCTCTGGCTTCTCGGCTTCGGTTTCCACGTAGGAGGCGGTCTGATCCATCTTTTGTTGGTCATTGCCGTCGTGGTTCTGGTCATCAATTTGATCAGTGGCCGTAGAACAGCCTGATCTTTAAACGGCGGATAGCGCCCCTCACAAGTTCGTCCACAAAATCAAGTGGAATGAAAAAGGAAGTGTTTGATGAAGAAATACGGAATCGCATTATTCGTTTTGTCGTTGGCGACTTTCGGGTTCGCTGGTTCGGGAGTGGAAGCCGCCAACGCGCGTTTGCAGGCGGCTGCCGGCGTCCTCCAGGAAATCATGGCTGCACCTGACAAGGGCATTCCTGAAGAAGTGCTCAACGACGCCAAGTGTATTGCCGTGGTGCCGGACATGGCGAAGGGTGCATTCATCGTCGGCGGAGAACATGGACGCGGTGTGGTTACCTGCCGGACTGCCCATGGTTGGAGTGCGCCGGCATTCATTTCGATCGGCGGCGGCAATTTTGGATTCCAGGCTGGCGCTCAGTCGGTCGATCTCGTCATGTTGTTCATGAATGACAAAGGTGTGCAAGGGCTGCTCTCGAGCAAGTTCGAACTAAGCGGCGAAGCATCCGCGGCAGCAGGTCCGGTTGGACGGCATGCGTCGGCAGGCACGGACTGGAAGATGAACACCGAGGCCTTGAGCTACTCGCGTACCAAGGGCCTGTTTGCTGGAGTCGCAGTGGATGGCGCTAAGATCCAGCAGGATAATGACTCCACCGTTGCGGTCTATGGCAAGGACATTTCCTTCCGCAAAACGCTATCCGGTGACGTGCACGCGCCGGCGAGCACCGAGTCGTTTCTCGCAGCGGTCAATGCCGCTGAGAAACGCGCGCACCAGCACGAAGCTGCCGAAACCAAGTAGTTGAAGTTTGCCGGTGTGTCTGCACACTGGCAATTGAAAAGTTCGCGGCGCCGTCAGGCGAGGTGTTCTCGGGGGAGAACCGAACTGCACAGCGCCGCGATTGTTTCACCAACCTCCGGGATGGTGAGCAGATAGGGACCTTATGTCATTGCCAAAGACGCTGCCCTTCAGGAGACCGTTGGGAATTGCAAGCGTGCTACCGCATGTGGCTGAGATCAAGTCAGCGAAGCCGTTCGACACAGCGGTCAATCTTTCGCTTCCCAGCCGAATCGCTGTCATCGGGAACTATCTTCCCCGGCAGTGTGGTATTGCCACTTTTACCACGGACCTGTGTGATGCAGTTTCGGCAGAGTACGGAACTGAACGGTTATTCGCACTACCCGTGAACGATCCGGATTCCGAATACAGCTATCCCGAGCGCGTCCGATTCGAGCTGACCGAGGAGGAGCTGCCGTCGTATGAGCGCGCGGCCGAGTTCCTCAATTTCACCAATGTCGATCTGGTGTCTGTGCAACACGAGTACGGAATTTTCGGCGGGCCGGCCGGGAGCCACATCCTGGAGTTGCTGCGAAAACTGCACATGCCGATCGTGACCACCCTTCACACGGTGCTGCGCGAACCGAACCCCGACCAGCATCGCGTGATGGTCGAAATCGCAGAGCTCTCCGACCGCCTTATTGTGATGAGCCAACACTCTGCGCAGTTCCTCCAGGAGATCTTCCAGGTTCCTGCGGCAAAGATTGACGTCATCCCGCATGGAGTGCCCAACCTGGCGTTTGTCGATCCGAATTTTTACAAGGACCGCTTCGGAGTTGGAGGCCAATCGGTGTTGCTGACCTTCGGCTTGCTCTCGCCCAATAAGGGAGTTGAAACCGTCATACAGGCCCTGCCGCGCATCCTGTCTCAGAACAGCAATGTTACGTATATCGTTGCGGGCGCAACTCATCCTCACATCCGGCGGCGCGAGGGAGATAAATACCGGGAATCGCTGCAGTTGCTCGCTGAGGATCTGGGAGTTGGGGAGCACGTCATATTTCACAACCGATTCGTTAGTCCTGAGGAGATGATGGAGTTCATCGGTGCAGCCGATATCTACATCACACCCTACAAGAATGAAGCGCAGGTCGTTTCTGGAACCCTGGCCTACGCCTTGGGTGCGGGGAAGGCGGTCATCTCGACGCCCTATTGGCATGCGCTTGAGCTTCTCGATCAGAGCCGAGGAATACTGGTCCCATTCAACGACCAGAACGCAATTGCGGAACAGACCATTCAGCTCTTGGCGAATGAAGCCGAACGGCACGCTATGCGCAAACGGGCGTACTTATACTCCCGCAACATGGTTTGGAAAAGCGTGGCCCAGGACTACATGCGCAGCTTCCAGCGGGCCCGAGCGGAGCGCATGTGGAACCCTCGCCTGGTCAGCCCAAACCCAGTCGGGGCAAATCGCATCCACAGTTTGCCGGCAGTGAAGCTCAATCATCTCAATCGAATGACTGACGATACGGGAATGTTGCAGCATGCCGTGTTCGCCGTCCCGAATCATCACGAGGGCTACACCACCGACGATAATGCCCGCGCCCTGATCGTGTCGATTCGCATGCAGCAACTTGCGGCGCCCGGGAACGCTGAGGCGAAGAGACTGGCTTCGCGGTACCTGGCTTTTCTCTGGCTGGCCTTTAATTCCGCCAATGGAAGGTTCCGCAACTTTCTGAGCTATGGGCGTCAGTGGCAGGAGCCACAGGGGTCGGAGGACAGTCACGGCCGCGCTTTGTGGGCCTTGGGAACTGCCGTCAATCAGACCGTCGATGAAGGTCTAAGGGGCCTCGCTGGGCGTTTGTTTGAACTCGCAGTTCCGGCGGTGCTGGCTTTTACCAGTCCCCGAGCTTGGGCGTTCTCCTTGTTCGGAATCCAGGCGTATCTTGATCGCTTCCCGGGAGACCGGTCCGCACAAAGGCAGAGAGATGCACTCGCTGACAAGCTGTTGAATATCTATCGAGTCACCAGCACGCCGGGTTGGAACTGGTTTGAAGAGAGTTTGGCCTATTCCAACGCACGTTTGTCACAGGCGTTATTACTGGCAGGCTCGCGCACCTCGGACAAAGAGTTGCTGGCGGCCGGCCTGGAGTCGCTGAAGTGGCTTGCGACGCAACAATGCTGCAACGTGAACGGCCACTTTGTCCCTATCGGCTCGCAGGGTTTCTACTGCAAGGCGGGTGAAAAAGCTCGTTTCGATCAGCAGCCGGTAGAGGCAGGTGCAACAGTTTCTGCATATCTCGAAGCGTATCGCGCCACCGGAGATGAGCATTGGCGCAAGCAGGCCTGGACTGCATTCAATTGGTTCCTGGGAGATAACGACCTGAAGGCCGCCTTATACGACGCCAGTACCGGCGGCTGTCGAGATGGTCTTCATCCTGACCGGGCCAACGAAAACCAGGGGGCGGAGTCAACGCTGGCGTTCTTGATGGCACTTCTGGAGATGCGGCAGCTCCAGGATGTTTAAGCGCCACAAATTGCACTCTAACTCTAGCTGGGTTGCCGGCGGGGTCGAGTGCTTTTTGGGCTCCAACGTTTTGCAATATCAGTTTCATGTTCCTGTAGAATGACTTATGACCTTGGCCATCGACGCTGTTGAGTCTACCGACTCTACCGAATCCCTCCTTCATCGGCATCCCGCCAATCCAATCCTGACCAGCAAAGATTGGCCTTATCGGATCAATAGCGCATTTAATGCCGGAGCGACACTGCTTGCGGATGGCTCCACGCTACTGCTTTGCCGGGTGGAGGACCGCCGTGGTCTCTCCCATCTATGCGCTGCCCGTTCTGTGAATGGTGTGAACGGATGGGACATCGATGCAACGCCAACGCTGATGCCTGATCCAGATAAATATCCAGAGGAACTGTGGGGAATCGAGGATCCGCGCATCACCTACGTTCCCGAGTTGCAGCAATATGCGGTGGCCTACACCTCGTACTCGAAAGGTGGGCCCGGAGTTTCTCTCGCTCTAACTAAAGATTTCCGGACGTTTGAGCGATACGGGTTCCTCATGTCGCCGGACGACAAGGATGCCGCTCTTTTGCCGCACAGAATCGACGGACTGTGGGCGCTCATCCATCGACCGATGACTCCTCTAGGAGCTCACATCTGGGTTTCTTACTCTCCCGATCTGCGTCATTGGGGCGGCCACCGAGTGATGATGTTGGCGCGCAAGGGCGCGTGGTGGGACGCAAACAAAATTGGCTTGTCGTCTCCGCCCATCGAGACTGAGAGAGGTTGGCTGATGCTGTATCACGGAGTGAAGCACACGGCCTCCGGCTCGTTATACCGGGTAGGCCTCGCTCTCTTTGACATTCTGAAGCCAGATGTTTGTTTGCTGCGGGGCGATTCCTGGATCTTCGGACCGGAAACCGACTATGAGCGCGGAGGCGACGTGCACGACGTCGTATTCCCTTGTGGGCACACCATGAGCCCCGACGGAGACACCATCAACATCTACTATGGTGCAGGCGATTCCTGTATAGCGCTGGCCCAAGCAAGTTTGCGTTCGCTGTTGACCTGGCTGGAGCGTAATGGAAAGCCGTGCTGTGTTAATTACTGATGCTCACAATGTAGTGACATTTTGTTTCTTGCCATCACGAGCGTAGGGATCTGCTTTGTGATCAACGGGCGGCTTCGGCTTCGGCGACCGGAACTGGAGTCGCGGCTCTTAACTGATCAAGCAATGCGGGCACATTGGTCGATCGAACCTTGTTGTCCTTCGTCTGGATCGATGCCGAGACATCGGAATAGAACTGCAAGACGTTGTCGCGTAACTCGGGCGTCGTATGGTCGAACTTGCTTTTGGCCAATTGACCCAGCAACTTTGCGTAAGTCTCGTCGGTGAGGGAGTATTCGCCTTCCTTGGTCGGATTGCCGCTGTCCAGGTCATAGTTGGGCAGCACGAGCGAGTCAGCGCCGACTTCTTGGAGGAAAGCTCGGTATTGATCGACAGTAGTATTGATGCTCTTGATGTACAGGTCCTCGGTTTGCGGAGTCGGGCTCTTGAACCCCAGACCTTTGAAGGGACCAATTCTCGGCATGAATCGCAAGAGCGTTGACA
>PLBW01000094.1:0-21696 GCA_003135475.1 Acidobacteriaceae bacterium
ATTTTCTCGTTGCAACTACAGGCGCTCAGTTGGAAGTTTTCCGGTCATCGTAGTACCAGCGCCGGAAGCGTTGCAGGACTGTATCGTTTGCGTCGGACGTGGTCTGCGGATGATCGGAACCGTCCCGATGTCTCCATTTTTCTCGCACCACCAAAACCGATAACAGGACCACCAGCGAGAAGCGCACGGCCATCAGGCTAAGATCGGCCATTCGCGAGTATTTGAAGCTGGAAGTGGCGGCGAAGCTGAGCAGCAAAAGCACTGCGAGGAAGATGGCCCAGCCGGATAGTTTTCCTCTCACGATTGCGCCCCCAGTCACTTCCCACGCTTGCGCAGCAGTTCCGCGTTGTACTGCTCACTCTGGCCTTTGGGGACGCTGAGCGATTTCCACTCCGCGCCCTTCCAATGTTTCGCCAGGTACACGATCTGTCCCACGTGATACGCGTAGTGCACGACTTGGCGGTTGATGGCCTGCAGCACGGAATGCGGTTCGCCGTGAATGGTGACTGTGCGGCCCAGGTCGTCAGGCTGGAGCGAGTTGATTGTCTCGAAAACCAGATGCCAATTCTGCTCCCACGAGCTGAGCACTTCTTCGCGTTTGGCGTCGGCGTGCACAACAAATTCGCGGTCACGGTTGCGGTCGGGCTTTTCGCCGTCGCTGGTGAGGAAGCCGGTAAAGCGCGAGCGCATGTTGCCCGCCATGTGCTTCACGATGACGGCGACGCTGTTGGATTCGGTGTCGGGCGGGGCAAAAAACTGCTCATCCGTGAGCTGGGCGATGGCGCCATCCGCCAGACGCTTGTGGCCGCGCAGGCTGCGGAAAGCTTCGTCGAGGTAGAGATCGTCAATGCCGGGCATGAAAAGTTGCGTCTCCGTTCGGTGGCGGGTGCCGTGCCCTCCATTCTAGAGCAGTTCCGCAATAGACGTGTCCGGTTTGCACGGGTGCGAGCCTTCAGGTGAAGCCCCGCACTACCCGAACAAACCGAATACATGTATTGTGAAAGGCTCTAATTGTGGAAAGCTCTAATGCGAGGGCTCCACATTCAGATCGGCCATGCCGCGCAGCAGGTCCCGTTCATCATTGGTGTAGCCATTGCGGAACTCGTCAGAGCTTAACAACCGATTGCGCGCCTGGGGCGGCATGCCGCGCAACCTTCGGTAGGCTTGCGAAACCCTGCTCTTCTGGTCGTCAGGCAGATTGCGATAGCGCTGAAACAGGCTGCGCGTTGCGGTCTGCTGCTCCGGAGTCATGCGCTCGAAGGTTTCCATCCGATTGAGAATCGTGGCCTTCTTTTCCGGAGGCTGACTGTTGAAGTTCCGCAAACGATCAAGCAGATGGTTTTGCTTATCGGGCGGAAGACTGCGGAAACTCGGGTCTTGTTGAAGTTGTCTTTCCTGCTGCTGCGGCGGCAATGCCATATATTTTCGGAGCCAATCGCCGCGATGCGGACCGGGACCGTTCAGGTGGGGCTGATAGCCCCCGCTAGAGCCTTGCGGCGAAGCCGGTGGTGGACCATTCATGGGCCGGGAGCCTGGCGGCAAAGCCGGCGGTGGACCGTTCATGGGCCGCGAACCTGACGGCGCGTGCTGCGCCGGTTTTGACGGCGGAGCGTGCTGCTGCCAGCCGGGAGAAAGCGCCAGCGCTGGCATCGAACTGAACAGCAGCACCAGGCTTGCCAGGATGGATTTAGCGGCGCGCACGGCTTCTAATTCTCCGTTGAGGATTGCCCGTCATCAAGAGCGTCAAAATCCGAGAACAGATCGGCGTTCTTGTCCAGATACTGCAGGTCACCAACCGCGGTTCCGGGACTGTTGTTCACCCGTACCACACCGGGCTGGTCATTGGTCGCCAGGGTGTTGCGGTCGCGATTCACGCGGCCCATCTCCAACAGTCCGGCGCCAACCGCCACCAACACTATAGCGGCCACCGCGGCCACCGGCCTGCGCAACCATGCCAGCCAGCCGTTTGGCTGCATCGCCGTTGCCGCGCGCATCTGCGCCCGCAATCGGGAACTGAAATACGGGGAAGGTTCCGGGGCCTGCCACTCGTCCAGAACCGACATGGTTTGCTGGAACGAAGCCAGTTCACGCGCGCAGGCCGCGCAACTCCGCAGATGCTCCTGCAATTGAGGCGACGCCGTTTCCGGCCCGCTTAGCACCGCTTCCATAAAATCGCCGCGAAGGTCCTCGCACATCATAACCGCACCCTACTTCCTACTTATAAGAACTGTTTCAATGTCTCCCGGAGCGTTTCATATGCCCGGAACAGCAACGACTTGGTTGCCGACTCGCTTAACTTTAATACCGCCGCGATCTGCTTGTAGTCCATGTTCTGGTACTTGTGCATGATCACGGCCGTGCGTTGGCGCTCCGGCAACGCCTCGACCTGGCGGCGAATGGCTGCCAGCCTTTCCGTGCGAAGGATGATTTGCTCAGCATTCAAGCTGCCGTCCGCCAAGTCCACCGTCATGCCGGTATCGGTGTCGGGTTCATCCAGATTCACGGTGTTCTCGGGACGCTCGTGCTTGGTGTCGCGCGCGTGATTCACCGCCAGGTTGGTCGCAATACGATAGAGCCAGGTGGTGAACTTTGCGCTCGCCGCATAGCCCTGCCGCGAGCGATAGACCCGCAGAAACACTTCTTGCGCCAACTCCTCCGCTACCGACTGATTGTGGGTCATGCGGTACATGAAGCTGATCATCTGGCGGCGGTATTTCTCCACCAGATAATTGAAAGCGACATCGTCGCCCGCGGCCACGCGTAGCATGACCTCGGCGTCGCTCAGCATCTCCAGCACGACAGGTTCGATCAATTCGCCCCGTAGTCCGGCGGGTAGCTCCGCTGTCCCCTTAGCGGAGCTACCCCCCAGCAAGAGTCGATCCAGTGCGATGCTGCTCACATCGGCTGTAACCCTTCTGCCTCCAGAAAGTTGCGTGGGAGCAGCCCGGCTTCCCGCCGGCCCGCGAGGGGGCCGCGCGGAACTGCGATCGGAAGAGTCAGCAAGCTCCGATTCGCGTCTGGGTTTGTCGATCGCCATGGGCAGCCTGCTGCATCCCAGCAGGGTTACCAGTATTATGCATGAGTGGCCGAATTCAGGCACCCCGGTAATCCTTCGATGCAAAAGCGCATGTCGTTTATTGGCTGGCTCACATTGCTGCCTGTCGTCCTTCTGACTACAGTGTTGCAATGCGGTTTACTGGCACAGAGTCAGCAGCCTCCGGCCCCCGAGCCCGCACAGCCGCCGGCCGAAGAGAAGCTGGACCTCAGTGATCAGGTCATACGGGACGTCTTGGGGCCCCTGCAACGCGGAATGGAGGGGCACAATCCCTATCAGGTATTGGCTCTCTTCGATCAGCAGCAGATGCCTGACTACGCCCAGGTTCGCGACCAGTTGCGCGCGTTTTTCGCCCAGTACGATGCCATCCGCTTCCGTTACCAGTTGCTGCAGGTCACATCCGATAAGAACGGCGGCTCCGCGGTTGCCGAGATCGAGATGGAGGCCACTCCCGCGGACGAATCGCAGGTCATCCTGCGACGCGACACCCAAATGCGTTTGCGCTTGACCCTTGGGAGCAAGGGCTGGAGGCTGGTGGGATTTGCTCCCGCGGATTTCTTTGCCCGATGACGCCCGTGCAATGCTTTCGGCCTGGCCGCAGACACCTGCCATGAAACGCGATTATCCCGAACGGCCCATCATCGGAGTTGGCGCGGTGATCATCTGTGGGGACCGCGTGCTCCTGGTGCGCCGTGCCACCGAGCCGCTCAAGGGAGAGTGGTCTGTTCCCGGCGGCATGTTGGAACTCGGCGAGAAGCTTCACGATGGCATTCGCCGCGAAGTGTTGGAAGAGACCGGGCTCGAGGTTGAACCGGGCGACGTGCTGGATGTCTTTGACAGCATCTTTCGGGATGAGCAGGGACGTACGCAGTACCACTACGTCCTGATCGACTATCTTTGCACCTCCATCTCGCAAGAAGCGAAAGCTGGAAGCGACGTCAGCGAGGTCAGATGGGTGTCAGAAGACGAGCTGGCGGCGATGGGGTTGCGGGATTCCATTGAGCAGGTGGTGCGCAAAGGGTTCAGGAAGGTCAAACAAAATATCAGTTGACGCCATGCCAGTCGCGCAGGAACATGCTTCTAGCGGAGGAGTTAATGTCGCGGACCTTCGTTGGCTGTATCGTAATGTCGCTTCTTTTGTTCATCGTGATTTCTGCTGAGGCGCAGGATACGACGGGGCAAGATACGACGAACCCCTCGGAGCAAGCTCCGGCTGCAAAACGCCCAAAGCAAGTGCCCAAGCCACCCGACAAGCCACCCGACATGGTTTGCTTCGGCGAGAACCCCAAGTTCAGCATACAGTTCGTCTCGTGGGGCGCCAGATATCTCGGCATCAATCAGCCGGACAAAGACTTCCGAGGCGGCTCTTTCTGGGTACCGGCCCAACAGGTCTGGTTGTGGCAGCGGGAAAATAGCCTCGCGTCGGTGGGCGGCGGAGATGTGCTGTCGGCTACCATCCAGAAGGCGTCGTGCACCGATCCTGAGCACAAGGGAACGTTCCCCTTCGCAGTGGTGGTGACTTTGCCGCAGGGCGACATGCTAAGCGGCTGCTGCCGCATACTGAAGCCGGGGGAAGCTCCGGTCGCACCGAAGCGTGTGCCCTCCAACAATACCCCTCCTCAATGAAGCGCTGCGGCCTTTCCTCGAAGCTTGGGCTGCGCTGAAGTAGAAAAGACCCGCGGCGCGCGGCGCCAGCGGGTCCTTCCGGTTAGCTGTCGGGATTGGCCTGAGGCTGTCCACTCTACGTGGCCCCAGCGGCAGACTTCACAGCTATGCGAGTCTTGCGAGGATTTAGAGCGGAAGCCCTAAGCCTCAGCCACCTCACTTGGGATACTGCTCGGACAATCAATCTTCATATATTTGGATCACCCTCCTTTCCAGTGTAGAAGCAAAATAACACTGCGGAAGGCGTCCGTCAAACACAGAGTTGCGGGGAGTCCTCAGGTTGCAAATCCCCCAGCCACCTCACAAACTCGTTGTGCGGTCCCAGTACGATTTGCTTGGGCGCCACCGGCCGGTCGGCCAGCTCGAAGCCCATGATGATGATCTCTTCACCCTTCTTGACCAGGTGAGCGGCCGCTCCGTTCATGCAAATGACGCCAGAGCCGCGCGGCCCCGGAATGGTGTAGGTTTCCAGTCGAGCGCCGCTGGTGTTGCTGACCACCATCACTTTTTCGCCGGGCAGTAGTCCCACCATTTCCATCAATTCCTCATCGATCGTGATACTTCCTACGTATCGCAGATCGGCATCGGTAACTGTGGCCTGGTGAATTTTCGAACGTAACATCCACCTCATGTTGTCCTCCGTGTCCCGTGCCGCGAACGCGGCTGCAGGCACTTACCAATATCTTAGCAGTTTCGGGTAGGCTAATTCACCAAGGAGACACAGAGACAAGGATCGGGAGGCCCGCCTTCTCGGAATCAGGCACTACTTGAAACTCGAAACTCGAAACTTGAAACTTCTTCTACTGCCTTGGCGCGTAGTATCCCTTGCGGGCGCGCACCTTGTACTTCTTGTTGTCGGCCATGATCTCGATCTTGCGGTACTGGCCATTGGAAACGAAATCTGCGGGCTTGTAGGCCACGGCGTACTGGCTGCGCAACTCATCCTGAATCTGCGAGAAGGCGTCGGCCACATCCTGAATCTTGAATGGGAAGAAAGCCTTGCCGCCGGTTTCGTCGGCAAAATGTTCCAGGATTTTGTCGCCGCGCAATTTCATCCCGCTGACATTGGTGGAGATGGTATAGATGATGACCTCGGCGCGCTGCGCCATTTCCACCGCTTCTTCGCGGGAGACGCGGCTCTGGTTGTCCTCGCCGTCGCTGAGCAGGATGATGGCACGCCGGGTAGCTACCTGGCTTTTGTCCTCCTTCATCAGCTTGTCGCGGCAGGCAAAGTAGATAGCGTCGTACATCGCGGTGCCGCCGCCCGGCCGCAGCATACGGACGCCATGGGAGAGCCCCTCGGTCTGGTCGGTGAAGTCCTGTGTCACATCTTGCGTGGTGTCGAAGCCGATGACAACCGCCAGGTCGAACCTCGGCCGGATGATCTGGTTCAGGAACTCGATGGCCGCTTCCTGTTCAAACTTGAAGCGATCGCGCACCGAGTTACTGGCGTCGATGAGCAATCCTACGCGCAGCGGCAGGTTCGTCTGCCGGCTAAACGAGCGGATGCTCTCTGCGGGCTTGCTGTCGTCAAGGACCCTGAAATCGTTCTGCGTGAGGTCTTTTACGAAGTGGCCGCGCTTGTCGGTGACGGTAAAGACCACGTTGACTTCGTCCACCCGTTTGCGGATGACGGTGAGCTCCTCGTCGGGATTGTCGGCCTTGCCGGTTGAGCTGTCGGCAGACCCCCCCGGCGACGTGGTGGATTTATTCAATGCGCCGGAAGTGGACGGCTGCGAGGGGCTGTTCTGCTGGGCCGTTGCGGGTGGTGAAGAATTTGCATTGGCAGCGGTCCCTGCATTCGGGTCCGGCGCGGGCGCAGCCGGTGATTGCGCCGGTGTTGTGGATTGGCCGGTGGCTGCCGGTGGCGGAGCAGACTGCTGCGGAGGGAACTTCGTCGCCGATGGCGCGGTAGGAAGCTGCTGCTCTGTAGAGTTCTGGGCGGCCAGCCCCCACGGCAGTGCCGCCAGCAAAACCAGGATCACCCAAGTTTTCATTCGAAATTCCATTATAGCCGCTTGCGGGGCCCGCCATCGACGCTCCGTTCTCACCACGGAGAACACGGAGGGCACGGAGAAGAAATAACAACAGAAACCCCGTGATCTCCGTGTCCTCCGGGGTGAAAAAAGAACTCTTGGGTAGAGCCAGCCTTCAGGCTGGTGTCAAAGATCGGCCCCACACTTCAGAACGCACCACCCTGCTCCTCATCCTCGAATCTGCTCCAGAAACTGCGTCAATTCCGGAGGCAGTGGGGCGCTGAAGGAAAGCGGCTTCCCGCTTCGGGGATGTGTGAACTCGACGGCTGCCGCATGGAGGAAATTGCGATTGAGGGCGAGTACGCTGGGCGTCTGCCCGGCTTCCGGCTGGCTTGCCCCTCGCGAGGCAGCCTTGGTTGAGGCCTTTGGCGAAGCTGTAGGCCGGCGCAGTTCTTTCGGCGCGCGGTACAGCGAGTCGCCCACTACCGGATGGCCAATTGACGACATGTGCACGCGGATTTGATGAGTGCGGCCGGTCTCAATACGGACGTCCACCAGCGCGAACTTGCCAAATGGCGAGGCTATGCGCTCGCGAACTTCATAATGCGTAATCGCCGCGCGGCCTCGGCTGCCGCGGGTGGTCATGCGAACGCGCCGCACCACATCGCGGCTGATCTCGGCAGTGATGGTGCCGCGGTCTCTCGCCGGCCAGCCATGCACCAGCGCCAGGTAACGCTTCTTCACCTCGCGCCCCGAAAATTGCTGGCCCAGCTTGCGATGCGTCACGTCGTTCTTGGCGACGATGATCAGCCCGCTGGTGTCCTTATCGAGGCGGTGCACAATTCCCGGGCGCAACTCGCCGCCTACCTCCGATAGCTTGGCGAAGCGATGCAGCAGGGCGTTGACCAGCGTCCCACGGTTGCGTTCGCTGTCGGTGGCGCCTGCGCCGGCGTGCACCATCATTCCCGCTGGCTTGTTGATGACAGCGAGGTCGTCGTCTTCGTAGATGATGTCGAGGGGAATGTCCTCTGCGATCGCCCGCAAGGGCGGCGGTTCGGGGCCACCAAGGATGGTGATCTGTTCGCCGCCGCGCAGCCGAAGCGACGGCTTGGAGACGCTGCCGTTGACCAGGGCTTTCTGTTCCGCCAACAATTGCTGCACGCGCGCGCGGCTGATATCGGGAATGTGCGCGGTGAGAAATTGGTCGAGCCGCTGGCCCGCCGCATCAGCCGGAACGGAAATCGTGATAGGGAACAAGTTTCGAGTTTCCAGTTTGAAGAGCAGTTTCAAGTTTCCAGTTTCGAGTTTCAAGTTTTCAGTGGGCCGGGCAAATGATAGGCTCTTCCGAACGCCCTCAAGACGGCTGGTGGCCGTCTGTTCTTGACGAACTTCCGCCTGTTCCGCAAACTTGAAACTCGAAACTCGAAACTGGTCTTGAAACTTGAAACTACCTTGCGGCTTTGACTGGCACCACCGGGACCAGTGCCGCTCGCCGCATCCACAGCAGGCCGCCGCCGATCACCAAAAGCAGGGCGATCGCCTGCGTGCCTGACATGAATCCCATGAACTCGCCGCGCCCTGGGTCGCCGCGGAAGAACTCGATGAAATACCGCGCCACTCCGTAGATGATCATGTAGGTCCCGATGATTTCGCCTTCAAACTTCTTGCGCCGGATCAGCCACACCAGGAACAGGCAGTTGGCCAATTCGACCACCATCTCGTAAAGCTGGGTGGGATGCAGAGGCACGTTGAGCGGGGTCCCGACAATTTCATTGGCCAAAGGATTATGGAAGGTCACGGCCCAGGGCACGTGGGTTTCGCGGCCCCAGCAGCAGCCGGCGGCGAAGCAGCCGACACGGCCAAACGCGTGTCCCAGCGCCAGTCCTGGGGCGAACACGTCGCAGGTCCGCAACACCGGCACATGGTTGCGGCGCATGTACCAGATGCACATCGCCAGCGCGAGCACAAAGCCGCCGGACCACACGCCCCCGGCCCGGAAGGTTGACAGGCTGAAGATCTCTGCCGGGTGCTCGCGGTAGTAGCCCAGATCCACGAGGATCATCAGGACCTTGGCGCCGGCAATGCCCGACAGAATGGCAATGATGCCCAGGTTCCAAAGCTTGTCGGGGTCAAGTCCTTGCTCGCGGCCGAGCTTGACGATGAGCATGAGGCCAAAGATCAGGCCCAAGGCCGCCATCAACCCGTAGGTGGGCAGGCCGAAATTGCCAATGTGAAATAAACGGGGAAGCACGGTTCTATTTTAGATGCAAAGTGCATCCAGCGGTTTCGGAGCCCAAAGCGGCCTCTTAGCTTCTAGCCCTTAGCTCTTAGCAGACATGCAATGGGGAGTCGCTCCTGAAGCCATCTTTTGCTAAAAGCTAACAGCTAATTGCTAAGAGCTAAACAAAAAGCCGACCCGCGGGGCCGTGTTCAGTGGGCCGTCAATGAACCCGTCCTATACGGTGGGAACCCTCCGCAGCTCTTTAGGCATTTCCGCATGACGGAACGTCGCACACCGAGCCAGATACGAGTAGAGTCCCCTGTTCATTGAGCATTGGTTCAAAAAACGGTTGCCACCAACACCAACTTTGCAGGCCGGCTTTCTGCTCAGATGCTATGGAAAATTCGAAGGGATGACAAGGGCTGGGAAGTAAATAGTTGGAAATTTACGTGCGGCAAATATTCGGTGAGCGACGGGGCACAGTTTGGGACGCGGGCCTGAGGAACTGTGTGAGAGCTGCAACGTGGTATCAGAAGCCGGGCCGTTAGGTGTATGTGTTCGCCCCTGGGAATGACAAAAAATGAAGGGTTTACAATGGCGCACCCTTCGACTTCGCTCAGAGCAGGCTCCAAAGGTGCGCCCCTTCAAATCGAGATGACGTCGGCCTTTTTCCGCAGCCCGCCGCGGCGGGCGTGCTCCATCCCTCAGTAGTGGATACAGCAACTCTGGAACTGAATTATCGTCCAGCCAAGAATTGTTTACTCTTCGGGCGGCGTTTGCTCCGCCTTCTCTTTTGCGTCCTTCTCTGCCGCTTCGGCTCCGGGCATGATGTTGGTCAGCGGCGCCCTGCGCTGCTCTTCCAGTTCCGGATGCGGCAAGGGCTTGCGCGGCAGCATCTGGTCGCGCATGGCGGTGTTGTACACAAAAATGGCTTCCACCACCGCAGCCTGCGCCAAGTCCTCGGGTTGCAGGCGTTCGTAGGTATCCATGTTCGAGTGGTGGGTGCGTGAACCGTAATCGAGCGGGTCTTGAATGAACTGGAATCCCGGAATGCCGACCGCGTCGAATGCTTCGTGATCGGTGCCTCCGGTATTGCGCATGGTCAGCGTGGTGACGCCAAGGTCGTTGAGCGCCTCAATCCACTGCGCGAAGATGGGCGCGATGGCCGCATTCTCCTGTAGGTAAACGCCGCGGATCTTTCCCGTGCCGTTGTCCACGTTGAAATAGCCGGAGATCTTTTGCTGATCGGGTTCGAGCTGCACCGGACCGGCAGGTTTGCGTATCCACTCCGGCAGCTTAAGCTGGTCGGGAGCGGTGGACAGCGGCACGTTGCCGAAATGCTGCTTGACGTAGCCGTAGGATCCGAACTCACCTTCCTCCTCGCCGGTCCACAACGCCACGCGGATGGTGCGACGCGGCTTCACCTGCAGCGTGTTGAGGATGCGCATCACTTCCATGGCGACAACCGTGCCTGCGCCATTGTCGGTTGCGCCGGTGCCAGAAGCCCACGAATCCAGATGCCCGCCCACCATCACCACTTCGTCTTTCAGCTTGGGATCGGCGCCGGGAATTTCGGCAACGGTGTCGTACCCGTGCTCGTGGTCGCCGGTAAACTTGGTGTCCACGTTCATTTCGATGGTGACCGGGACGCGCGCCTTCAGCAGCCGATACACGCGCCCATAATTCTCAATGGCCATGACCACCACCGGAAGAGGGTCGGCGTGCTCCCGCTTGTACGCCTCCCAACCAAAGCCGGCGCCGCTGTCGTCGAAGATGGTGCCGCCAGAACCTCCACCATCACGGCCGTCGCGGCTTGGCGTTATTGCCGCCAGCGCATGCTCGTCCGCCAGAAACTGTCCCACCTTCTGCCGCAACTCCAGACGTTTCATGTACTGCTCGATGAAATCCCGGCCGCGCGGCTTCAGCGGGTACTCGGTGAGTTTCTTCAGTTCGGCGTCGTCGAGGCGCGCGAAGAGCGGCTTATCGACCGGAGACACGTCGCGCATGGCGCCATACAGCACGATCTTTCCGGCCAGTTTGCCCTTGTACCGATCGAGGTCTTTCGCGTCCTTTATATCGATCCAGATCGCCGGCGCATTGATCACGCCATTCGTCGCGGGAGACCACGGGGCGGACTGGGCGATGAATATCGCGGTGTCGGGCGCCGTCATACGGACCCAGGTATTGAGTTGCTGCCAACCCATGCCGAACTCGCCCCAGTCCTCCAGGTGCGCGTTGCTGCAGCCCATCGCGCTGAACTGATCGCGCGTCCACTCGTTGGCGTGTTTCAGGTTGGCCGAGCCGGTCAAGCGCGGCCCGATGTCGTCGTCCAGCGCCGAGGCATACTCCATCACATGGGAGTGGCCGAGACCTTCGTCGCGAATGCGCTGGTACATGCCGTAATCGAGCGTCTCACGCTGCGGTTGAGGCAAGGCATAGGACGGCTGGTTCGCATCGCCGGCCGCTGTTTTCGCTTTGTTGGCTGCGGCGGCGGAGAGAGTAAGAGCGAAACTGATCAGAAGAGACAGGCAGGCGCGCAAGGATCGATATGGCATCGGGTGAAGTGCTCCAGTCGAAAGTGAAAAGTTCCAATGTTGCAGAGTACCAGATGAGGAAACGGCGCACCATGCGTGCTCACGTGCGCCTCACGGATGCACCACGCGCAACCCAAGATATTTCTCGAAGGGACCGAAATCGCGGTCGCGATGAAGCAGCGAGTGCCCGGCCTCCAAACAGAAGGTGGCGATCAGGCCATCGATGGTTGAGCGCACCGTATACCCTGCTTGCCGGAGGCGACGATAGTTCTGAGCGGCGGCCACGGCCAACTCGCTTCCGCCGGTGTTAAGAATGTGGAACTTCTCAAGGTCATGCCGGACCCCAGCGAAGGCTGCATCGCTTCGAATTCCCTGTAAGACTTCACCCAGAACGATGTCAGTCAACCCCAGCGGTTGCCGCCCCAATTCGCGAATCAGCCAGTTCGTCTGGCGGTTGGTTACGTTGCCCAGGTAGTCGATCCAGACGGTCGTGTCAACGATGACCATGGGCGCCGCCTATTGCGGAACTCGGCTGCGGCGCAGTTGCTTCAAGTTGCCTTCCCATTGCACTTTGCCACGCCATCTCCGAATGGAAGTCTGTTCGTGTGTTTTCACCAGGAGCTGAAGGGCCTCTTTCACTGCCGCTTTCTTGGTCGCAGCCCCGCTCCGGCGCATCGCCTGCCGCATCAAATCATCATCAATCTCGATATTGGTTCGCACAACTTGCGCCTCCTGATGTGTAAACATCTCACATTTTTGTGTATTGTTCAACCAAGCGAATTCGGTCCCCCGTTCAGGGTAAGGAGCATTGTGATAAAGTAAGGAACGCCAGAGGTGAAGATTGGGCAGAGGAGGGTTCGGGCCGGTCCGCCGAATATCTTCAACTCACGATCTCTCGCCGCCCACTCCGATTCGATCTCCACCACTCCGTTCTCCCACAGCGACCCCAGGTTAGCCCGACAGAGGGGCGAACCTGGGGCATCAGGCCTGTGACCTTGGCCTAGTGCGTTACCGGACTCACCGCCATTACATTTGGTGCATGGAAGCTCGCTAGGTTAGTGATCAACGGCGGTTGCCGGTTCGCCAGTTTGTTGGCGTCGAAGACGGAGATCATGTCGTCGCCTACCGCTGGCACGTAGATTAAGGCACCATCCGGAGAGACGGCGAGATACGGACCCGCACCAAACGAAGAGTTATTCTGGAAAACATAGGCGCCCAACTGGCTGAAGTTGGAATGCTGGCGGTCGAAGTTGAACGCGAAAAGCATACTGTCGCCCACGTCCAGCGCGAATAAGCGATTGCCCACCACCTGATAACTCATAAAGAGGGAGGAGTGAGCAAAGATCCCCTTTATGGTCGTCACCAGCGTGGGGTTCTTCGGGTTCTGCCCGATGTCAAATACCGCGATCGCACCGTATGTCGCGGAGTCCAGCAGCAGCGATTGATTATCAGGCGCGGCATACATGTCCCACTGCAAGTCATTTACTCCTAAGCTGCTGGTGCTAAAGATGGTTGCTGGCCCGCCATTCACGATATCGAAAATGGCGATCCCATGTTGCCCAGTGCTATTGTCCAAGTAATTTACATACACCCACTTGCCGTCAGGAGTGGCGGTGCCAGAGTGAAGAATGTATATATCTCCCGCGGTCAACCCCGCATAATATGTCCCGATGACGCTGTTGAAAGTCGGTGAAGCCGGATTGGCATCAACCATGTTGACTTGGACATCGGCTTGTCCACTCGCGGAATTCCATCCATAAACCACTGCCGGATTACCGGTAAAAGGATTGCGACTGGAGGCAATTCCGGTATCTCCGCGGAAGGGAAAACCTGGCAGATCGATGGGAGTTACCGAGTCTGTGGACAACTTTAGCGAAAGCACTTTCGGCGTACCGCTTGCATACCTGAAGCCGTTGCTCGCGCTGTAGATCTCAGCTCCCTCGAAATTGAAGGTGAGTCCGAGCACGCCGGGTTGATCCATTGCGATGTTCACCATGGATCTCCGCGAGAAGTCGAATAACGATACCGACCCATCGGCACGATTCAAAGCAGCAAACTCATGGTGCGGTTGAAAAGCCGGATTGACGAAGATATTGAGGCCTCCCGACAACAATCCGCTCTGGTTTTGTTGCGCCGGTGGGCTGAGCGCATTCGTATTGGTCACCACGACATCGAGGCCGGGCGCACCCGGGGCGTTCACCGGCACTGTCACCTGCAGATCGGTGGAGCTGTTTACGATCGCAGGCAAGGGCGACATGCTGCCGATACGCACCTGTGCTCCTGACGCAAAGTTAGTGCCGAAAACATGAATCGGCGTTGCCGCGTTGTTGGTGACGTCGCCGCTCACACCGGTTACGGTCGGCGCCGTCGGTGGGACAGTGGTGCTGACGGAAGCGATAGTTACTCCCCTCGTTGGCGCACCACCTGCTACAGTCGCCTGTCCCACGATTGCCTGCCCAGGGTTCGTGAGCATCAAGCCGGTATCAATCACAACGGCGTTGGGCTGCGGTCCCTCACGGCCACCCTTGAAGCCGACAACTACAAGCTTGCTTCCGTCCGGGCTGATGGCAGCGCTCCAAGCATAGTGAAAGTAGCCATGCAGGACAACTTCGGTAGAAGGAAGCAAATGCCCGTAGGTCTGAGAACCTGGTCGCAGATCGAGAACGGTCACCGAAAAGTTGCCGTTTATATCGAATCCTAGAAAGTATCCGTATTGCCTGGACGCGTTCCACGACGTAGTCGCAAGAATTCCATCAGGATCGAAATCCATGGTTTTGTCCATCACGACCGTGTCAGTCAGCGTGCTGATGAACAGCAAATGGTACAAGCCGTCTGCGGAGTTGATCTGGGGTAGCAAGAGGTAACGTTCATCGGGAGTAGTCGCGGCGTTGGGAACCGCCCCGGTACCGCCAAAGTCGAGATAGCCGGCAGGGATGGGGATGGGTTTTGCGACGAACGTGTTGAGGTCGACTTCGGCAATCGCTGGAACGCTGGCGTCACTGGCGCACGTCGTGACATATGCCTTGCTGCCGACCACGAACACCGAGCTAAGGGAATTGACTCCGTCCCTCATAGCGGCGACCAAGCTGACCTGACGTACCACTTTCAGGCCGACAGGATCCACAATGTCGAGGACGTAGTTCCCGAAGTCGGCAACCAACAGCCACTTCCCATCCCTTGTAAACGCCATACTTGGGCCGTACGGGGATGCATAAACGTTTCGAATCCGCTGGATTTCGCGGCCGATGGTGAGATCAATCACAGAAAGATAACCACCTGATGAGACGAAGGCCAGCCGCGAATTCGGGCCGCTCGCTACACTTCCGTCACCAGAACCCTGATTAATCTTCTTGATGAGGTTACTCGTGGCTAAATCGTAGAGATTCAGGCTGCTGTCGGAAGCCGTGACCAGATAACTCATCTGCTGGCCAAAAGACACACTCGTGGTAATGGAAAGGAAGAAGAGAATGGAAAGAAACATCGCAGCCGCCAGGCTACGGCGAGCCGGGTTACTGATGATAGAAGTTCGCATTTCGTGCCTCCGTTGATGAGAGTTTCAAAGCATCGGTGGAGTGACCACTGCCCAGTCAACTTGGATTGTGCTTGGAGAGAAAGGACGTGGAGACCGAATCCGCTAACAGAGGAAAGTACAACGCAACGCTAGTGCGACCCGGCCGCCGGTGGGTTGATAAGCATCTGCGCCATTGCTGCGTGTGACGACAAACGGAAATGCAGTGCCAGATCGAAGGCGTACGCCGCTCAGAACGGCTTGGGTCATACCGCCAGCCGCTAGCGGTAGGAGGATTGAAAACAGAGGAACGTCCTCATACGGCTGGGTCTCTGACTCGTCGTAGGTGGTTTCGAGCACATCTTCTGCGGGAACCGCCAGACTAAGGCTCAAAACCAGAAGCATGAAAAGGATGAGAGCGGAGCGTTGCTTTCTCATTACGCCCACTGCACAAAGTCAGTGTAGTCCCCACTGGATTCATGAAATATGGCAAAGTGCGATGGTGATTCCCGAATCGGAACTGAAGGGGCCTTCATTGTGAGAACGGCTTGGCCCGAAACAGCTTCCTGAAATGGGGAACTGACGCCTGTGGGGTCGCAGGAACTTGAAGAAACACACGCTCTCAAAACTTCATGCCGCGCCGCTGCCCTTCGGCGCGACACGCAACATTTGCCCAAGGGTTTCCGGCCAGCGATCAAACAGTTGTTGTCCAATGCGGCTGCCAGTCTTGCGAGTGTGCTCTTGTATCAGATTGCGGACCAACGCCTGCTCTTGATAGCTGCAATCGTCCAGCAGATCGGTCTCGACAAATTCCGGATGAAACTTGCGCCCGGTTTCGAAGCTGCGATCCGGGTCCCAAACGTAAGCTACGCCACCCGTCATGCCCGCTCCGAAGTTTCTGCCCGTCGCTCCCAGAATGACGACGACCCCGCCGGTCATATACTCGCAGGCGTGTTCACCCACTCCTTCCACGACCGCCGTCGCTCCCGAATTACGAATGGCAAAGCGTTCGCCCGCGCCTCCCGCCGCGAACAAGAAGCCAGCCGTGGCCCCGTACAGGGCGACGTTGCCCAAGATGACTTGCGCCTCACCCGCTTGCGCCAGTTTGCCCACCGGACGAAGAATGAGTTCGCCGCCCGAGAGCCCTTTGCCGACGTAGTCGTTGGCCGCGCCCTCCAGGGTCAAAGCCATGCCGTCAACGGCAAAGGCGCCGAAGGATTGTCCCGCAGTACCGCGCAGATGCAGGCGGATGTCCGGCTTCAGTTCGGGTTGCCGGCGGCGCAGCAGCGCCAACTCGCCCGCCATACGCGCGCCCAGGCTGCGATCTTCGTTCTTCACCACTGCGTTGTGCTCGAACGGCTCGCCCGCGACGCATGCGGCGATTGCGGGTTCCACCCAGGCATCGTCGAGTGGGGGATGCTCTTCCGGCCGCGCATTTCGTTGCCTTTGCCAATGCAGCGGAGCATCGCCGGCGCAGGCGAGCATGGGCTGCAAATCGAGATTCCCGTCGGAGCGAACCTGATGCAACAGGTCGGTGCGCCCGATGGCCGACTCCAGCGAAGGCAGTCCCAAGGCCGCCAGCAGCCGCTGCAAGTCTTCGGCAATATTAAGGAAGAAGCGGACCACGTGCTCCGGCTTGCCGCGAAACTTTGCGCGCAGGTCCGGGCGCTGCGTCGCAATTCCCGTAGGACAGGTGTTGAGATGACATTGCCGCGCCATGTCGCAGCCTAACGCAACCAGCACCGCCGTGCCGAAGGCGAACTCGTCGGCGCCGAGCAGCGCGGCTATGAGAATGTCGCGCGCGGTGGACAGGCCACCGTCCACCCGCAGCCGTACGCGGCCGCGCAGACCGTTGTGCCGCAGCACTTGCTGCGCCTCGGCCAAACCCAGCTCCCACGGACTGCCGGCGTGCTTGATGCTGCTCAAAGGCGACGCGCCCGTGCCACCGCTGTGCCCGGCGATCATGATGTAGTCGGCATAAGCTTTGGCGACGCCCGCGGCGACCGTCCCCACGCCAAGTTGCGAGACCAGCTTCACTCCCACGGCGGCGCGCGGATTGATGCGCTTCAAGTCGTAAATTAGTTGCGCCAGATCTTCAATGCTGTAGATATCGTGATGCGGCGGCGGGCTGATCAGCGAGATTCCCGGCTGTGCGTGCCGCAAATGCGCAATCAGCTCGGTCACTTTGTGGCCGGGAAGCTGGCCCCCTTCTCCCGGTTTGGACCCCTGCGCGATCTTGATCTCCAGTTCCTCGGCGTGTGCCAGGTATTCAGCGGTAACCCCGAAGCGGCCCGAAGCCACCTGCTTGATCTTGTTGTTGCGCGGCAGAAAATTGGGCGGAGCGTCAGGCTCGCTGCGGTAGGCATTGGGATCTTCGCCGCCTTCGCCGGTATTGGAGCGGCCTCCCAACTGGTTCATGGCGAGGGTGATGGTTTCGTGGGCCTCGGGACTGAGCGAGCCCAGAGACATGGCGCTGGAGACGAAACGCCGCGCCAGGCTGGACTTCTGCTCGACTTGATACACGGACAACCCTGGACCGGCGGAATGGAAGTCCAGCAAGTCTCGCAGCACCGCCGGCTCGCGTTCCTTCCCTGCTCCCGCGAAACTGGACCATGCTTCAGCGTGCGAAGGCGCCGTGGCCGCAGCTTGGACAGTTGCCTTGGCGGCGCCGACAGCCATTTGCAGCTGGCGCGTCCGTTGCGGTTCCCAAGTGTGCAGTTCGGCTCCCTCATCGCGACGGAATCGCACCCAGCCGTAATCCGGAAGCTCGGAGTTGTTGAGCTCGCCCGCCCACGAGGCGCGAATGGCAGCTTCGATCTCGAAGAATCCGCGTCCTCCCAGCGGCGACGGAGTTCCGGGAAAACAGCGTTCGACCACCGCAGCGTCGAGTCCGAGGATGTCGAACAATTGCGCCGCTCGATAACTGTCGAGGACGGAGATTCCCATCTTCGACATCACTTTGGCCAGGCCCGACTGCAAGGCCTTGAGCATCCCGGCTTCGCCATCTTCTCCGGCCAGTGCGCGCGCCGTTTGCAAAGCCAGCCAGGGACAAACGGCGCCGGCGCCATATCCAATGAGCACGGCAACGTGGTGCAGGTCGCGGCAGTCGCCTGCGTCCAGCGCCAGACCGACGTTCGTGCGCAAGCCGGCTTTGACCAGCGCGTGATGCACCGCGCCGGTGGCCATCGCCATCGGAATCGGCAGCGCCTGGGCGGAAGCTGCGCGGTCGGTCATCAGGAGAATACGAGCCCCATCCCGCACCAAGCTAATGGCAGTGCGACCCAAGTCAGCAACCGCGCCTTCCAGAGTGCGGACCGGCGAGAACGTGCAATACATGCGAGCCAAGGGCAATTCGTCCCGCAATGGATAAGTGCCCTCGCGCAGCGCTTCCATCTGACCCAGCGACAGAAACGGCGATGGCAGCACCAGGCCCGGCAAAGGCGCATGTTTGTCGAGCAAGTGTGGCCATGGTCCCAGCCGGGTGCGCAGCGAAACTACGCACGACTCGCGCAGTGAATCGATGGCAGGATTCGTAACTTGCGCAAACCTCTGGCGGAAGAATCCATACAGAGGACGCGGTGTTCGCGCCAGGGGCGCAATCGGAGTGTCATCGCCCATGGACCAGGTGGCATCCTTGCTCTCCAGCGCCATGGGCGCCACAACCATTTTGATTTCTTCGCGGCTATAGCCGAAGCCGCGCTGCACTTGCATGATTTCTTCTTTGGATAGCAATGCCGCCGGATCGGCCGCCGGCTCCAGCGGAATGTCGTCGATCAGCGGACCATAGGTCGCCAGTCCGTCGATGTAGCGATCGAGGGGTTCGCCATCCAACAACTGTCCGTGTTCCAGATCGAGCAGAAGCATCTGCCCAGGTCCGAGGCGTCCGCTGCGAACAATGGAATCGGGGCTGACATCGGCAAGGCCAACCTCCGAGCCGGCGACGATCAAGCCGTTGTCGGTAATGACGTAACGGCAGGGCCGCAGGCCGTTGCGATCGAGTGCCGCCCCCAGCAGGTGGCCATCGCTGAACACCAGCGCTGACGGGCCGTCCCACGGCTCCATGCAATCGGCGTGATAGCGGTGGAAGGCGGTCTCGTTGCCATCGGTGGCAGGCGGCAGAAGCATACGAACCGCTTCCGCCACATTGCGCCCATGTTTGGCCAGCAACTCGGCAACCTCGTCCAGGCTCATCGAATCGGAGACATCGCCGGTGAGCATGGGCTCGCATTCGGGCGGAAGAGTTGCCCGCCGGGCTTCCATGTGGGCGCGATTGGCCCAGATGGTGTTGATCTCGCCGTTGTGCGCCAACATCCGCAGCGGCTGCGCGCGATGCCATGAGGGCAGTACGTTGGTGGCGTATCGCTGATGGAAGATCGCGAACGGGGTGACGAATTCCTGACTATTCAGGTCAGGATAGAACTCGTGCAGTAGTCGCCCCGCGCACATTGCCTTGTACACAAGCGTGCGCGTCGAGAGCGAGCACACGTAGCTTCCCTCGGAACAGCGCTCGAACGCTTTGCGCGCGAGATAGAGCCGATGCTCGACTTCGGCCTCGGTCCACTGAACTGAATCGGGAACGGTAATCAGCGCTTGACGGATGACGGGCAGCGACTCGAGCGCAAGCTCACCCAGCACGTCACGCCGGATGGGGACTTCGCGCCAGGCGAGCCATTGCAATCCCTCGGCGGAGATGCATTCCTCGAAGCGCAGCGCGTCGGCGCTGGTTACTCCTTCCAGCGGCAGGAACAACATGCCCACGGCGAGCGGCCGGTCTGGCGGCAGCGCGATGGCGGTGTGGTTGAGCAGGAAAGCGCGAGGAACTGCGGTCAGGACACCGACGCCGTCGCTGCTTTTACGATCGGCGGCGACTGCGCCACGGTGAGCCAAGCGTCCCAGCGCAGTGAGGGTCAGCCGCAGGATGTCGTGATTGGGAGCGCCGTGCAGGGTCGCAACAAAGCCGACGCCGCAGGAATCATGATCAAAGCGGGAATTAAGAAGACTTTGGCCCCGGGAGCCCATCGAGCTAGGTCCCATATCCCAATATAGAGCGCCGCCCGCGCGTTTGAAAAGAGCACGGTGGACTAATTTTGCAGTCCACGACCGAAAGGGGAAAAGGGGGAGCAATCCGAGCGGAATGTTGTGCCTGAAATACGGCGAACAACCCTAGCGGATTCAATGCAATGAGCGTACTGCCCAGTTCAGCGGCGCGGGCCGGGGTCCGATGCTGCCAAGGGTAGTCGCAACGAGCAACTTTTCTCAGTGGTCAAAAGGAGACAGTTAATCGTCGCTCCTGCACCTACTCTGTATGTTGAGGAAAATACCAATGAAAGCACTTACAACCCTCGGAACAGCAGTCCTATTCCTGTCTCTCGGAACCATTGTTCCTGCCTTCGCGCAGGAAGCGCAACAAGAGGCCAAGCCGGCACAGCAAGAGAAGCAGGCCAAGCCGGCACAGCAACAGAAGCAGGCCAAGCCCGCAGCGCAGCAACAGAAGCAGGCCAACAAGCCAGCACAGCAGGAGCCACAGACCAAGCAGGCAAACCAGGAACCCGGTAAGCCCGCAGGGCAGCAACCTGCTCATCAGCGGAGCGCGGCCGAAGAGCAGAGGCAACGCGCCGTGCCGGCACTGCGGCTGAGTGCCAGAGCCAGCGTTCGCATACCTGAGGAGCACTTCCGTGCCAGTTTTGGTGAAGGGCACCGGTTCGTGATCAGCCAACCAGTGATGGTCGGCGGGTACTCTCGCTTCCAGTACAGCGGTTTTTGGTTCGGATTTGTTGAGCCGTGGCCGGAGGGCTGGTATTACAGCGATGACGTTTACGTTGACTACGTCGATGGCGATTATTTCCTATTTAACCCGTTTTATCCCGGGGTTCGCGTCGCGATCGTGTTCGTGCCGTAACGCCCGCTGAATCCTCCTCCGGCGTCGGCAGAGGCCGGCATCACTGAAGCACGCGCGAAAGAGGGCCAACTATGTTCAATTCAGGCTCATTGGTTCGCACCGGACGGATTCCGGTGCTGGTGCTGGTGTTGGTAGTAGCGGCCATCCTTTCGGGATGCAGTTCCAAGCAGGAACAGGCGCTGGATCAGGCCAAGAAGCAGGCGGCTGCAACCGGCCAGGCGCAGCAGGTGGTTTCTGTGGACAAGGACGGGACCACGACGACAACAGTGGTGCAGCCTCCGGCAACCGGGCAGACCAGCGGGGAGGCAACGACGACGGTGACACCGCCCACGGCTGGAGCGCCCGTTCCAGCACCCTCGGGCCCGACGGTTTCCGCGGTGCCGCAACCGGTCAGCGTGAGCATTCCGGCGGGCACGATGCTGACGATCCGGATCGATCAGCGCATCAGCGTAAAAACCAGCCGCGCGGGGGACACGTTTACCGGCGAGGTGGTGGACCCGGTGCTGGCCGGCGACAACAGTGTGCTGGTGCCAAAGGGTGCGCTGGTGGGTGGCGTGGTGGATGTGGCGCATCGCCGGGGACACTTCAAAGGCAGATCGCTGCTGGAGCTGCGGTTGACCTCATTGACGCTGAATGGGACGCAGTATCCGCTGACCACGCGTGACCTGGCGCGCAGCAAGAAGGGCAAGGGCAGACGTTCCACGGCCTTGATTGCCGGAGGAGCGGGGATGGGCATGCTGGTGGGTGGCGTGGCCACCGGCGGCGTAGGCCTGGTGGTGGGCGGCCTGGTGGGTGGTGGCGCTGGAACCGCCGCCGCGGGATTGACCGGCAACCGGGA
>PLBW01000094.1:21769-24466 GCA_003135475.1 Acidobacteriaceae bacterium
GCAGACCAAGCATCTCGAGCTTAGCGTCGAGGGAGTGGAAGAATTCCGCTTCGTTCCGGGGCAGTTTGTCTCGATCAAGCAGCCCCGGCCCGATGGCAAAGAACACACCCGTGCGTACTCCATCGCTTCCCCGCCCCGCCAGGACCCCACCTTCGATCTGTGCCTCAATCGCGTGGAGGAGGGCTTCCTCTCGAACTGGCTCTGCGACCTGCCGGAAGGCGCGACCGTCCAGTTTCACGGCCCGCATGGCCTTTTCACTTTGCGCGAGCCGCGCATGGACGCAGTCTTCATCGCCACCGGGACCGGCATTGCGCCCATCCGTGGCATCATTCATTGGCTGTTCGAGAAGCCGGAACGCAATCGCGGCCACCAATACTGGCTGGTCTTCGGCACGCGCTACGAGCACAGCCTCTACTATCGCGACGAGTTCGAGCGCATCGCTCGCGACAACCCGAACTTCCACTATGTGCCGACGCTCAGCCGTTGCGGCGAGCTTTGGACCGGCTGCCGCGGCTATGTGCAAGACCACGTGCGCGAGATCGTCGCCGGCCGCAGCGACATGCAGGCGTACATCTGCGGCCTGNNGGCTGGGACCGCAAGCAGATCGTGTTCGAGCGCTACGACTAAAAGTAGTCTCTAGCAATTAGCCTGGGTGCCCCATCCTTTCGCCCGCCTTTGGCGAAAGGGTGGGAGTAAAGTTACCGTCTCCGCTCGGCGCGCTTGCCCGATTCGTATCTATGCGGCATCATCATCTGTCATGCGTTTATGTGCCGCCATTGCGCTCTGTTGCCTGCTGTGTTCGACAATTGCCTTCGCGCAGGACTGGAAACAGGTGCGCAAGGCCGACGAGGCCAAGTGGGCGAAAGAGACCAGACTCGATCCCGGAACCATACATAAACTCTGGCGCCAGGCCTCGCGCGCTGCCAACGAGAAAGACGATGACTCGCGCATCGCCGACATGGATGTCGAGGGTCTCGCCGAGCGAAATCAGGTCCTGCTCGTCACCTACACGGGAGAGAAAAATTGCCTGACTCTCACCGTCTTCCGGCAATACTCGGCGACGTCATTTTCCAAGGTGTGGTCAGTGGAGCAGGGTCCCGATGGTCAAGGGTTCTGCGATAGTCCGTTCGGCAACGCCAGTGCCGATGTGGTGAAAAGCGCGATCCAGGTGCGCGTCCCGCAAGCCCCGGACGCCTCCAACGGCTACGCCAACTACGTGGTTTACGACTACGAATGGAACGGCATCACCTACCGCTTTACAGGCAAGCGAGCCGAGCAGGGCCGGTAGCTTCGTCGGCCCTTTCGGGAAAATCTCCACCCAAGCAAAACCGGCTTGGGTGGGCACCCGGCATAGTATCAAACGTACTGATGCTTAAGTAGTAAGAGTTTTGGGTCGTGTACGCTGACCTGGTCGGTCAGATCGAGCGGGCTCGCCTTAGTTGAACGCACATCTGAAATCGGTAAACTGTTTGCATGAGCAAAGAGAGATCGCCATCAGAGGTGGGTTCGAATTATCACCCAGGAACCATCGAGTGCAACGACGATCGACTCCCGGTTCGGGTAAACAGATGAGGAAGAAGAAAACACGCAGCAACGCCGGTGAAGAATTAATTAGGCGCGTTGGGGAGCTGAACAAGCCCTGTTCATTTCCAGAGTGTAAGCTGTCGCCACTCCCGCTGTCCGTTCCCACTCGTTGTCCTGCCCATTTGGAAGATTTTGAGAAATGGGTGAGGGCTGTCGAAGCAGAAAAAGATTGGGTGATTCAAACGCTTGCACGCGAACAATACGTGGTCATGTGCGAGGAATTTGCACCAGTGTCCGGCTTTCTGTACCACAAAGCGGCTGGCGAACCGCCTCCGGGTCGGCACGCTATGCTGGATCCTGTCTTAACATTTATGGCGTTAGCGGCTGCAAGCGGTGTGATCGGCAATTTAGGGTATGACCTTCTAAAAGGAATCATCCTCCGTCTAGTTGGTAGAAGAGAAGAGAAACGATTTGAACAGAAGATTTCGTTCGAGGTTTACGAGGAGTCGCGTTCAACAGTTCACACCGTTGCTGCAAGTACTCTTGCCGACACCGCCCGAAATGTACAACGCGAAATTGAAGTCAAGTACCGTCTGCTAGTGGAGACTCGCCGAGCGCGGAGACAGTAAAGGGTTTATTGGTCCTTGGTGCCCTTCTGTTGGGCTTCTATGAGACGGCTGGTCGAGGCAAGTACGCTTTCGCGATTTCGGCATCACTGTGTCCCCATCGGTGGCTGGCGGTTTCATCTAACCTGGGCAGAGGAAGGTTCGAGCCGGCCCACCGAACATTTGGCAAGTCACTCGTCCCCTCTGTCCGCCTTGCGGCGCTCGCGCTCCGCTTGCGAAGCCTCACGACGGCGGAGAGCGCCGTCGTAGCGCCGCTTTTCCTCGTCGGTTTCAGGGACCACGGGCGCAATCTTTAGCCTTCTGCCGTGCCGGTCCACGGCAACGAAGGTCAGATACGCGGTGGCGACCTTCTGGCGCGAGGCGGAGATGTAGTTTTCCACCATGACCCGGACACCAATTTCCATCGAAGTATTGAACACGCGATTGACCGAAGATTGCAGGACCACCATGTCGCCCACGTGCACGGGAACCAGAAAGTCGATGTGGTCCATGGAAGCGGTCACGGCGTAGGAGTGCGAGTGGCGATGCGCCGCCAGCGCCCCGGCAA
>PLBW01000190.1 GCA_003135475.1 Acidobacteriaceae bacterium
TGGCAATCGTTCGCGGTGCTGCTGCCGGTGATGTCGGTGGGCGTGATGGGCGACATGCGGACCTACGCGTACACCTGCGCCATCCGCGCCGTACACTCCGAGGACGGCATGACCGCCGACTGGGTCCCACTGCCGCACGAGGTGCTGAAGACCATCTCCAGCCGCATCGTCAATGAGGTGAAGGGAATTAACCGCGTGGTGTACGACGTGACGTCCAAACCGCCGGGAACGATTGAGTGGGAGTGAGGTTTGAAGGGGGTAAGCCTGGGCGCGAATCCAATGCCCAATCTGGTAAACTTATAAGAATGGCCACGTTAACAATACCAAGAGCAATACCAGTTTCTGAGAGCCTTCTCCGGCGTGAAGCCGTGATGAACGCACTGGCGGACCTTCGCCTGGAAGGTCTGGCTCCTACCTCTGGTGTTCAGGCTGTCTTCGAGCGGTTTGTCCAGGGAGAGCTAACGCACGAAGAACTGGTTGCCGCCGTTCTCGCTCAATGAGCGATCCTTACCTTTACCCTAATTCGGAAGTTCTGCGAAACAAGTTTGGCTCTACCGATCAGAAGTCCCTGGATCGCAGAGAGGCCGACGCTGTTTCAGTCCGGTCGGTTCTGCTTCAGCGCAACCCTGTGCAGGGGAACTTTGATGCAGAGCACCTCAAGCTTATCCATGAGTATCTTTTTCGGGACGTTTACGACTGGGCGGGGCGGCTCCGTACTGTGTCGCTGGCCAAAGCCGACTACGTTTCCGGCGGGAAAATCACGCTGTTCACGCCTCCGGAGTTGATCGAATCAGAGTTGGCGCAAGTATTCGAGGGGCTGGCAGCAAAGCATTTCCTGCGAGGCATGCTGCGCAAGGATTTTGCTCTTGAGATCGCAGCTCTGTTATCCGAGATAAATCGGATTCATCCATTCCGCGAGGGAAACGGAAGGGCACAACGACAATTCGCGCGCCAACTGTCCGGCAGTCTGGGATTCAAGCTTCACTTCGAAGTGGTCAGCAAAGAGCGCCTTGTCCAGGCGAGTATCCTGTCGGCGAATGGGGATCTGGCGATGATGGAACGACTGACGGATGAGATTACGGATACGGAGCGCATTCAGCCCTTGATCAAAGCCATTGCGCATCTGGAACAGCATGCGTTCAACTGGAACGATCACTATGTCGCAACAACGAATTCGGGGCAAAAATATGTAGGTACCTTTGCGGAGAGCGACGGAGTCAACTTTTTCTTCTACGACAATCAAAACAGAGTTCTCGTTGGGAAAGTGCGGGATCTAGACAGTCAGCCAGCGCCGGGAGGTAAATTTGAATTCACGGCATCGTGAGCATTCCAGGAGAACGGCTTTGCGTCTCCGCGTCCTTCGTGTGAATTGGCTTTGCGTTGCCACCAAGCTATCATCATCCGTTTGTTAGCCGGGGCTGAGAGCTGGTGGCCGCCAACCGCCCCTGCCGCACGCGACAATGTGACGCGCTTCATGTCGAGCGCACGCCCGGTTGTGATACACAAGAGTAACAAGCCGGCCGCAGGGCCGGCGTGAGCCAACTATGAGCCATTGCGCTTTGCAGAGTCCTGACTCTGCTCCTTTCTGGCCCTTGGAGACGCCATGTTAAGGTCGCTCTTCATTGGGCTTTCCGAGAGCAAGCGATTACGCCATTTCGCCGAGCAATCACCGCTCGGGCTGCGCTTCTCCAGCCGTTTCGTTGCCGGCACGCAACTTGACGACGTCATTCGTGCCACCCAGGTGGTGAACGAGTGGGGCGCCGGCGTCAGCATCGACAACCTGGGCGAGAACGTCACCAACGCCGACGAATCCAAGCGCAGCGCCGAGTTGTATCACCGCCTGCTCGACGAAATTTCCAGCCGCAAGCTGAACGCCAACATCAGCCTCAAGCTCACCCACATGGGCTTCGACGTGAGCGAGGACCTGGCGTTCGGTCTGGTGACCGAAGTGGTGGACCACGCGGTGCGCATCGACAGTTTCGTGCGCGTGGACATGGAAGGCTCGCCCTACACCCAGCGCACGCTCGACTTCGTCCGCCAACTGCATCGCCTGCCGGGACACGCCGGGCGGGTGGGCACCGTCATCCAGTCCTACCTCCACCGCAGCGAGAAGGATGTGGATGGGCTGCTGGCCGAGCGCATTCGCATTCGCTTGTGCAAGGGCGCGTACAAAGAGCCGCCGGAGATCGCCTTCCCCAAGAAGGCCGAGGTGGATGCAAACTATCTGAAGCTGGCGCGCACCCTGCTGAAGAGCGGGGTCTTCCACGGCATCGCCACGCATGACGAGCGCATCATCGCCAAGGTGAAGCAATTCGCGCGCGCGGAGAACATCCCGGCCTCCGCGTATGAGTTTCAGATGCTGTACGGGGTGCGGCGCGATTTGCAGCAGCAACTGGTGCGCGAAGGCTACGGCTTGCGCGTCTATATTCCATTCGGCTCGGAGTGGTATCCGTACTTCATGCGCCGTCTGGCCGAGCGTCCCGCCAACGTGCTGTTCATCGCCCGCAACATGTTCCGGCAGTAGGAGCGCGGGGGGCAAAGTCATTTGCGCCTCTCCGGAATCGCTCCGCCCGACGGCGTCATCCAATGCAGCACGTTATGGCGTCCAGTCCCTCCTCCGGTGACGCTCTCCGGCACTTTGCTGCGCTGGTTGAGCCCACCCGCGAAGACGAATCCATCCCGCTCGCAGCGGCGGCGCTGGCGATTGCGCGCATGGAGTATCCCGATCTCGACGCCGACCATTACCTGGCGGGTCTCGACGAGATGGGCGAGCGGGTTCGAACTCGAATGCGCAAGAACCCAACGGCGCGCGAGTCCATCGCGCTGCTCAACCAGGTGCTCTTCCAGGAGGAGGGCCTGCGTGGTAACCGCGAAGACTTCTACGATCCGCGCAACTCGTTTCTCAATGACGTGCTGGACCGCAAGCTCGGCATCCCGATTACGCTCTCGGTGATTTACCTGGAGGTTGCGCGGAGGGTCGGTTTCCCGGTTGCCGGCGTGGGCATGCCCGGCCATTTCCTGCTGAAGCACTATGACGTGGCGGCCGGCGAGATCTTCATTGACGCGTTCGACCGCGGAAGAATTCTGGGCCCGGACGATTGTCAACAGCGCCTGGACGAAGTCTATGGCGGACAGGTTGACATGCGCGCCGAGTATCTGCAGCCGGTCACGCATCGCGAGATACTGGGCCGCATGCTGAACAACCTGCGGCAGATTTATTTGAGGCAGCAGAATGGGCGCAAGGGGCTGGCGGTGTTGGATATGCTGCTGGCAATTCCGCCCGGTTCGCCGGACTTGTTGCGGGAGCGCGCCCTGCTGCGCCTGGACCTCGACCAGTACGTCGGGGCCGCGCAGGATTTGGGTAAGTATCTGAAGCTGGCGCCCGAGGCTGCTGACGCGCAGGCGGTGCGCGAAACTTTTGACATGGTGCGGCAAATGGTGGCGCGGATGAATTGAGAGGGGCCGCTGTTCGCGCTTCGCTGTTCGCGACGCGCTTGGCTTCGTCACAGCACCTCACCACGACGAATTTTCTGTCGACCTTTGACAAAAAAAGGGAACTCCAATGTTACAGTCGCAGGAAGTACCTCGAGTAGCGAAGCACGGTGCAAGATCAGAAGGCCCAGAAGTGAATCGCGAAGAGCGAATAGCGAACGGCGAAAAGCGACTTCCCCCGGCGCCAAAATACATTTGCCGGTTTACCAGTAAGTTGCATCCTAAGCAAAGACAGCTTTTGGGCTTGCGTTCCTACCCTAAAGCTAGGTACGATAGAGACGTTCCCCAATCGCCGCACTTCCCGTGCAGGCGAACCTCGCGCCCAACGTTCCTGGCGCCAGACGGACGTAACTGATTCGAGTTCAGCGAAGTATCCAACCGCCGAGCTGGCACGCCGGGAAAAATGCGAATGCCTGGCCAATAACAGCGGTTCACGAATGTGGGAGCCCGCCACCTGCGGGTGAAAACGATTAAGAGAGAAACATGAATCAAGGATCGAATCCTCCCTCCGGCGGACAGCCCGGCGGGAAGGGACGCAGACGGCGGCGCGGTCGCCGTGGACCCGTCACGCACGCTTCACCGGCACAACCTGGACAGCATCCCGGACAACAACGCCACGGGCCTCCCAAGCGCCACGGGCGCAAGCCGGGGGGCTGGCCGGCCGGACAGAACCAGCCTGGCGGCGGCATCTACACCGCGCCCATGGACCACAGCTATCGCGCGGCCCAGGGCGCCAGCAACGGCAATACGCATCGGCCGACCCGCGGCGGTCGTCCCGGCCAGACGTTCGGCAAGCAGTTCCTGCCACCCGAGCCGGAGCCCGTGCCCATGACTTCGACCTCGGATGCGGCGCCCGCGCGCATCTTCGCCTTTGTCGACGATCTGTTTTTCATGGCCAAGATCCAGGAAACGGCGCGCAAGATGAACGTGAAGGTCGAATTCGTCAAGACCGAGAAGGACCTGAACGAGCGCATGGGCGAGAACGGCGACGACAAGCCTGCACTTATCATCTTCGACCTCAACAATGTCTCGGCCAAGCCGCTCAGCATCATTCCCAAACTGAAGACGAAGCTGAAGAAGGCCACCAACATCATTGGCTTCGTCTCGCACGTGCAGGGCGAGCTGAAGATGAAGGCGCAGGAAGCCGGATGCGACATGGT
>PLBW01000049.1 GCA_003135475.1 Acidobacteriaceae bacterium
ATGGCATGGAAGAGGTCGCCGGTTCGATCCCGGCCAGGTCCACCAAATTCCTCAATAAGTTAGACCGGGCGAGTGCTCGCAGCCGTGCTATTTGTGTCATGGTTTGTGTCATAACCTGCCGTTTTGGTGCTTGTGGCAAGGGCTTCCATGGCATTGCGCTTCGCTTCCATCCTCACGTGGCTATACCTCTCCAGCATCCGTCTGCTGACGTGCCCCGCAATCGCCATGATGGTCGAATCCGATGTGCCACCCTCCGCAAGCTGGGTGATAGCGCAGTGCCGGAGATCGTGAAACCGGAAGCCGGGCAGCCCCGCTTTCTTCGTCAGAGTCCGCCAAGCTGACCTCCAGCTTTTGACGTGGGTCGTCGGGTCAAACGCGGTGACGTTGTAGCCTATGACCTTTTTGCCGCTGAAGGTGAACTTGGGCACGAAAGCCGCAAAGATGTAATGCGACGGTTCGACAGGGCCGAAGGACTCTGCTCTGCGACGCAGCCGGGCCAGAGCCGAAGCAGCCACGTCCGTCAGAGGCACCACTCTCTCTCCGGCAGCCGTTTTGGACGTGCGGATTGTCAGAGTCCGGGCGAACAGGTCAACGTCTGACCATTGGAGGGCTTTCAATTCGCAACCCCTCGCGGTTGTGTTGAGGCAGAGAATCGCCGCGAGGTAAGCCGTTTCCCACTCAGGCCGCATCACAGCCGTTTTAAGAAGCCGCTGCTTGTCTTCCTCAGTTAAGGCTCGCCCAATCGTGCTCGGCTCTCTTAGGGGCTTTATATCGTCAGCAACACGCGCCCAGAGCTTCGCCCGCTTCAGGACGCGACGCAGGATGCCCAACTCTGCGTTGAGCGTGGCGGGGCCGACTCCCTGTTCCGCCCTCCAGGTCCGGTAATCGGTGATTCGCTTCACCGTTATGGCCTTGAGCGGTTCCTGTTTGAAGAAGGCTCGCAGTTGCACGAAGAGTTGTTTCTCTTTCGCTTGGCTGGCAGTTGCTAGTTCAAGCTTGCGAGCGCTCACGTACTCATCCGCTGCCTGTCCGAAGGGCAGACGGGCGAGAGCAGTGGAGTTGGCTGTCAGCTTCCCCTCGGATGCCTCAGCGATGAGTTGCTTCTCTTTGTTTTGCGCTTCTCTCCAGTCCGTTGTTCCAAGGGACTGCCGGAAACGCTGGCCGTTTACAACGAAGTGGCAGTGCCATGTCTTACCGCGTTTTTTGAGTGCCATCTTTTCCACCTTTCCTGTTTTTGTTCCACCATTCGAGGTTGGCCCTTCGCTTTCCCGCACGAGCGCAACTCTCGCTGCAATACTTCTCTCTCTTGTCGCTCGCAATGAAGTAGGGTGACCTGCAATCGAAACGGTTATTTGCACAAACGGACAGCCGGGGAGCCAACACAGACGCAATTTCAAGAACAACAAACGTGTCGAGCCTGTGCGTTCTAAACGTGAGTCCACCATTGGCGAAACGGAAATACTCTCCGAGGTCAAGGGGGATGTCAATGGTAGCTTTCTCTCGACTGGAATGTGAAATCGCAGCCCAGGCATTTCGTAGCTGATGTATAGCTAACCACCAACCAGCCACTGGGAACCTAAACGCCAATCCAGCACGGTAAGGAATCGTCAACGGGCCAAACTTCTTTGTGAACCTCAGCGCCGCTTCAGGGAGACGGCGAGGGTCAGGGAAAGGGCCTGGGTCAAATCCTCGGAGAGAATTCAACAACTCAACAGCGATAGGGCGCGATGCTCCAGTGCGAATCACTTTGGGGGCGGCAAGCCACGTCCCAGTGATGTTCGTGCCTTGAAGTTCCGCGTTGGACACTCCCGACTCGACTTCAATTCCAAAATCTGCGAATCCACTTACTAGGAATCGTTTCATGTATTGCTTCCTAGTGCAAGTCTGTGCCACACTGCGCAAGAAGTCAAGAGGAGACTTCGAAAAATGGCAATTTGCTTCTCCGTGAAAGTGGCGGCAGAACAGTGCGGCCTGTCCGAGCGCACAATTCACGCGGCAATCAAAGATGGACGGTTGAAGGTCATTCGCGTTGGAAGGCGTGTGCTCATTACCGTCGCAGCGTTGGAAGAATACCTGCATGGCAAATCCGACGAAAGCAAGGCGGGTGTCCAGTGATCACCGAACGGCTCTTGACTCTGGTGGAGGTGGCGGACTTGCTTCGCGTCTCACCGCACACCGTCCGGAGCTGGGTCCGCAAGCAGAACCTTCGCCCGGTCCGAATTTGTCGCAGGCTGCTCTTTGACCCTGCCGAAATTCAGCGCCTTATTGCAGAGGCAGGCGAACATCCTCGCCCGCGTGAGCAGCCTGAAGATTCGGCAGAGCAACACCGATAAGCCTGCAATGGAACAGCAAGCACGAATCAAGAATCGCGGGGACACAGCAGCCGTTGAAGAAGCCGCAGTCGCCACAGAAGAGAGAAGCGGCTCGGCGTTCTTTGATCGCTACTGCGAAGAAAGGCCTGAAATTGTCGAAGGGCTGCTGCGGGAGGGCGACCTCGCGGCATTCGCCGGGTCGTTCGGCATGGGCAAGACGCCTGTGCTGGCTGATCTCGCACTGCACTTGGTAAATGGCCTGAATTGGTGCGGGAGGAGAGTGGCGCAGCGGCCTGTAATTCTAATTGACTGCGAAACACCGGGCTCGGATTTCAGGAAAACCATCAAGGCCATTGCTTCACGACTTGGCGTAAGCACGCCAGTGGTGCCGGATGAGTTGGACGTGTACCTGGAGCGAGACGACTCCAGGGAGAAGGGAACCGCTGCACTGTTGTCGGCTGTATCCAAGCTGGGGCATTCGTCCAAGCTCAACCTCATTGCCGCGGCGCTCCGAAGCAAACCGAACGCGGTTGTTTTCATCGACCCTTTGGAGATGCTATTTCGTCTCGACACGTGCAAGAAGGACCAGGTGATGCCTCTCTACCGGGAGTTGCGAAACTTGCAGTCTCAGTTCTCCCACGCCGTGATTTTGAATACTTTCAATCTACGCAAACGCGACACGAAGGTGAAAAAGGCGGAGCTGCTGTCAGGGCCCAGAGAATGGCTGCAAGAGGTCTGCGGATCGCTTGACCTGTTGAACCGCTGCGATGTCCGGCTGGGGATCGACACCCCGTTAGGGAATGATGATGTGCGGGTGATTAACGGAATCGTTCGTGGCCGCGAGATGCAGGCGCTCCTCATTCGTCCCGCCAAGAATGCCAGCGATGAGCTTGCTGGGTTTGAGCAGGCAAGAGCGGACGAAGTGCTCTTGAAGCAAGCGCTGACCCTCAAACAGAGGGACCATTGGGACTCGCTGCCTCGGGAGTTCAGGTTCGAGAGCGTCGCCGATACCTGCGTCCCACGCGCAAGCCTTTCCCGCATAATCAATACCGTCTTGAGCTTAGGTGCATTGGTGCGAGGGGATGACGGCACGTTCAAGAAGCTGGTCTAGGGAGGGGTTGCTTGGAACACAGGATACATTCTTCCACTAAGTGGCAGATAATCAAAAATTTATAAAGTTCCATTCATACTGAAACCTAAGTGAAACTTGAAACGTGACAGGTTCCAAGTTCCAGCCGAGGTTCCAACTTCGTCTCGCCAAAGCAATTGAAAACACTAGACGGGGCAAGCTTAGTTCCAGAGTTTCAGGTTTTCCCCCGATGCGGCTGAAGGTCCGCCACATTCAGCGAGGCCTTGTTCGGGGGCGCGGCGAAGTTTGTGTTCACGGGTGCCGCACCATGTTGGAGCAAGGAAGGTGAGGACTCATCCTCACCGACTTGCGACCTCAGCAGGGGGTGCGAAAGCGGGCCACGTTCTTTGTGGCCCAGCTTGAGCAGGGGACGGCAGTCCCCTTAAGCCTGATCTTCGGGCGCGCCATTCATGCGCTTTGTAGCGGGCGTAGCGAATAAGAGAGCTGCTTCTTTGAGGGGGCGGCAGGTCGCTAACACAAGCATCGTTGTCGGATGTTGCCCTTGCCCGAGAAAAACGGGACGGGCCGCTGGCCCAAGAGATGCCCGGTGCCGCTGTTACAGTGTGTTCGTGTTTTGTTTGCTGTCAAACATCGATCTGGGAATCCCCGATCAAGCCCTTTAGGATAGAATCACAATCCCGGAGCAATCATGCCAGAGCAAGTCACGATTCCGATCTCGTTTTTCGAGTACGCGGCTGATTTCGAAGTGCCTCTGATGAGGCTGTGGATGGATCGAGTTCCCATAGTGCAGGCAGTTTTCAATGCCCTCAGGCCTTGGAACGTCCTTCTTGATAATGTTGAAGCGGTCACGGCAGGAAAGCCGTCCGAGCAAGGCGTCAACATAAAGCTTCCGGTGCACCGTTCGTCCTTTTTCTTTGGTCCTGCCGGATGCAAGTTTGTGAAAGAAGCCGCGGATTGGGCATCAGCAGAGGAGATAATTCGACTGGTACAAACGGCACGCGAGGCACTACTTGCATCGAGCGGCGGAGTGATCTCGGTTCAGAGAACCGCCATATCACTGCACGCCCAGCTTAAGGAGAAAGAATTTATAGACGTCCTGAAGCGATTTATATCGCCGAGTATTGCGGGACTTCACGATGAAAGAATGACGGCCGCAGCAACGATCATCAGATGGCAGAAACACAGGCTGGTACTCGACAGCTCTGCATCAGTCGCCAACGCGCTGTTTGTTCGTTTGGAAAGAGATTTTGATGCTGGCGTACAGCTTGAGGAAATGGCCTCAGAGCTGCGCAAGGACGAGGAAGTAGTGTTCAAGCTTCTGGATATCGAGGAGGTCGTTTCATGAATACGTACTACATGGAGCAGTCTCCGAATATCAAATGGGAAAAGCCACTGCAGAGGGATTACTGCTACGTGGCGCAGGAACACCCCTCCGAAGTGGTGCTTGCATCAAGAAAGATGCTCCATGAGTATCGCCAGGCGGAAGAGGCGGGGGAGCAGGATCGCAAGACGCTCTGGGAGAATTACGTTTTTGAAGACCGCATACAGGTGGAATCGTTCTTAAGAGATCACCGTGCGATCGTCGGTCTCCTGATCGAAGCAGCGCCTCAGGTAAAGCGGTATTTTGGGGCAGACATTCCCGTGCGCCTTGGAGTGAGTTTTGAAGAGGATGGTTCGCGCACCCTTCAGGCCTTGGCGGTTTGGAAGGGCGCGATCAAGGATGCCAAGGCTGCTCTGGAGGCGTTCGATATGGCATGGTGGTTGCAGAATAGTCGCAGAGGCTCCGGGGATATAGTCCTGGATTATGAGCTTGCATAGATGGCCGCATTTGACTGGAGTGGATATCTAACACTTGCCGACGGCCTCGCGGCACAGCCGGACGAGGGGTCCCTGCGCAGTTCAGTGAGCCGCGCATACTACTACGTGTACCATATCGCGTTGGAGCGGGCTACGAGAAATGGATTTAACGCCATCGAAGGCGGGATGCACAAGCAATTATGGAATCTCTATCAGGGCGTGCCTGTCCCTGATTGTCAGCGGTTAGGGCAGATGGGTGTGCGATTGAAACTGCGGAGAGAAAGAGCGGATTACCACAACACCTATCCAAGGCTGAATGACGAAGTGGCCGAGGTCCTTCAGGAAGCCCGCGATTTCGCTCAGAGACTTGCGAGAATTGACGCGCGGCATCCCAACCCGGCTGGCATGCGCCAGTAGAAGTTCGATTCCCTATGTACTCCACATAGAAAACTGTCTACCCTCTCATGGCTTCTCTACCCTACATTGCTGCCATTGCAGAATCCGTGATGATCTCCTTGGCAGCGGCGTACGAGCGTCAAGCCTAGTCGTTATCCCTTTGGCCCTTTGCAGCCATCTCCCGGCCCCGCCGTGATGCGCCGGTTTACGCAACGCGTTTCATTCCCCGCCAACTCCCACGCGCCAACGGGCAGACTGCAAACTCGCAAGGAAGCATGGCGACGCGTCGAGGTGCTCCCGCCCAGGTTTACTTAAGTTCCTTCTGGACCTTTGGCCCCTCGCCCTCTATTGCAAGAATCCGGTTATACAGTCGGGTCTTGGCTTCGCTTTCGCTCTCGTAATCGATGAAATTAAACTGCCGGTTGTCGAAGTGCACGTCTTGGAGCTGCTCCTTACGGCACATCCAGATCACATTTCGGCCCAACCCTGCCACGAAGCCCGCTTCGTAGTACACGCCCTGACGCTGGCCAGTGAGATCTGCGACCATGAAGCGGCTTCGTCGAATTTGAGCGATTATTTCGTCATCAATCCGGTTAACGTGCTCATGCCTGTCCAGCCGCAGCGGTTTGTAGCCAGCTTCACGGATTGCTGGCTCGATTGCGCTGTCGTAGGTCAGCCTCATCGACACGTCGAACCACATTGCGACGAACACCTGATTGGACTGCCAGCCTGATTTCTGAATTGTGGCAAGATGCTCGTATCCTGCCGCAAGCACTTTCACCGCGGGCAGCGCCCCCTCAAGAAAGCCCCGTCTTTTCAACTCCTGAACATAAAACGCGGCCTCATCCTCGCCGACGGCATAAAATAGAGGGTAGTCCCTCATGAAGTCGAATGAAGACGGGTAGCCAGGAAAGCTAGTCATGTCGGCTAGCACCGATAGCGCTATATCGAGCTTCTCCAAGACTGAATAGGACGGAGAATCTCGCAATGCACGGGCCACATCTTCGCGCTTCACGGTCTGCTGCCGTGCGTCTAGCGAGAGGCGGCGCATCCAACTGGTGAGCACGTGGCGTTTGCCTGCAGCTTCAGCCTCTTGCACGGCTGATTCCGTTATCCGAACATTGCCACCGCACCTGTCGCACCAGCCTTCAAATACATCGGTAGGGTCGATTTTCCGCTTGTAAACGTCGGCGCGTTGGCCGCAGATCGGGCATTCGGGTGCCCAGCCCGTCTCAACGTGAACGGTTGGATCGAATTCGATTCTGTCCATGGTGGGTGGGACAAAGATAGACTTCACAACACGAGTTGCGCAAGGACGTTGGGTCGGGCCGCGCGCGGCGGGCGGGGGCAGATGAGTCTTGGACGAAGTCTAGCCGGAGTTGACGCCCGTGCGCCACTTACAATCAAGACTCCGGTCACTCCGCCCTTTGCGGCAGTGGGGCCTGAATCTGCGGCTCTGCGCTGCGCGGTTTCGTCATCTGCATGAGCAGGTGCGGACGCACTTTGTTCGACGGCGTGAGAATTGGAGCGGGTTTCGGACTCGCGGAACCCATGAGATAACCTTCTTAGCAGTCCCGCCAGTCAGAAGGACATGCTTTCCAATTGCGTTTTGAGTGAGAGGATTTTTTAGCGTGGCGTTCCCCGCCCACGAAATTCCTTCCTTCAGAAGCTCGACGAGTTCTTGCGTGACTTCCGGCCCTTCAGCTTCTACGATCCAAGAATCTTTCCCGCCAACCAGAAAAACGTCACGATCTCCCCTTAAGTCACTCGCCCAGTCATGCGCATGACCTGCGTTAGGAATGTGTTCGTAAGATTCTGGAACACCGGGCAAAAACTTTACGTCCTTCGCAGGACGTACATGGATCGCACCACGCCGAATAGACTTGAACACAATGTCCGTCTTGCCGAGCTCGTACGCCGCGCCGAAAGTCATCGTCTTAAACACATGCATCCATAGCAGGACTCGTCTTGGCTGACCCGCCCCGGCGCCGGAAATTCCCATAATGTAGTCTCCGGGCCGCACCTCGGGTCGCATCTTTTTCTTGCAGGGCCCAAAGAAAACTTTCCCGTGAGAAACCCACGGCACGGAACCATTCAGCCGGTACCGCGCTCCAACGGTGCGGATGATGTATGCGAAGACACGAGGCACGGCTAACCCCCTCACCTGATCCGATTCTTTGACTCCCAGAGAAAATCTGAAGCCTTCCTAAGCACACCGATATCCGCTACGAGCTTCTGCGCAAAGATGCCCCCTACGTTGGGGGTTGCCGGATAGGCGACGCGTAGCAGGATGACGCAGGTCGCGTACGTGAATAGCCACATCTTGACATTCCACAAGAACGCGCTCTTGACGTAGATTGGTCCGTTGCTTCCTTCCCACATCTTCAAAGCATCGAAGCCCGGCCTAGCATGCGAGTAATCACTTAAGGCCTGATGTAAACCTCGAAGCCAGCCCGCGTCGTTCTTGCCGTCGTCCTGCTGGAAGATTCGCCTCAGGCGGCTCTTCTTATATCGACCTTGAAGGTCGTCACATGCCCTGCCAAAAAGTAGCAATACATCACCCTCCAGCCACGCTTTCGTTTCAGCATTATCACCTCGCAGCTGACAATCAACAGCTATCGTCATTTGTTCGAGGGCGGAGCGCAAGCAATCTGCAGCCACTCTGTAGAAGCCGTGGAGCGCATTGAACATTGCCGCTTGAAACTCGTCGGTCGCCACTAAGGAAGCCCGATGAACGGCCCCGTTATCGATGGGAATCTTCTCCATCCAATCGCCCCACAGGTCTGCAAGAAGCCGCAGGTCTGTGCCATGATCATTCGATGTGAAGATGGAGACAGTGTCAGGCAGGGTTTGCAGATAGCGCCAAGTCCTCTTGTCGACCAGATCCTTCACGGGTCTTATCTTTGGACCGGGTGCATAAGCGAAATCGGAGGCTTGCAGTACTCGCCGCACCGCACGGAAATCACGCAGGAGCATTTTCTTGGACATGAGTAGCAGAAAAACGGTTCTAAGTATTATCGGCACCCTTGTATGGGCCCCCGACTGGACCTTCATGATAACCGGGGAAGAGAAAAAGATCCGCAAGTGGGGTAGCCTTCCCCGGCTTGAGGCTGACTCCTAGAAACAGGGCCGACACCGCAGGATGATACCCCTCGCCTGTCGTTACGACAATCAATGATGCATCAGGCATGTCTGACGCCTCGCCATGCCTTCGCAGCCGCGCGGCGTACGAGCACCCTTCCGTGACCTTCCCATTTGAGGTTGCAGGAAAGCGGGAAGGGAAGGCGTCCCGCCTGCTGCCTGCTACGCGGTATACCGTGACAAGCATCACACCAGTGATGCGCAGTCACACCCACCAGAGATGCCACTGTGGGTAGTGGTGCGAAGAGGAATGTTAGACTGTGAAAACCAAAGGGAGCGGTCAGGCTCCCTCTGGCGCTGCTTTCGCAGCCGTCCTGCTAATCGTTTTGCTTGCGTCATGGTGGCCCGCGAATCCTCGTTTGTGTTTTCATGCCCCAAAGGTAGCTCTCTCTGGCTTGCATAGTCAGCGCAGATTACAAAGAAATCTGTTGCAGTTTTCCCGAAGGATTTGCAGTTATTTGGTAGTTGCAACCCGAAAGATTTGCTTAGTTTGCAGAGTCTTGCAGAGTCTTGCAGTTTCGCGCGTAAATGCTACTCAGGTAATTGGTTAACTGGAATTCCTAGAGCATTCGCCAGTTTCACTCGACTTTTGCGGTACGGCTTGGTGATTCCGGCAAGGTAGTCCACTACAGTGTGGGGCGCAACTTCTGCTTCCAAACTCCATTGAAAGGCCGACCAGCCTTTCTCGCGCAATAGCGGTTCAACAAAAGCCCTGCGTTTTTCTTCGGTGTTTTGGCTGGGCTGGATTGCTTGTCTGCCTCCGCGACCAGCCGTAGCTGCCATCATCAACAAAGGCGATCCGGACGTTATGTCCACCCCAGCAGCCGCGTATGCCGCGGCCTGCTTGCCGACCAGTGAGTAATATTCTGCCTCATTGGGCATCGTGCTAATCCCTTCGTTCGGTGAGAATTTTTGGTGCATCTCTCGTACAGCGTCGCGAATAACCTTTCTGGCCTCTGTGAACGAAAGGCCATGAAAGCTCAGGCTGTGCCATCGTCGGCTGGATTCAACCTCGCTTAATCGCTTCATAACGTGCTGGCGTGTCCGCTCTGCTAGTTTCGCTAACCAACGTTTCAGTTTCGGATGGGGTTTGGGAAACTTACTGGCTTCGACATAGAAAAGTGATTGCGCATAGTCGTGGAGAATGAGCGACAGTTGCTGCGGCTTTTGTAGTTTAGGGCCTTTGCTGGCACCCTGGCTCTCGGACGGATTGACCAGCATCGCCGACAATTGCTCCCAGTAATTCGTATCTACATGGGCAATCGCTCGTTCAATGTCGTGGCGATCTGTTAATGGGAAATCTGGTCGGTCGGCGTTGACCATTCACACCCTTGCATCGGGCGCGAGGAGAGGCTACGATTGGGGTGTCGAAGTCCAATCGAAAATGCCCCGGCCAACGCGCCGGGCTTTTTCGTTTTGTGAAACACCCTATTCTATCTACTGGAAGGGTAAGCTCTAAGCGGTTTCTTTCGGCGGTCTGCCGCCCCGATTGTGCTTGCGGCGAGCTGCCAGCTTGCGGAAGTAGTCGCTCGGGCTGTTCACCGGCCATTCCACGGGCGAAGTCCGCCCCCGGAAAATATCCCCTATCGCGTCGCAGGCAGTTTAAGAGCGGAGCACGAGCGTATACTTGCTGCGGTCGGGGAGCAAAATGGAAATTCTGGTTTAATTGCCGGAGGTGACGATTGTCTGTCCCGACATACGACAAATTCATTGAGCCCGTACTGCGCTACCTTGCCGAGCACCCGGACGGAGCCCCCGCACGGGATGTTCATGACGCCGCCGCGGACGCATTGCATCTGAGCGATGTCGATCGTGCCGAACTACTCCCGAGTGGCGCTCAGCGAATTTACAAGAATCGGGTCGGTTGGGCACATGACCGTCTCAAACGGGCGGGACTCTCCCGTAGTCCCCAGTGGGGTTATTGGCAACTGACCGAGCAAGGTAGTGCCTTCGCCAGCAGCCATCCCGCACCCTTGTCTGCGGAGATAGTGGAAAAGCTTGCCACTGAAAACACGGATGTTCGACTTAGTTCAGCATCCGATGTTCAAGAATCTGCGACTGTTTCTACCGTGACAGTTCCTTCGGATCCGGCTAAGGCAAGCCCGGATGACCGGCTTGAGCAGGCGCTGGCCGAACTGGGACAGAGTGTTACTGCCGAGCTTGTTGAAACGGTATCCCGGGTCTCGCCGGAGCATTTCGAAGATATTGTCCTCAGGGTTCTTTACAAAATGGGGTATGGCAAGAGCACCACCGATCTGGCTCGGGTCGGTGGTCCTGGAGATGCAGGAATCGACGGTGTCATTTCGTTGGATCGTCTTGGCTTGGAAAAAGTGTACGTGCAGGCTAAGCGGTGGCAAGGCCCGGTCGGACGTCCGCAGGTACAAGCGTTTTACGGCGCCCTCGCTGGACAGAAAGCGACCAAGGGCGTGTTCATAACAACGTCGACCTTCACGCCTCAAGCAATAGATTTCGCGGACTCGGTTCAGCGCATAGTGCTCGTGAATGGTGCCCGGCTCGCTGAATTCATGATCGAGCACGAGGTTGGCGTCACGATGCGGGTCCTCCGGGTACCGAAGCTCGATTCCAACTACTTCGAAGAGTAGGGCTGCGAGATTTCACGGCCCGGCCTGTGCGGCGGGTGCCCCACTCAAGCTGATTTTGCTTGAGTGGGGACTTTGACGTTCGCGTGCTACTCGACGAGGGGCGATCAGTGTCTCTTCTGTCCCGAGCGAGGCAAAGCCGGACAGCAGCACAGGGTTGCGATGGGGAAATTCTGCGATAATCTTCAGCCTGCCTCCTATGGCTTCCACATAGCTGCGCAGAGTCGAGAGCAGAAGATTACTGCGCTGTTCCAGGTTAATCACATGTTTGGTTTATTCAGAAGGAAATGGACAATCGGCGAAATAGCTGAAGCTTTCCCGCTTTGGGAGAGGAGTATTACTGTTTGTTTGTGTACAAAACTGGAAGCCGAGCTTATTGCGAGAGGTTTCCCTAATGAAACAAGCGGAAAAATAGCTGCGCAAGGCGTGAACTATATCACTGGCGTGGATTGGGAGGCGGGCGTTAGCAACGCTTCCCCGGAGATAAAATCTGTAGTCGAGGCGCACAAGTCCGAAATAGAGCCAGCCATCAGAGCATTGCTTGCAAAAGATAAATCCTGTAGGGAGATTGTTGTTTATTTCTTGCGCATAAAAACAGTATTGTTCGCCGCTCTGTATGGATTCGACGTTTGGGCAAAAAATCCAATGCAAGGCAGAATTTATCAAATACTTTCTATGTATGGGCGGGAGTTTCCTGAAGAAGCTGACCCCGGCAAATTCTGCGTAATGGTTCTGAATTTTCAGCATAAACTTTTTCCGCAAAAACATGCTTGAGAACTCAAGGATTTTGATTGAGGGGCGGGTGGCCCCACATCTCTGCGTGGTTCTGAACCCGGCGACGAAAGCCGCGTCACACCTGACGCCAGCCGATCTTGCCCGCGAACAGGCGCGGGCGCGGAAGTGGTTTGAGGATCATCCGGCGAAGCCACAATGACGCGATACGACGGTGTAGAAATCCAGAGATGGTTGCTGTTGCGTGCAATCGAATGGTGTTCTTTCCCTGCTTTTGCCTCTCAGCCGTTGGTGCCCATCGCGTTTCTCTTGTTCTCGTGGTACTGGGTCATAGCCACAGTCGTCGTACTCAATATCTCATGGAGCGGGATTAAGTATTCTTATGTCAATATAACTGCTGCCAGGGTGGCCTCCCTTTTTGTAGGTTTGGCCATTTGGCCGTCCGTAATCGGAAGCGCCATTTACCTCTTTATCCATCGCCGGTTTGTTCCAGGTCTTATTGCCCTGTTTTGGCCGTTCCTTGCTGGGCACCTCCCCCCTTACGGGAAAATCGGAGTTATCGAACTTGCTTTCGCCAAGAAGCTTGGATATGTGCCTGATGACGGAGGACAGTAAAGACTATGAGTTGGTTCAACAGTTTCAAGAAGCGGCGGCAGGAAGCTGAAGCTCTAGCATGTTTCGATGAAGCAATTAACTGCGGGTATGTCGATAATGGAGATGTTTATATCGACCGGGGTATTTGTCTCCAATCACTGAATTATGATCTGGATGCGATCGATGACTTTGACAGGGCCATTGCCTTGCAACCAGAGAACAGCCTCACGTTTCACATGCGGTCAATCTCAAAAAGCTCCACAGGCGATTTTCGCGGCTGTGTCTCCGATCTCCAAGAGGCTATCAGACTCGCGGGTATTGATAACAAGTACACCAGAAACCAAGACGCTCATGTCAGAGAAACCGGGTACAAGGATTCAGCTCACTACTACCGGCTGCAAATGGACTTCGCTAAGACCACGCTCGATCAATTTGAAGATTCAGTGGCAAGGTCCGGATGGACCGGCTTGCATGCGCGAGAACGTTACGAGAAGAAAGCAAACAAGCGAAGACGAGGAAGCACCAAAAATGCTGAGGCAATCATGAATCCGAAGCGAGTATGGGAGGTGGCTCTGACGATGTTGGGGGCGATACTGCTCCTCATTGCATCAAACGGACGACATCCCTATGGCTTCTATGTTGTGCTCAGACTCGTCATTACGGTTGGAGCCGTTTATTGGGCATGGAGAGTCTACAAGGTTGGACTATGGGCATGGTCATGGGTATTCGCCGCAGTAGCACTGTTGCTCAATCCGTTCCTGCCAATCAGGATGCAACGTAGTCAATGGCAGCCAATCGATCTTTCACTCGGTGTCCTTGCATTCGTTTGGTGTGGTTACTGGCTCATTCGGAAGAGAGGGGCGGCCTAGCCCCCCGGCATCCCGCTCATCGCGCTGCTCTCTCAACTCACTGATAGCGTCGAGTACATCTACTAGTGCGTGTACGTGAATGCTCGTCGCTTGGCCACGGATGAGCCTGGCCTTATCTTCCAAAATCGCGGCGACAGTCACCAAGCTCCCGGCTGAGCTTTTTCGCAACTTCTCCTGTGTGACAGATGCAAGCGCCCGCATCTGCACGGAATCGTAAATATCCGCTTTATTTGCTTGGAAATCGCGCAACTCCTGCTCTGAGTGGCCATGCAGGAACACGCTAAGCACTTGGTGGACATTGCTAGGACTGCAGCCCACGCGCTTGGCGATCTCAGCTTCAGAGAGCTCTGGGTAGCGGATCTTGGTCGCACGAATGAGCGGAGCCAAGCCGCGTTTCCGGCCAGGAATGGACTGGCTTGACGGTGCTGGCGGGATGATTTGGCCGGGCACGGATTTGAGCGCGCGACGCGACATGAACTCACTATAGCAGCCGGCCCAAGCATCCTGTGGTACAACCCGCAAGCGCTTTGAACACAGAGATGAATCACTCTTCGCCAGTGACCGCGGGCTTCCACATGCCGCGCCGGGGAGTCCCCAACCCCTTCGCCGGACTCGCAGGGGCCACGCCCGGCCAAGCTGGACGGGTTGTCCGTCAGGCGTGCAAGAAACCGTTCGTGAAAGGCGGTGTTTGTTTCTCGGCCCGCCAGTCGTACAATCCAGTTATTCTGAAATTCACTGCGCGGAGGCATCGCGGGCGTGCTTATAACGCTTGCCCCACACCTCAAAATGAGAAAGCTACTCACCCTTAACAAAGAGGGTAGGTTGGCCATCAGGGCGGCTGATGGCCTGCGAACCGAGGTGCATACCTCGCCCCGTGCCGTCCTGCTCCTGATTGATACGTCGGGGAGTATGGCTGGGGCGAAGATCGAGCAAGCGAGGAATGGTGCAATCGACTTCGCCCATTCGGCAATAACGAAATCGTATGCAACAGCACTTGCAATCTTTGCTGACCGTGCGGCGATGGTTTGTGACCCAACAGTAGACGCCGACAGCTTCGCCAAGAAGATTGCTCGTATCAATGTCGGTCTCGTTGGCGGAACAACTGACCTCGCTGCGGGTCTCAAGCTGGCCGGGAGGTTTCGGGCGCTTGCGGCAGTCGTTGTCGTGACCGACGGCCAGAGTAATGACAACGCTGCCGCGCTTCAAGTTGCTGCGACCTTAAAAAATCGGTCTATTGACATCATCTGTATTGGGACTGATGATGCGGACAAAGATTTCCTTAAACGATTAGCAACCCGTTCTGACCTCGTGACCCACGTCTCATCCAAGAATCTGCGTGCTGCGATTACAGACGCCAGTCGATTCTTACCGAAGGGCTCACGATGAGTGAGGAGACTTACTATACAGTTCTGAATGTTAAAGAGACGGCCTCGTCATCCGAGATCAAAACCGCATATCGAGAACTCATAAAACAAATCCATCCCGACACAATCGCGAACTCGGCACCCTACCTCAGACGCATTGCTGAGGAGAAGGCGCAAGAGATTACAGAGGCTTATAGCGTACTCTCAAACTCCAGCAAGCGCCGAAACTACGATAGACAGTTAGCGGCGTATAGAGGCCAAAACGCCACACAAGCGCCTCCGGTTACGGCACCCCCTCCGCCTCAACAGGCCGCGTCTCAAACTTCATCAGGTCGATGGCTTGGATACAATTCTGCACGGCTCATGCGGTGGTCGCGTGAGCATCCAGTACTCGCTCTCTTCATCGTCATCGGCGCTATAGCATTTGTGTCAACGTTCTTGTCTGACGAGAAATTTTCTAAGTACTCGATGAGTAGAGCGTCCACGGCATCGTCATCCACGAGCAATGCGAAGGCCGCATCAATGGGGCCGTATTCACAATATCCGTGCGACCTTCGGGATAAGGTCTCGCCAATTGATGGCAAGCCATGCGAACGTCAAGACCAGTCCGTGCCTGCACCGCCGCCGGAGTTCGTAGTCGACGAGAAGTCATTCGAGACGCATCCGTCAACACCGCCCGCTGCGGTCTCCGGTGCCTACGTCGGAACTGTCCACAATGTGACGGCAAATCTCAGTTCCATGTTTACAGTCGTCATTCATCAGACAAAAACTGGACTTCTTGATGGCTGCGTGGAAGTCAAGTCGCCACTACAAGGAAGCGGAGCGTTGCGGGGGCGTATTCGCGGTTCGCACCTCAACTTTGTTGTCGCCGACATCGCGTTTCAAGGGGATGCGTTAAAGAACGAGATCACTGGCTCGTATGTTGTCACTCGACAGGAAGGCAATCAGTTGGGAGACTTCCACCTCACGAAGCGACCTGGACCGCAGGGGTCTTACGGGTGTTCTGACGACGGAGCACTAATTGAGTTCGAGAGGGCCGAGACGCCGAAGACAAAACCCGTGGTGAAGACCCCGGCTGGCACCTTTGCAACTGTGACCGGGAGGTACGGGGCAGCGATTTATAAGCGGTGTGCGTTTCTCCCCTCGGAGAACTTTGGCCGCTGCAATTACGGCCCCGAGGAAGTGGCAGAACTCAAGCAAGGAGATCGAGTCCGGATCTTATCTCCAATGACACGAGCGCAGAGCGGCGACGACATCTACAAGGTCAGAACGCCACAAGGCTGGGAAGGTTGGGCTAGAGCAGAAGACCTTACCCTCGAGCCGTAGTGACTCACCAAACTTTGAGCTTGCATCCGGCCTCGACGTAAATGCAAGCGTTTTTGGCGAAAAATTGCCGGAGTCGGACCTATGACGCGCGAGCGGGGGTGGGGTCAAAGGGGGGCATGGGGTGCCCGGAAAAGAATGCTTACAGCCCGGCAACCGAGGACAGTTTGTGTCGTGAGTTGTGTCATAACCCTCGCATCCCTGCCCGTGTTGGGCTGTGTCGAAGGGTGTCACTCGGGAATAGGTGAGAGGCAGCGAACAGCGACCAAAGCCGCATGAACACTGCCTCTCTGTATCACTCAGTCTGCTTCGCTGTCTCGCGGCCTACACTTCGTTGAGGGAAATGGCATGGAAGAGGTCGCCGGTTCGATCCCGGCCAGGTCCACCAATCTCTCGACAGCGCGGCAAACCAAACAAATCCTCGAGACACTGGCCCCCGCGAACGGGCACTGTCCTAATCCGAAACTAGGACACTACCTGCCAACGAATACTCTTGACTTCACCGCTGAGGAAATGGTTCTATGGTTCGCGTGGCTTGTAAGCATCCGGGAGAACTGGCGACTTCTGGTTGGCAAGTGAGGACTCGCACGAAAGAAAATCGCCACTTCGAAGATGCCGAGGCTAAACGCCTCGCCAGTCGTCAGGGAATTGAATGGGCCGGATTCGCGTACAAACCTTGCGTCACCTGCTACTTTCTTGCGTTCTGATTGCCGCCGCTTACGCGCAGCAGCCTTCCACGCCAAACTCTTCAACTTCATCGCCCGCCTCGACTGCTGCGCCGGCGAAGAGCGCCGTGCCGCCCAGTGAACGAGTCGTCCTGAAAGTTGGAAGTGTGCAGGTTACCCAGGCGGAGTTCGAGTCTCTAGTCAGTATTTTGGAGGCGCAACAAGGACCGGCCGATCTGAGCCGTCAAGCCATAGGCGAGAATTACGCGTCGCTGCTGATGCTTGCGCAACAGGCCGTGGCGCATCGCCTGGACTCGACACCCGAGGTCATCCGCCAACTGGCCATTGATCGTACCCAGATATTGTCCAACGCGGAGTTCGCCAGCCTGAAGGCCCAGGCCAAGCCCACTGCGGAAGAGATCAGCGCGTATTACTCCGCCCATTTGGACGACTACGACGTGGTGCTGGTGCGCAGAATCTTCATTTGGAAGAAAGTCGGGCGGGGCATGAGTTCAGCCGACGCCCATGCGCTGGCCGATGCCATCCGTCAGGCTTATGCCTCGGGAAGCGATCCCAGGAAATTGCTACACGATCCCAGCAGCGTCGTGCTCGACGCCGAACCTCTGAACTTCCGACGTGGCGAATTGCCGGAAAAAATGGCCAAGCCGGCATTCACCATCAAGGAGGGAGAGTGGGTCGTGCTTGACGACACTGCCGACACTCTGGTGCTTTTGCAACTGGTCAAGCGCAGCCGTCGAGATCTGAAGGAGATGTCACCGTCCATCGAAAAGAAACTGCAAGGCGAGAAATTGCAAGCGCAGTTGGACAATTTGAAAAAGCAAAGCGGTGTTTGGCTGGACCAGGGTTACTTTGCGCCTGCCCCGCCGATGCCTGGTTCCAGTACGCAACCTCAAACTTCGGGCCCTACAAACCCAGTGCATAAGGAGAAAGATGAAGATAAACGACAGAACTAGAACCTTGTGGTACGTTGCGCTACCGATCCTCATCGTGGTAGCGTGTGTCCTCCAACCGCAGGCCCGGGCCCAAATGACGTCAACGGGTATCGACTGCTCGCAGATCGGCGCCCTGCGCCTGTTGATGCAAGACAACATGCGCGCCGGCCGTACTTTGATTGAATGCGGCATCGTACAAGGCGGCCGGCCTTCCGGCTCCGGCGATGAGGTCACTGGCGACAGTCCTCAACCGCCCAACATCCTGGTCAGCAACCGCAGCTGTACTTCCGGAAGCAGCTGCACGCATAGTGAAAGCATGGTATTCGCCAGTCCCAGGGCCGGCGATCACACGGTGGTGGTCAATTACAACGACGAGACCGGCAGCGGTTCCGACTATTCGGGAGTGTCCTACTCGCTCGATGGCGGCTCCACTTTCACTCAGATCGTTCCGTCACCATTCGGCACCGGCCACGGAACGAACTACGGCGATCCCATCGTGGTTTACAACGCCAAGTTGGCGATGTGGTTTGCGGGCGACTTGGCTACTGGCTGCGGTGGTCAGGGCATCGGCACTTGGAAGTCTCCCGACGGCCAGAATTGGTCGGTCTCAGCCTGCGCCCATAACGGCGGCTCTGACGATCGCGAGTCCATGTGGGTTGACAACTCCCCGTACAGCCGGGCATATGGCCGCATGTACATTTCCTGGAACAACTTCAACGTGGGTGGAGGAGCTCTGTTTGTGACCCACACCGACGACGGGGTTACCTGGAGCACGCCTGTGCAGGTCGCCAATGGCTCACCCTTCATTCGCGACGTACAGATCACCGGCACCTTGCCCGGCGCAATTCCTCCGTCTGCCGGTTGGATGAGCCCCGTGTTTCTGGAAGGCATGGACGAGGGTAGCGGGGGTTTGAGCACCCGCCAGAACATCATGTATCGCTCCACCGATGGGGGCGCCACCTGGACCTCGGCCACTCAGGGTCCCCGCTTCAATCCCGTGGGCGACGCCGGCACCTGCGGCTACTTCGCAAAAGTCAATCCCATCTGGCGGCACATGGGCTGGGGAGAGCCGGCCGTTGGTCCGAACGGAGTGATCCACTATGCCTACGCTGGCAAAGGCACAGCCAGCGGTGACAACGGGGACATCTACTACGTGCGTTCCACCGATAACGGCCTCACCTGGTCGTCGCCGATCAAACTTAACGACGACACAGGCGGCCAGTACAAAACCCAGTGGATGCCGTCCGTCTCCGTCAACTACAGTCCGACCAGCCCCTTGCCGCAAATGAAGGTAACCGTTTCCTGGTACGATCGTCGCGCCGCCACCTCAGCGTGCAACGCGACTACCGATCCGGGATGCAGCTACGAGCGCTATGGCATTCAATCGGCCGATAACGGCGCCAGTTGGGGAGCGAATTTCGCTATCAGCACCCAGTTGATTCCCCAGCCGGCCCAGAGCGATCCCTTCATACAGAGCTGCTATGCGGGCGACTACGACTACAACACGGCGCTCGGTAGTAGTGCCTTTGTAACCTGGACCGACGGACGCGTTGCCGTTGGAGGCGTCCAGGTGCAGAACGTGGAATTTACCAAGGTACCCGAGCCGTAGAGCGATCGTTCTGCGAACTCGGACTAACCAAAGAGGGCGGCTAACTGGCCGCCCTCTTTTTTTATGTCGGCGGAGCGGCTGCGCGCAGCGCCCGCTCCGCGCAACAGCACTTCGCAGTTGAAGGTTCCGACTCCCACGGGCAGCATCGGCAGGCAAGGGTAGGAACCGCGGCTCTCGCAGTTCCGCTCAAAGGCTGGCAGGCTTTTCGGCTGACAGCCGACCTACCCCCCTCCCCCGATGCTCGTAAAATATTGAAAACATTGGGCAAGCACCAAAAAATCTCTGCAAAATCTTGAGCCCCAAAGACTTACAGTCAAAATCTTGAGCCGCAAGGGTTTACGGGCTCTTGCGAAGAGGGAAGAGTTCCTTTTCGGGAAACTGCGCTGCGGACTCGGTGCAAACTCTCAAGCCCGGCGCTAGCTGACGGCTGACATCGCTGTACTTTTCAAAGAACTCAGCCGCGCGGATCGCGCTTGCGCGTCCCCGCTCGCATCGGGCACACTGGGCCCAACCTAACAGCATAGGTCACCGGCGAAATTCGTCAAGATCACGAAAGGACTAGCGGCCCGACTGTCCTTTCGTAACCAGCCTTCCCGCTCTCCCCCGATGGAGATGGATTTCAGCGTCTCGAAAACCAGCGGCACGGGTGTAGAATTCTGCCCTTCCTTGAAATGAAAAAGGAGATCTTGCAGTCAACAAGGAGATTGCGAATGAAATTTAGGACTTTGTGTGTCTGTGCGATCGTTGCTCTGGCCGTTGCGATGGCCTCGGCGCAAACGAAAACTTCGTTGTCCGGCAAGTGCGGCAAGGCTGACGTCCAGCAGAGTATCCCTGCCGGTGACCAGGCGGGCCACGCTTTTACCCTGGCCCAGGGGAAGTGCTCCGCCGCAGGGAAAGTAGGTGGTGCGGCAGGTAAGGAGGGCGCCTTTTCCGAGCACGCAGAAGTTACGGCAACCCACATGAAGAACTGGGGCGTCTATGTGGAAACCTTTGATAGCGGCGACAAGGTCATCTACAACTATCAAGGCACCGGGACCATGAAAGACGGCGCGTTCCAGACGGGGACGAATAAGTACGAGATTGCCGGCGGTACCGGAAAGATGAAAGGTATCAAAGGGTCGGGCGGCTGCAAGCTCACCGGCAAGCCCGATGGCGGTCTGGACTACTCGTGCAGCGGAGAATACACACTCGCCGGGGCCGCTCCGGCAAAACCATAGAAGACGGGAAAAGGACAGGTTGGAGCACTCCCACCCTGTCCGCAACCGCGGCGGACAAGGGTGGGGCACCCGGCACCGCTCGTTCTCGGGCGACTCAAGAGCATTCCTTATCGAAGTAGTGTAGGCTCTTGTTGTCTCGAATTCGCAACTCGTCTTAACTTCACCTATTTTGCAGATTGGGGTTACTCGTGCTAAAGCCACCCAGCCTCGACGAACTCTATAAAACGGTAGCCCACATTTACAGCGAGCAAAACGCACATCGTCCCGCTCGCGAAACCCTTGCACATTTCGTCGAAGTGTGCGGAATGTTGGCTTTGAATGACAGGCAGAAAAAACGAGAAGAGGTGTCACCGGAGTCTGCTCTTTGCAAAGCTCTGGGATGGTTCTTCCCGCTGATGGCGAAGTTTAGGGTGGCCAGCATTGAAGAGCTGATTTTCAGAAAATTCCCTTATGCCTGCCCGTACTGTCGGCGTTGCCCCCATGATGATGCGAAGTGCAAAACTGTTAGAGGAACCACGAAGACTGTTGACCACGCGGCTGTGCGGGCACTCTATCATAAGAATGCTCAGAAGAGGCCAGCCACGCTCAATGGATGGCAACAGATGTTCCAGGATCTCTATCCGAGAAACATTGAGGACCGTTCAAGTCGGAGCACCGTGGGCCTCCTCGAGGAACTGGGGGAACTTGCTGAAGCAGTGCGAGTGTTCGAGCGATATCCGAAGTATTTCGCCGGGGAGGCAGCAGATGTTTTCTCTTATATTATGGGCCTGGCCAATGAGTACGCCCTCAAGGTGCAGCGCGATACCGACAGAATCTTCTCTTTTGAGGACGAGTTCATTCAAAGATACCCAGGTCTATGCGTCCAATGCGGATATGGTGTCTGCGTCTGTCCTTTAATCCCCGAGGCAACCGTTGGACGGTTGGCTAAAGAACTCGATCTAGAGAACCTTGATCCCCTGTTTAGTTTTGACGCAGAAAAATTCAGCGCCGACGCCTCTGCGGCCGCGGCCTCTGTACTCGACAGACTAGGAGGTTATCTAGGCCTTGCTGACAAATTTCCTTTTGACCGGGGCGAAGTTAACAGAGAACTTGTGCTATTTTGCATAAGGGCAGCTGAGAAGATACAGGGTGAAAATTCTGCTGTGGCCGAGCGACTGCGAAGCGCGGCGATTAAGATCGGTATGGCTGCAACTTATGCTGGGAGCCGCAAACGGCCGCAGGAGATTCGAGATTTGATCGACTCGGTACAAGGCGCCATCCCAGCCTTGTCGACAGCTGAGCTCAGTGAGGTATTAGGATCGCCAAATTCGGCTCTTTCCGAGCGAGTTGGTCGTATTTTGCAGCCGGCAAAGATTTGCATTCTGTTCGTCGCCGCAAATCCGATTGGAACCTCGCAGCTTAGAGTTCAATCCGAAGAACGAGCAATAAAAGAGGCCATAAAGCTGTCTAATGCAGGTGGTAGGATCACCTTAACCACACTTGTTGCTGCTACGGTCGATGACCTCCGAAGGGAACTGCTCCAGCAGGAGTATCAGATCTTGCATTTTTCGGGTCATGGTGAGCCTGGCGCGCTAATCTTTGAGACCACTGAGGGTGGTGCTGTCGTATCCCCTCTGGGCGCATTGGCTCAACTGCTCGCTCAATACCCCTCCACGCAATGTGTTTTGCTGAACAGTTGCCACTCATTATCGGAGCTGCAGTCAGTTGCACCATATACGATCGGCATGGAAAATCCGATCGATGACGACGCAGCAATAGAGTTCGCCAGAGGTTTTTACGATTCAATAGCTGCGGGGAGGAGCTTTGAATTCGCGGTGGATCAGGGACTAGTCACCGTAAACATGAAGCAATCTCAGAAAAACTTTCCCGTAAGACTTCTGAAGCCAGCCTTAGATGCCGCAAACTCCTGACGCGTCCGTCATGGATCACGTGTCCGTTTGCTATCCGAAGAAGGAAAAGGCCACCAAGGTTTCTCCTGATGGCCTGTATTCATGTCGGCGACGACCTATTCTCCCGCGGCGTAGATCGCCAATTACCAGTTAGGCCTTGGACGTCTTGGTTGCCTCGTACATGTCCCTCATGACCTCTACGATGGTACCGGGATAAATCCGTAACGCGTCGTAAACTCCGGCAGATCGTCCCATCTGCATGGGGTCGCTATCAACGCTGCGAAACTGAGCGACCGCTCGTCCGATCATTTCCGCGGGCTTGAAGAGATCCGGCTTCGAGACTACCCATTGGCCGGGTGGCTTCTCAAGCACAAACTCGCTCATTGCACCAACAAGAGGGAAAACGAGCCCCGGCGAGACCCAGATAATCTTGCCGGTTTTGTCGCGACGACAAGCACGGCCGCCCTTCTTAGTCTCCTCCCAGACATGGTGCCCATTCCAGCCCTCATGCCGCTCCCAATATTCATACTCTGCGATGGCATACGGGGCCATCTGAATGGTGAAATCATACTTTCTGCGAGCTGCGTCGGCGTCTGGATTGCCAACATTATTTTTGAGATCGTACCACTCCGAAAAGTCGGTCAAGCACTGTTCGGGATTCTTGTACGGCCGAAGTTTTTCCGCCGCAGATTCGTTTCCTGAGACGGAAAATGGCATCAACAAGCGCGCATACTGCAGGATCTTCCGAGTGTCGTAGACGTTTTCGTCCGTTTCTTTTTTCCGGATCTGAATATCCGGCCGCACTTTCTTGATGCTCGCTTCAAGGTCATCTAAATGACCGCGCGCTCCTGCCTGGGAAATCGACTTCACCGGTGTTGCGGTATTGCGTGCGATTGCGGTTTCCACAACCTCCTTCTGGTCCGGATCGATGATGAACTCGGCACGGACAAAGAAGGGTGGCTCTTCATTTGCATTCGGCATCTGGTCGCCATATGTTTCCGCCAACCACCTCCGAATCTCGCCCTGCGATTGAGCACCATTTAAAATACTGGGCTCTGACAAGCGAATGCTCTTCTTGTGGTCATCGACCTCGATTTCGGTCGCGCCGATGACGAATCCACTGTTCCGAGTTATGAACCGCTGCGGTTCTGTTTCGATGGTGCTGCGAATTGCATCGTGAACACGATTCCGCTTCTTTGGGTTGTATTCCGCGAGATAGGCTCGAAGATTCTCCTTAGTGTCGAGCTTTAAAATCTCGAATGCAGACAAATTCGCGACAAAGGACTTGACCCCAGTGGAGGTTTCATCCGGGCTGGTGGTATTGCGAAGTAGTTGGTAGGACAGTTGCACACTCGAGGGTGTGTGCGACCCATTGGCTGTATTAGCCATGGTGGTTTCTCCTTCTGAGCCGCTGTCTCTTGGGAGTAACCGCAGCTGCGATTCTCCACGACAGTCGACTAGTGGCACTATAGACCACTGGTTCATCCGCCGTCAAGCAAGACTCCTGCCAAAGGGACAAGGCCACTAAGATTTCTCTCTGGATGGAGCCTTTATCTATGTGCTGCAGCCAGGGTGCCGACGCAGGTATGGCACCGGCTCTACGGGCTTGGCGTTACGGCCTGCGTCCAAAAGAACGACAGCGCGGTCTGGGCGAACTGAGGTGCGGCGTCGAAGAAGATAGGCCCGTGACCGCCATTGGGCACAACCCAAAGCGCGGAGCGCCAGCGCCGCGCGGTGGCACTACGCGTCCACGCAAAGCTATACGGGAAGAACGCTTAATTCAAATGCTGCATGACCATTTGCAGCCCAGCCGCTTGCTGCTTGGCGCTCTTGCTGCCAGCGCGTTCAGCTGCTATGCGGTTGTCATACATCAGTCGCAGATGTTTCTTCAGAGCATCCGCGGCAGCCGTCTGGTCAGGAGTGCCCGCGGCCTTCATATAGGCGGCCTGAAGAGCATTGCGCTTCTGTTCCATAGCCTTGTATTGCACCTCAAGGGCGTTCAAGTTTAGTCTGGCCTCCATATTGGGGACATCGGCGAGCAATGAATCCAAAGTCTTGCTTTCCGTATCCAGCCAGGACAAGTCTGCTGGTGGAACTAAAAACCCGAACGCCTGCTGCTGAGTGTAATTAGATTTCAGATCGCCGAGGAGTTTTCTGGCCGCTGCAATATCATCCTGCCGATGCTGCAGCTGAAGCTTGTTGTTGCTCGGAGTCGTGGAAATCCGCTGCTTTAGGCTGACATACTGCTGCCTGACGGCGGTCGCATTGGCAGCCAGTTCAGCTCTACGCTGGGACTTCCTTTGCTCCTGTAACTGAGCCACAGCAATTCGAATAGCGTCCGCTTCTTTTCTGAACGTTGCCGATTCAGTGTCGCTCTGCCCCATTGACGAAATTTCCAACCTATTGGCAACCAGTTTCTCGTACAGAACCTGGAGGTGCTGTTTGCTCGAAATCTGACCGTCCAGGTCCTTTGCCGGTACCGATGAATCAGTCGACTTTGCCGCCTCAAGCTGGCGCTTCAGGTCGGTGTAGTCGGCTTTTAGCTGCGCCAACTTCTCCAAACGTTCAATGCGCAGGGAGTTCGCAATGACACCTTCAATGCGTCCGTAGTCCCAGCTCTCGTAGCCTTTGCCTAACATAAACTTCAATTTGGCGTAAGTTGCTACGGTATGGGTTGTCTCTGAGCTGGACAACCAGAATTCGATCCGATCATCCTTCAGTTCAATCTTCCACACCCACAGGCGCGCGCCCGGGTCGAACGATGCCGTCATCTGGTTCTCGGAGATGTGCTGGGACGGCCCTAAGGTTATAACACCTCCGCCTCCGGATCGAGCCAAGTACTTGATGTTTCCGTTTATGTCCACTTCAGTGTCAACTAGTCGATACTGCTCGCCGGACGAAGTTGACCCTACATATCTGCCCACTCGGTGTTTTATCGGAAAGCTCTGCCCGAGAAACTCGCTGTTCAAATTGGTCAGCAACGATGACGACTTAGCCGCATACAGCGCTGTGGTCATTGAGAGCAGCACGACTAGAGTAAGAGGACGAATTGATCGCACAGCGAACCTCCGCGAGAGGTGAGGGCACACATCCTCGAAGCCGCTTAGTATAGCATCGTGAGCACTTGCCGAAGGCGCAAGTTCCAAACTGGGAAAGATGCCAGCCACAATGTGCGCAGGCGACGGAGGCGTCGGATTGAAATTTCTCAGGATTTCCTGAGCTACGTGTTATCATTCAGCCGCCAATATCTTTCGGTAGCTCTTGTTGTAGGTTCGCTAAGGAAACGCAGATCCATCAATGGGGGTGAAAGATGTTTTGTAGGAGTTGTGGAAAGACACTTCCTCAGGATGCGAAGGCCTGTCCCCAATGCGGGACAGGCGTAGCAACGCCAGAGGCCTCCACTCACCCGTCAGGCTCCGCTGCACCCACAATGTCGGGTACTGCTGCCGCGCCCGCACCCGCACAGGTCGCCCTGGGAAAAAGTATCGGTCAGGAAGTACGGGCACGATCTAAAGACGCTTGGGAGGGCATCAAGCTGTTTGCCAAGAGCCCGGTTGGCGGCCTTCAACAATCGTTCGAGATGTTTGAGCCTTCGAGAGCGATGGCTGTAGGTGTCATTTTTGCGGTGATTTACGAACTCCTTCTGTTCTTTGCCGTTTACCACGCAGCGGATAAATTGGCTTCCTTGTTTGGGGGTGGATTGCCGGCCAGCGATCTCTCCATCAAACAAGGCCTCGAGATCGTGTTCGCTTGCGCCGTTCCCTTCATTACGCTCACCCTGTCCAGCATGATTGCCCGTTCAGTATTTCGAGGAAAAGGCTCATTGGCGGGAGATGTGTACACCGCGGGTGCCTCGCTATTGCCGCTTGGCCTGTGCGTGGCCGTCGCCTCTTTTCTGGGGCCAGCAAACGTTGAAGTAATTGCGGCATTGGGCGTGTTTGCGCTCACTTATATGATTTTGATGCTGTACGCAGGATGCTCACGAATTGCAGGCATCCCGGAGACGGGCGCGGCTCCCGCTGTACCGATCATGCTTTTGCTCACCATTTGGCTTACCAAGGTGGTCATCTCAGCTATTTTTTTCTGATCCAGTACAAGAGGAATTGCCATGCGGTGTATATGCGGACATGAGAATCTCGCGGACTCAAAGTTCTGTATGGCGTGCGGCGGAAGCCTGGTTCAGCCCGGCACCCCTTCGGGCGCCGTCGCCGCGCAGCCTAGCCTTAGGCCAGAAAAGGCCGCAGCAGTTTCTCTCCCGGAACGGAAGCAAAGAATCGCGTTGTGGAAGCCGGTACTTGCGTGCGTTCTGGTTGCCGCTGCCGTTGCAGCCTACTTCTGGTTAAACCGTCCAGAACCGGCATACAAGTTCAAGGCTTCCGGACTGTACCCCGTATCCGTCGATGGAAAGTGGGGATACATTGACCGTACCGGCGCCCTGGTCATTCCACCAACATTCGATGTTGCAGAGGACTTCTCCGAAGGTCTGGCTGCAGTGATTTCGCAGGACAAGTACGGTTATATCGACGTTCATGGCGTTTTGAAGATTCCCTATCAGTTTGATCAGGTATTGCAGTTCATCAACGGGCTGGCTGCAGTGAAGCTGTGTTGCGGGCGCAATCCTGGTCCGAACGACCAGTGGGGGTTTATCGACACCGAAGGCAAGTACGTCATCAATCCGCAGTTCACGGCTGCAATGCCATTCAATGGTGATTTGGCTCCCGTTAAGCAGGGCGGTCAATTCTGGGGCTATATCAATCGCAAAGGCAAGTTCGTCATTCCCGCCACCTTCATGCAAGCCTTGCCTTTTAACGAAGGCTTGGCTGCGGTGAGCCAGAACGGCCGGTTTGGCTACATCGACAAGGAAGGCAAATTTGCCATCAACCCTCAATTTGAGGGGGCCAGCGGTTTTTGGGACGGCCTGGCCGCGGTCAGTGCGGGCGGCAAGTGGGGATTCATAGACCGCTCCGGGAAATATGTTATCAATCCTCAGTTCGAAACTATTACTAGTGTTGACAGCGGATTCTACGAGATAACAGAAAGCGGCAAGTCTGCGGTTGTCGACAAAAATGGAAAGTTCCTGATCAATCCAGGGCAGTTTTCGGCGATGAGTATGATGGTTGACGGTCAGATTGGAGTCTCTACTCCCAACGGCGCCGGTGTGATTGACAAGAACGGAAACTGGTTGCTGCCGCCGAATTCGGCTCTGGACTCGGTGGTGCCGCTGGGGCCAGGCGTATATCGAGCCCAAATTGCCGGCGAGGAGTGCTTCATCGACCAGGCTGGAAATGTCATTTTTGGTCGGTTTAAAGGCCAATCGCTCAATTCCATCGCGGCTGGAATTGAAAGTGAGAAGCAAGCATCTGCGACGCTAAGGACTTTGATTACTGCCCAACTGAGTTATGCGAGCACGTATACGAGCGTCGGCTTCGCCGATAAGTTGACGAAGCTCGGACCTCCGCCTCCCGGTGCGCCCGTGGGCCAAGAGCATGCCGGACTGATCGATGCGGAGTTGGCGAACGGGAGCAGAAACGGCTACCAATTTTCTCTGCAGGCTGAATCACAGGACGGCATCGTGAGCCAGTATTCGATAACTGCTACACCAACCAACTTTTCGGCAGGGAACATTTATTGTACCGACGCCACTGGCGCTGTTCGATTCTCGAAAAGTGGCGACGCATGTACGACGAATTCTCACGTTGTGCCTAACCACGTACCGTAACCAAGCTATCAAGAAGCCACCAGTGCGACGGACGCACATGGCATCGGTTCTACGGGCTTGGCTTTGTGTCCTGCGTCCGAAAGAAGGACAGCACGGTCTGGACGAACTGAGGTGCGGCGCCGAAGAAGATCGGTCCATGACCGCCATTGGGCACAACCCAAAGCGCGGAGCGTGGAATGGCGCGGTACATGTCGATTGCCATCTCCACCGGATAGAGAGAACAGTTGTCAGTAGCCAGGTGTCGGTTGTCAGTGAAGACAACCGCAAAAGGAAACGGCCCCACGTTGTGCACGTGAGGCCGTTATTTATGTCGGCGACGACCTACTCTCCCACACACTTTCGCGTGCAGTACAATCGGCCCAGCGGGGCTTAACTTCCGTGTTCGGGATGGGAACGGGTGTTTCCCCCGCGGTAAGATCACCGGCTTCGCAGGCGCGTGCGAGAAGTTTCCCCGCAGCTCGGTCCCAGGCGTGATTCCACGCAGGACCTATAGCGCCAAATCTATGAAAGAACTTCGCCGTTGTGCCGGGGCTAAAGCCCCGATTTGCTGGGGTCGCTTGGACGGCACGGCTAAAGCCGTGCCGTCCAAGTCTGGCGTAACGCGGCGCTAAAGCGCCGCACTACCCAATCACCCCAACGGGCGATCTCTCACAACTGAATAGCATCAGGAATACATAGGCCAGGATCTCCGTCGAGATCCCCACGCTGGCAGGTTCGCCAGGTGTGCCGAGTAAATTTTATGGTCAAGCCGAACGGGCGATTAGTACTGGTAAGCTTCACGCATTACTGCGCTTTCACATCCAGCCTATCAAACACGTAGTCTTCGTGTGCCCTTCTTCACCCTTAGGGGTTGGGAGATCTCATCTTGAGGAGTGCTTCACGCTTATATGCATTCAGCGTTTATCACAACCGAACTTCGCTACCCAGCCGTGCCATTGGCATGACAGCTGGAACACAAGAGGTTCGTCCATCCCGGTCCTCTCGTACTAAGGACAGGTCCTCGCAAATCTCCTACGCCCACATCAGATAGGGACCGAACTGTCTCG
>PLBW01000195.1 GCA_003135475.1 Acidobacteriaceae bacterium
TTGTAGTGGAAGTCGCCGATGATTGGCACCGGGATGCCCAGGCGGTCAAGGCCGTCCACAATGTGCGGCACGGCGGCCGCGGCCGCGTCGTTGTTGACGGTGACGCGCACCAGCTCGGAACCGGCGCGGGCCAGGGCGGCCACCTGCCGAATAGTGCCGTCAATATCGGCGGTGTCGGTGTTGGTCATGGATTGCACCACAATTGGTGCATCGCTGCCGACGCGCACTCCGCCCACCGAAGCTGTGTAAGTTTTTCTGCGCTGAATTTGAGCCATACAGGACTACCGAAAAGTTTAACACGGCGAGGCGGGGTTTCTCTGGACGGTTCGGCGTCTCGTAGATAACCTATCCACATGAGCCCTCAGACCTGGGTCCGGTTATTGCTGCCCCCATTGCTGGCATTTGCGCTCAGCAAGACTGGATGGATCTATGCAGTTATGTTTCAGCGAGATAGGCCGATTTCAGCTTTTCAGAAGACGATCACGAGGTGCGTGAGTTTGTTCGTGCTTGGGATGGGCTATATCGTGCTGTGACAATATGAGTTGGATGCGGCCCTCCACCTCCGCTCTGGTGGGCAGGTGTTGCTGGTGTTTTGGGCGGCTACGATGGCATGGTTAGCCATTCGTACCCTACGTCGAAACTCTGCCGCCGCTCAAGCAGGCGGAGGGGTTGAGTCGACACCAGCGGTTGAAGATTTTGAAACCAATCGTGGCGAAATGCAGAAACCTTAACAGAAACCCGACATCTGACTAATCAGGCCGTCTAATGGACATGGACTTCGCTGCCGAAAGGGACGAGAATGAAGGCAGCGGGCGACAAATCGGCCCGATTTGGGTTTATAACAGGTCTTAGGGCACTCTGAGGCTGGAGTCTATCTGGCCCGTGATCGGGCCCGAAAAGGTGTACATCATGCGTTACCTATCCCGTTTGCTCGGCTGCTGTGTCCTTGCACTCACGCTGGTTCCATTCGGCGTTGCTCAGAGCCAGCCTTCTTCAGCGCAAGATCCGAACGCCGCGTCCAATCCGCCTGCGCCAGACACCGCCAATCCGCCCGCACCGGACACCTCGAATCCGCCCGCACCGGAAAAGCCGCAAAAGCCGGACAAAAACGCCCCCAGCCCCAGCACAATGAACAACATTGACGCCATCGGCAACCGCAACGTCGGCTGCGACAAGGGAATGGGCAATTGGTACTCGCTCGACAAGCAGGTCGCCATGGGGCGCGCGTACTCGCAACAGGTGGAGCACACCGCCAAGATGGTGCAGGACCCCGTGGTCACCGAGTACATCAACCGGCTGGGCCAGAACCTGGTGCGCAACTCGGACGCCAAGGTGCCGTTCACCATCAAGGTGATTGACACCGACGAACTCAATGCCTTCGCGCTGCCCGGCGGATTCTTCTACGTGAACTCAGGCCTCATTCTGGCCGCGGACAACGAAGCCGAGTTGGCCGGTGTAATGGCGCATGAGATCGGTCACGTCGCCGCCTGTCACGTAGCTCGCGAGCAGACCCGGAGTAATATCGCCAACCTGGCCAGCATCGCGCTGATCTTCGTGCCGGGCGGCTGGGCGGTGTATGAGGGTACGCAGGCCGCGCTGAGCATTGGCGTACCGGTCGCTTTCATGAAGTTCTCGCGCACCTTCGAGGCGCAGGCCGATTTCCTGGGCATGGAATACATGTACAAGGCGGGATACGATCCGCAGTCGTTCATCTCGTTCTTCGAGAAGGTCGAGGCTCTGGAGAAGAAGAAGCCCGGCACCATCGCCAAGGCGTTCGCTTCCCACCCCATGACCGATGATCGCGTTGCGGCCGCGCAGCAGGAAATGAAGACCGTTCTTCCGGCGCGCCCCGAGTACATCGTGGACACCTCGGAGTTCGAAGACGTGAAGGCGCGTCTGGCCTCGATCCAAAACCGCCACAAGGTGCAGAACGACAAGGACAACAAAGACCGGCCGACGCTGCGGCGGGCCACGGCCGACAATCCTTCCACCGATACCGGAAGCGGCACGGATAGCAAGACCGACGACGACCGTCCCACGCTGAAGCGTAAGGACGGCTCGCAGTCGTAAACCAAATTCTCATCGACCACTGAAAGGCTCCCCAGATACGGGAGCCTTTTCCTTTTGGGCGGTTGTTGCTTGCCAAATTTGAGAGCCAGCGGCCAAAGGCATCCTTCTCCCGCGTTCCCGCAATCAGAAACGGGGCGCATGATGCGCCCCGTTTTGACTTTCCAGAAGCTATGCCGTCAAGGCAGCCGTTGCGCCAGTCCGGGAAGCGCTTTCATCAGGTCGTTGTAAATCACCACCGCCGCGAACAGGATCAGGAAGACAAATGCGGTTTGATAGATGCGTTCCTTGATCCGGATGCTGATCTCCCGCCGGAGCAGCCCCTCAATGATCAGCAACAGGATGATTCCACCATCGAGAATGGGAATGGGCAGCAGGTTGAAGATGCCCAGGTTGAGGCTGATCATGGCCATCAGCCTAAGCAGCGGCGCCCATCCTGGCTGACGCGCCGCATCTCCGGAAGCGCGGGCGATACCGATGGGGCCTTCCATTTGCTTGATGGACGCCTTGTGCTGTACTAACTTGCGGACCAAGTCCACGATCAGCACCGAATACCGTTTGTTTTCGTCGAGGGAACGATTGAGCGCCTGAGCGAAACGCAGCTTGTCGATTTGCACCGGCCTCGATTGGAAGCCCAGGCGATAATTCTTCTGCCCGTTGTCCTCGGTTTGGACGGGCGCTACCTGGATATCTAACTTCTGCCCGTTGCGCAACAAAGTGACATCCACCAGCTTCTCACCGTTTTGCCGCAGGTAGTGGATCACGGAAAGCAGCGATCGCATCTTCGTACCGTTCACCGCGACAACCTCGTCGCCCACCTTCAGCCCGGCCTTGACTGCGGGCATGTTTGGCTCAAGATAGGTTACGGTGATCGGCTCTTCCGGCAACCATCCCACGTTGTCGTATTGGTCCGACCCATCAAGCTCGGGCTGGATTTGTTTCTCCAGGATCTGGTTGCCGCGCTGAATGGCGATATCCACCGGTCCTTTGGTGGTGACCAACACCTTCAGCAGGACATCTTCCCAGGTGGGATTCTGCTGGCCATCGATGCGCACGATGAGGTCGCCCGGCTCCATCCCGGCTTTGGCCGCAGGCGAGTTCTCCATCACCCATCCCACCACCGCAGGCTGGTCGAGATAGACCGGATGCTCATAGTGCACCATGAACACGCCCGTTAGAAGGACGACGGCCAAGATGATGTTCATGGCCGGACCGGCGGCGGCGATCACGAAGCGCTGCCAGCGGGGATGCGACATGAACTCGTCCGGCGCGCCGGTGCGCGACTCCAGCGGACTCTCGCCCGCCATCTTCACGTATCCGCCCAGCGGCAGCGCGCTGATGCGGTAGTCCGTTCCACCACGACGAAAGCCCGTAAGACGCTTGCCGAAACCGATGGAAAACACATCTACGCGTACGCCAAACCATTTCGCAGCCGCGTAATGGCCGAACTCGTGCACCAGGATCATGATGCCGAGCACCACCGCCATGGAAGCCAGTGCGATTAGAAACGATTCCATAAACCTCTTTTGACTAGGGGAAAATCCGTCTGGGGGTACCCTATTCTAGCTCTCTTTTGGCTAGGTGGGGAAGTCACGTTCTGGAGTCCAGACATTGGATGCGGTCGCGTGCTCGGAGACGCGCATTATTATCGACACTCAATACTTCCTCTATGGATTTCGGAACCCGCGCCGGCGTTTCCCTGACCGCCGCTTCTATTGTAGCCGGAATATCCTGAAATCCAATACTACCTTCGAGGAAGGCCGCCACCGCCACTTCGTCCGCCGCATTCAAGGCAATCGTCTTCGCGCCTCCTGCTTCGACCGCCTGGTAAGCCAAACGTAAGCAGGGGAATTTCTCCAAGTCAGGAGGCAGGAAATCCAGCCGCCGCAGTTCCTCAACGGGAAAGCGCAGGTCCGACTCGATGCGATCGGGATAGCACAGCGCATACAGAATCGGTAATCGCATGTCGGTGACCGAGAGTTGGGCCAGCAGGCTGCCGTCCACGAACTCGACCATGGAGTGAATCGTGCTCTGCGGATGCACCAGGACGCTGACCTGGCTCGGTGGCATGTCGAACAAGCGGCAAGCCTCAATCACCTCAAAGCCCTTGTTCATGAGGGTTGCCGAATCGAT
>PLBW01000155.1:0-4952 GCA_003135475.1 Acidobacteriaceae bacterium
TGACGCACCAGAGGCGAATCCGCAAACAGCCGGTTGGCTTTGATCTGTTGCAAAGAGACCGGCTGCGGAAGCGCTTTTCCGGCCTTGATCTTCACCATCGGTTTCTTGGGATCGGCAGCATCGACGGAAACGACCGACGCGGCGCCAACTGCGCTCTTGCGATCTCCGGTCTCGTAGATGATCAGTCTCGCTCCGGGTGTCATCTCCCGCAGATGTTTCACCGCGACCGGGTTCGTTACTCCGTCCCAGACTGTCACTTTGTCCCGCTGCAGATCAGCGAAGGAGTATTCCGAGGGTTCCGTCTTGAGCAGATAGTCCAGCGACATAGATTGCCCTTCCTTGGGTATGGATTTGCAAACACCATGGTAACGGAATTCTGCGCGGAGCCTGACAGGCGCCATTGTGACCCGCCTCACTGCAACGCAATGCGCGCGGGGCGACAATTAGGCCATGATCTTAAGCGCTGCTGCACTTGCCAAACAGGAAATAACGAACTTCGCCGAACTCCGCCGCTGCGCTCAGCCGCTGGGGCCCAAACGTGTCGCAATCGTCGGGGCTGACGACGAGGTTGCCCTGACCGCAGCCGATGGCGCGCTGCATCTCGGGATTGCCATTCCGGTGCTGGTTGGCGACGAGCGGAAAATCCGCGCCAAGGCGGAGACGCTCGGGCTCTTTGGCTTGATCGCCGGGGCGGAGTTTGTCAGCGCGGATGACGCAGCCGCCGCCGCAATCCGCATGGCGCATGATGGCCGCGTGGACCTCTTGCTGAAAGGCCATCTCCGCACCGATGAACTCCTGCGGGCCGCGCTGGACAAACAAGCTGGGCTGCGGACGGGACGCCTGTTGAGCGACGTGCTCCTCTATGAGGACAAGCTGGCGGGCGAGCTCCGGTTGGTGGGTATTACCGATGGCGGGCTGAATGTTTCGCCGAACCTGGAGCAGAAAAAGCAAATCGTGCAAAACGCCATCGAGGTCATGCGTTCCCTGGGACTGGCGCGTCCGAAGATCGCGCTCATGAGCGCCACCGAAGCGGTCAGCGAGTCGGTGCCCTCGAGTGTGGATGCCGAGCTGCTCACCGGGATGGCCGAAGCCGGCGAGTTCGGCGATGCAGACGTCTTCGGCCCGCTCGCCCTCGATTGCGCACTTCTGGAATCTGCGGCACAGGCCAAGGGCATCGAGCATCCGGTGGCCGGTCACGCCGACTGCATGGTGGTTCCGAACATCGAGGCGGGCAATCTTCTTGGGAAATCGGTGAAGTACCTGGGCGGCTCGCAATGCGCGCACGTGGTTGCCGGCGCGAAGGTCCCGATCCTGATTCCATCGCGGGTGGAGAGCGTAGATGACAAGGTGAACTCCATTGCGCTGGGGGTTATCTTTGCCGCCCGGTGAATTCAAAATCCTCGCGATTAACCCCGGCTCCACGTCCACGAAGATGGCCCTGTACGTGAACGAGCGCCCTGACTTCGTCAAGAATATCCGGCATTCCGATGGCGAGATGGCGCAGTTCCATGGGCGCCCAGTTCTCGATCAGCAGCAATTTCGCTCCGCGCAGATTGAAGCCGCACTCACCGAGGCGGGACATAACGTCCGCGAGCTTCATGCGGTGGTGGGACGCGGCGGACTTCTACCCGCCTTGGCCAGCGGCACTTACGTTGTGAACGAGGAAATGCTCGATGAATTGCGGCTGGCCAGGCGCGGCGAACATGCTGCGAACCTGGGCGCATTCCTGGCATACGACATCGCGCAAAAGGCCGGGACGCAGGCTTACGTCGTCGATCCCGTCAGTGTGGACGAGTGGCCGGAGTGCGCGCGCCTGTCGGGATCGGTGCTGCTGGAGCGGCAGTGTTTGTCGCATGCCTTGAATTCCAAGGCGGTGGCCAAGCGTTACGCTCGCGAGCGCGGCGAACGCTACGAGTCACTGCGGCTGATTGTGGCCCACCTGGGCAGCGGGATTTCGGTTTCAGCGCACGAAAACGGCCTCATGGTGGACGTGACCAATTCGCGCGAAGAAGGGGCATTTTCCACGGAGCGTGCCGGCGGAGTGCCGGCGATGCAGTTGGTCGATCTCTGCTTCAGCGGCAAGTACACACAGAAGCAAGTGGAAGGGCTGCTCTTCCGCGAGGGCGGACTGTACTCTTATCTCGGCACCAAGGACCTGGTAGAAGTGGAGCGCCGCATCGCGAGTGGTGAGGCAAAGGCCAAAACCGTGTTCGATGCGATGGCCTATCAAATCGCGAAAGAGATCGGGGCGATGGCGGCCGTCCTGCACGGACGCGTGAACGCTGTGCTCTTTACCGGCGGCATGGCGCATTCGCAGCGGTTGGTCTCGCGGCTCACCGAATCCGTAAGTTGGATCGCTCCCATCACCGTTTATCCGGGCGAGGACGAGCTGCAGGCGCTCATGGAAGGCGCACTGCGAGTGCTGCGCCAGGAAGAGCAATCAAAGACTCTAGCGCTCGGCTGCAGTGCCGTCGAGATTTAAGGCGACGGCCTCAAACGTCCGAATCTTAGGCTTCCCATCAATCACCTTGGAAAGGATCTTCAATACTTGCGCGTACACGTTGGCGTCGTACGCTTCTGCATTGCTCTTGTTGTCCCACAGGCTCATTGAAATCCGCTCCAGATTGCCGGGATTTGACAACGTGATTTCGCCCTTGAAACCTTTCTGCTTGCGCAGCAACGGAAGCACCTCGTTCTGGAGTGTCCGGGCGAAGTCAGCAGCCATGTTGAGCGATTTCACGCGGAAATGGGCATTTCGTGCGAACATCTTCGACCTCCTCTTAGCGGCAGCCACGGGTGCTGCACGGCCAATGCAGCGACTGTGTAACCTTGTGCGGCAATCTCCCAGCCGGAGCTATCGCTATTCGTCTCGCATTATAGCGTTACGGCGAAGCGGCTCAAGAGTGCTGCTATCCTTTACCCATGTCGCATCCCGGCAGCGATGGTTCGCCGTTCAAGGATGGCTTTGCCGCTCTTTGGCACGAGCCCGCGCTGCTGGCCGCTGAACTTACGTGGCGCTGGTGCTTCGGTTTTGCGGCGTGGGCCCTGAGCATCATTTCCTGCGGGCTATTTCTCGACAGCATTAAAATTTCTCCGGCTGAGGAATTTCTGCTCGGCACATTTCAACCGCAGTTGCTTTCCGAGGCCGTTCAGCACATCTTCCGCGGCAGCCTGACGCGCTTCGTGCTGGAGCAATCTGTGCTGCTGCTGGGCGTCACCCTGTTGTGGTGCTTTGCCGCCACCGTTGGCCGCGCCGCCACTCTCCGCCGCTTGGTGGCAATGTTCAGCGCCGACGACGAACCGAGCCCGATGACCTGGCAATTTGTGCCCATCTTCGTCCTGCATCTGCTGCGCGCGGCGTGGTCGTTGATCGCGGTCTCGGTCGCAATCGCGTGCTTGATAATCGGCGGTGTCATGGCTGGAAAGGGCCGCGCCGGGGTGGCCGCGCTCTGGTTGGTCTTCGGAACCGGCATGGCGTGCTGGTTCGGGGCCACATTGAATTGGTTCTTCGGGGTCGCACCGCTGTTTTGCATTCGCAACGGCGGGTCGGCGATGGACGCTCTCGGGCAATCGGTGGACTTCGTCTCGCGCCGAGGTAGCCGGCTGTTTCTGCTGGGACTGGGCTTTCTTCCGCTTCGCCTGGCATGGCTTGGAACGATGACGCTGGCGATGTTCGCGCCGCTGAGCTTGGCGCGGCATCTCGCAGCCGGCTGGGTCCTGCTCATCATGGCAGCCATCGCGTTGCTCTATTTCGCCGGAGCCGATCTGCTGCAGCTTGCGCGTCTGGCAGCCTACGCTTCGCTGGCGGAAGACGATGCGCATCCTGTGCCTGCGCCCCAGGCCACCAATCCTCCCGGTCCCTTGCCCGCGCCGGAAGCCGACCAACCGGCTGAGATTGCGCCGGCGGTTGATTCGGCATAAACAACGCTGCTCCCTTGCGGGCACTACACTCCGCCGAAAATCATTAGACGCTATCTCGTGAACTGGTTTCTGAATGGGCACGGCCTCGGTCGTGCCCTAAACGGCCATCCTGAAAGTCTCCTAGGTCGCGGGCTGGTTTTCTTCCGCCTGACGCCAGCGGTGTCCGCAGGAATGGCATACCCACCTCTTGCGGTGAAGGGCAATTGGCGCGAGAACATAGGCGCTGACCCAGGCCACAGGCTGATTCAAGTCCTCAAAAGCGATATCCAAGGACTGACATTTCGGACAGCGCGGCTGCTCATACGGTCCGACGCCGTCCACCTCGAACTCCTCCGGAATGGCTTGCCCCAACAAATCCAGAGCCGACTCAGCGTCTTCCTGCTTAACGCACAGCTTAATGCCACCGACCAGGTTCGAATAAAACCAGTCCATCCGAATCATGTTGTCGTCGACCAGGAAGGATTCGATTTCCGCCGAGTCCAATGCGCCTTTGGCGAGTAGCGCCTCGGGCAGATCTCTGAACTGGCGAATGCTAACGACGTCGGCTAATTCAACCGAATCGCGTTCCGGACTGGCGCCTGTGTTTCTCACGGCAGGTTCTTCGGGGTGCCTGCGAGCAAGCTCATCCGTTAGAGCTTGCCGCGCCACATCGGTCAACTCAGCCGAATCCGCAGCAATGGCGTCCAACTCGCCATCCGACATCTCGGCGTAAAGCTTGGTAAGCCGCTGCCGTTCCTGTTCGGGATCGTGATCTGCCATGTCCAACGGCTCCCTTCAGCCGCTGTGCCGCCGCATTGAAGCTAACATCTTTCTCCTCACCGCCCGCGTGCCACGATCAACGTCATATCGTCGGCCTGTTCGCCCTGGCTGAATTCCTGCACCTGGCTGAGGATGGCTTCGAGAACTTCGTCGGCTGAGCAGTTCCGATGGCTGCGCGCGGCCTCGATGAGACGTTCTTCCCCGAACTCGTCCTCTTCGTTCGGCGAAGCTTCCGAGATCCCGTCGGTATAAATCACCAGAACATCTCCCGC
>PLBW01000155.1:4993-14715 GCA_003135475.1 Acidobacteriaceae bacterium
GTCGTGGCGTAGTGGTTGTTCTCGGTGTTCTTGTAGAACAGGCGATTTACGGAACGCATCAGGCGAGGAATGTCCTCCAGGGCCAGCGCGTATTGGCCGCGCAGGTTGGCCTGAAGGTTAGCCATCAGCAGCGCGGCCGACATGCCTTTCCCCGAGATGTCGGCCAGCACCAGGCCGATGCGGCCCGAGCCGAGATCGAGAAAGTCGTAGTAGTCGCCGCCCACGGCGCGCGTCTGGATGCATTTGCCGGCGCACTCCAGCGTGGCCAGCGATGGCGCTTGTTGCGGCAGAAGCCGGCTCTGCACCTGGCGCGCAATTTGCATTTCCTGCGCGGTGCGGCGCTCCCCCTCCATGGTCGCGGCCATTCTCTCTGCCAGGGTAATGCTGCGCATGGCAATGCCGGCCTGGCTGGCCACCGATGCCAGCAGACGCTTGTCGCCCGTGGAGTACGGTTCCTCCGACAATCGCGGTCCCAGCACGGCCACTCCCTGCAACTGGCCTTCGCTCGATCCGCGAATCGGCACCAGACACTCCGGGTGCAGCGGCTCCAATTGCGTTCCATGCATGATCTCGGGGAGCAATTCCAGCGGGTCGCTACGGTCTGCCAGTTCTTCAAGACCAGCCCCGCTGGTCGAGAGAGTCATCGCTTCCGCTGGAGGATTCCCAGCGTATGACTGCAATTGTCCGTTGGCCGCCTCAAGGTACACATACATTGAGCTGGGATGCAGCGCATCCTGAATCTGATCGTGCAACAGGACAGCCAGTCCTTCGCGGCTACTGACAGTCAGTGTCTTGGCCGCCAGGCTCTCCAGAATCTGTTGGGCGTCGTAGGAGCTGCGGAAGAAGGCGCGGTCCAGCCGGGTCCGTACCCGGCGATGCACCTGGGTTGCGCCGGAGATCAGCAGCACCCCGAAGGTTGCACCCACCGGAATGGCGGCTTTCGATCCGGCGGAGAAAAGGCGGGAGAACGCCTGCCCGAACCAAAACGTTAACCCCACCGAAAGAAGCAGAATCAAGATCAGGAATCCGCGCTCCACCACGAAGTAACGCGCGCTGCGCTTCAGCAAAACGGGCACATCCATCACCCGGTGCTTCACCACCGCGTAAGCGAATGACAAGGGGAATAAGAAGAGCAGCAAGACATCGACGAAGTTCAACCAGAACGGAGTGCGGAACCCGACGAAGTCCCCCGCCGCCTTCACCATTACGATCGGGGTAATTCCGACGGCGGTTCCCCAGAGAATGACTTTGAGCTTGCGGCGATCTGCGACGTTGGAAGGGCTCAACACGTTCAAGAGCAGCGACAACACGCCGAGCAGAAGGGCTCCGTAAGCAGTGACCCGTCTCGCACTCTCCGCGATGTGATGGGGCACCACCGCGAGGACAAAGGGCAATGCTTCGGAGTTGCCGTGCCGGTAACCTCCAAGGCGCAGGGCGATACCGATTACCGGCAGTGCCCACTTCAGCCAGGGAACTTTGCGGTCAATCGGAGAGCGCGTGGGGAAAACCGCGAAGAAGAAATAGAACAATCCGGTGAGGACGCTGCCCATGAGGGTCCGGTAGGCGAGCAGTACGGACTGGAAGTTTGGCGGCGCGGCGGCAAATTCGTTGGGCATGTCGGCGGCGGTGACGAAGGTCGCGAATACCAGCGCCAGCAGCCATGCATTGCGGTCTTCCACCCTCAGAAACAGGACAGTCAATCCCACGATGAGGAATAGCAGGGGGTACGATTCCAGGATCTGGTCCGCTATTGTGCGGACGAGAGTCTTGGTGTCGCCAGCGCCTTGCAGGGCGCGAAACACCGGCGTTATGATCAAGGGTTGCGATTGTCCCGCCCGTTGCACGGTCAGGGCGACTATGTCTCCAGGTTTGGCCCTCAGCCAGACGCGATACAACGCCCCATTCCACGCCGCCGACGAATCGGCACTTCTTCCATCAATGGCTACGATGCGGTCATGCGCCTTCAGGCCGGCTTTCTCCGCGGGGGTGTTGGGGCGCACGTTATCAATCTCAACTCCTGCGGAAGAGTACGATTCGTCAATGCCAATTTCGACCTGCGGTGCCCGGCGAACGCAGTACATCCACGCTGCGCTGTAAACGACGGTGGCGATGCCGAGCAGGATCGCAGCCGCAAGCAGCACCGGTCGATACTTGTGCGACGGGGTGGCAGAGGGCGCCACGACGGATTGAGCTACGGCTGCAGGCATGTACAGGGCGGATGCGCGCAAGAGTAGTGTAGTCCATCCTGCAGGCCGGATTCTGCATCTCTGTTGAAGAATAGGAGGAACAAAATCGATGCCAGAAAAAGAAACATTGGAGCGGGCTCACGAAGATACACTCGAGGGAAAATCGCCGAGCACCCAGGCGGGCGAATTCGTGAAAGAGGAGATGGAGCACATCCGCGAAGGCAAGCACGGCGCGGCCTCGACCAAACAGGCGATTGCCATTGGCCTGTCGAAGGCACGGCGTGCCGGGGTGCCATTGCCTCCGCCGAAGAAAGGGAAGAGCTCGGAGGCGACGCGAGAAAAGGCCGAGCGGGACGTGAGTAGAGGCCGGTCAAGCACGAAGAAGAAGACCTCGGCCAAACGTTCGCGGGCGATCAGTGGCGTGCTGAAACGTGAAGGCCATCGAGCGGCATCTCACTCGGCTCTGTCGAAACAATCGCGGCAATCGGCCCGGACACGTGGAAGTGCTGCGCGGAAGGCGGCGGCCAAGAAGGCAGTGAGGACCAAAGGATAGGAAGGGCGTCGACGGGCGGCTCGAAAGGCAGCGAAGACCCGGCAGAGACGAGCGGCTTAGTTGGGTTATTTTGACCCGATGGGCATCACATTGACCCGATCGGGAAGTTCCCGATTAAACTCGGGAGCTCCTGCTTGGGGCAATCTTCCTAAATAGCAGAATCACAATGGTGCACCGCGGCTCCGGTTGCGCCTCCCGTGTAATAAGCGCGAACTGCCGCAAGTTGTATCCAGCCCAACCATAAATCCCTATTAGGCCTTGCGATTGCGAGTAAAATGAGACAACTGGCTCCAGGATGGCATTTGTCGCCGGATGGGTCCGGCCCGAAGCGTTACAGGTACTAATTTTCATGCCGCTAATTGGAAGTTTTGCACTACTGCTGGCCCTGGCGCTGGCTGCCTATTCGTTCGTTGCGGGCTCGCTCGCGTTGTATCGCAAGGACGATCGCCTGGGCGAAACCGCGCGCCGGGCCGGAATTGCCTGCTGGGCCGCGGTCACGGTCGCCGCCGTGGCGCTGGTGGTCGCCGCGCTCGGCAACGACTTCTCCGTCTCGTACATCATGCACCACAGTAACCGCGACCTGCCCATCGCTTACAAGTTTGCCGCGCTGTGGTCGGGACAGGAAGGTTCGCTGCTGTTCTGGGCGTGGCTGTTGTCAACCTATGCCCTGGTACTGCGGCTGCGCTACAAAGTCGATCCGCAACTGACGGCGCACGCCTCGGCGATCATCGCCGCAGTGCAGGTATTCTTCCTCCTACTGGTGAACTTCGCGGCGCACCCGTTCGGCCTGGTCAGCGGACAGATTCCCGCCGATGGCAACGGACTGAATCCGCTGCTCCAATATCCCGAGATGGTCATCCACCCGCCGATGCTCTATCTGGGCTACGTCGGCGTGACCGTTCCATTTGCTTTCGCCCTGGGCGCGCTCATCATGAAGTATCCCGGCGAGAAGTGGATTCACATCACCCGGCGCTGGACCATGGTGGCGTGGCTCTTTCTTACCTGCGGAGTCTTTCTCGGCGCGCACTGGGCCTACGCGGTGCTGGGTTGGGGCGGCTACTGGGGATGGGACCCGGTGGAGAACGCGTCTGTGTTTCCGTTGCTCACGATGACCGCGTTCCTGCATTCGGTCATGATGCAGGAGAAGCGCGGCATGATGAAGATGTGGAACATGTGGCTTATATTCACCACCTTCCTGCTGGCGATCTTTGGAACGTTCCTCACGCGCAGCGGCGTGGTGAGTTCGGTGCACGCCTTTGCGCAATCGGGCATTGGCATCTGGTTCGTGTGGTTCATGGCGCTGACGTTTGCCACTTGCGTGTTCTTCTTCGTGCGCAACCGCGACACGCTGAAGAGCGAGCACCGGCTGGAGTCGCTGGTATCGCGCGAGTCCAGTTTCCTGTTCAACAATGTGGTGCTGCTGGTGGCGTGCTTCGCGATATTGTGGGGGACGCTGTTTCCGGTGATCCACGAGGCGTGGGACGGAAACAAAGTTACAGTTGGGCCACCCTATTTCAATCGGGTCAACGTTCCGATTGGGCTGTTCCTGATCTTTCTCACCGCAGTGGGACCGCTCCTGGCCTGGCGCAAGACCTCTCTCGACAGCCTGAAGCGTAACTTCCTGTGGCCGGCAATTCTGGCGGTGCTGACGGCGATCGCGCTCATGATCGGCGGCATGAAGCCCTGGGAAGACGTCGCGTACTTCTACTCGCTGATGGCGATCGCGCTGTCGGTGCTGGTGGCGGCAACGGTGGTGGGCGAGTTCTGGCGCGGTGGGCGCGTCATTGCGCGCCAGACCGGCAAGAACATTCTCGACGGCATGGTGACCATCACGCGCCGCAACACACGCCGGTACGGCGGCTACCTGGTGCACTTCGGCTTCATCGTCATCATGATTGGCTTGGCCGGTCTGCCCTTCAACCTGGACAACGAGCAGGAGATGGGCTTCGGCGACAAGATGCAGATTGGCTCGTTCACTTTGGTGTGCGACTCCTACACTCAGGATGACAAGCCGAACTATTCCAGCGAGTGGGCCGTCATCGACGTTTACCGGCACGGCAAGAAGATCGACACCATGTTTCCCGAGCGGCGCTTCTATAAGGCGAGCGAGCAAACATCGACCATTGTCGCCAATCGCTCGCGGCCCAGCGAAGATTTGTACCTGGTGTACACGGGGCGCAACCAGGACACCGGCAAGCCGATCATTAAGGCGCACGTCAATCCGCTGGTGATGTGGATCTGGTCGGGCGTGGTCATCGTGATCATCGGGACGTTGATCGCGCTGCTGCCCAACCTGAAGCCGGTGAAGGTGGCGGTGAAGGAGAAAGACCACGCGACGGAGGAGGCAGTGCGCAGCGGAGTGGTTGGAGTTGGTGGAGATTGAGATGGCCTCAAAATAATGAAGGTCCGCGATCTTATAAGGCAGATCGAAGATGACGGCTGGCGTCAAGTTGCGCAGCGAGGAAGCCACAGGCAGTACAAGCACCATGTGAAACCTGGGAAGGTGACAATAGCGGGGGCTCCCGCAGATGACGTCCACCCGAAGACTTTGTCCAGCGTGCTCAAGCAAGCTGGATTGAAAAGCAAATGAGAAGGATATGAGCTTGGCGATGAAGAAAAAATTCTTGGCAGTCTTCGAGGTCGGAGCCAACAACCTGAGTGGCTTCTTGCCGGACGTACCTGGGGTCGTTTCGACAGCAGCGACGCTAGAGGAGATGCGGCAGGCAATGCGGGAAGCCGTCGAATTCCACCTCGAAGCATTGGCGGGCGATGGTGATCCTATTCCCGAGCCAACAACGACGAGCGTGGACTTTGCCCACGAAGATCCGGAACATGGCGTGCTGTCCTGCATTGTCGAGTGGCTAGAGGTGAGCGTCCCGCAATATCACGCGGTTGCGTAGAGCAGGTCCCTCGACTCGCCCGCCGCGGCGGGCTCGCTCGGGATAACAACGATAAGGGGCGGAGATGTTCCGCAGTTAATAGGGGTCCTTCGACTCGCATTCGCAAAACCGGCGAATGCTCGCTCAGGATGACACGGTCAATTATGTTGCCCGTTCGGCACGGAAGAACACGGAAATTGTTGGTATTCATAACTTGAAACTCGAAACTCGAAACTCGAAACTTCGCATCGCGCAGCTCCTGCTCATCGCGCTGCTGGCCATCGTGTTCCTGGGCGCTGACGGCGACGCTCGCTTCAACAAGCTGGGACACGGCCTCATGTGCATGTGCGGCTGCAATCAGGTCCTGCTGGAGTGCAATCACGTCGGCTGCACCTACTCCGAACGCATGCGCAATGAGCTGACTGCCGCCATCGAGCGAGGCGACAGCGATTCGCTCGTCCTGCAGAGCTTCGTGCAGAAGTACGGCAATACCGTGCTGTCTGCGCCCACGACGACCGGCTTCAATCGCGTGGCGTGGATCATGCCGTTCGCGGTTTTCGCCGCGGCGCTGGCGCTGGCCATCTGGTTTGTGCTCCTGTGGAAGTCGCGCGCCGTCGCGCACCCTGTGCCGCGTCCCAATCTTGACGCCGCCGAACTCGACGACCTTCGCAAGAAGGCGCGTCAGGAGACCGATTACTGATGTTTGCATTGATTGTCTCTGCTGCTGCCGGACAGGAAACCGCCTTCGTCATGTTTGGCTGCGCGCTGTTTGCGGCGCTCCTGTTCTTTTACGTTTTCTATCAGCCGGGCGATGTGGAAGCCGGCGAAGAGAAGACCCGCCTGATGTATTTGCAGGAACGCAAAGAGGCGACCTACGAAAATCTGCGCGACCTCAGCTTCGAGTACAAGGCCGGGAAGTTGAGCGAGTCCGATTACGCGGTGCAGCGCGCCCTGCTGGAAGACGAGGCCGCCGCCATTCTCGCCGAGATGGACAGCATCGAGAAGGCGCGCGCCGTGGTCCGGCGTGGCACGCGGCGTCCAGGAAGCGCTCCGACGAACGGAGGCCGGGCGTGAAAGATAGGCTTCTGGTGAAAGCCCCCTGCTTCAGCAAGGGGGAGCTGGACTTTAGTCCAGCGAAAAAAGGCTCGATCTTAGAATGGGCTTTAGCCCCGGGATTTTTCGATGCCGGCGCTAAAGCGCGTGATGAAAAGCGGACTCTTTCCGGAGCGCTGAAGCGCTCCTTCCCCCGCATGAATGCGGGGGCTTCCGCCATACTTCTCCTCTGCGTGCTCTTGCTGACCACCTTCGCCGCGGCCCAGAACATCACTGGCACGGTCACCAACGCCACTACGGGCAAGCCTTCTGCCGGAGACGAGGTCACGCTCCTCTCGCTGTCGCAGGGCATGCAGGAGATCGGAAGCACGAAGAGCGATGCCCATGGCCACTTCTCCCTCTCTGCGCCCGCTGGTGACCCCGCGCCGCACATGGTGCGGGTCACTCACGAAGGCGTCAATTACTTCCCGCCAACTGGCCCCTTGATGCCGGGTACGACCACGGCCGAGTTAACGGTGTACGACTCCGCCAAGAAAGTCGACGGCCTCAGCCAGACGGTCGAGGTGGACCGCTACCAAAGCGATGGCAAACAGCTAGAGGCAATAGCGCTGTACGCGATTCGCAACCAGTCGCAGCCGCCCCGCACCGTGGCCGACGACAAGCACACCTTTGAATTCGATTTGCCGGATGGCGCTGAGCTGGAATCGGCGCAGGCCAAAGGTCCCGGCGGGCAGCCCATCGCGGTCGAGGCTTCGCCGGGCCCGCAGAAAAACCGCTACGCCTTCAATTACCCTCTGCGCCCGGGTGAGACGCAGTTCCAAGTTTCGTACCACATGCCCTACAGCGGCGAGGCCAGCATCTCGCCCAAGCCGCTCGGCGAAGTGCAGCACTTCGTCGTGATGACGCCCAAGAGCATGACGTTCACGCCTAAGAATCCGCAGCAGTTTCAGTCCATGCCCGATGAAACGGGCGCAGGCATCATGGTGGCCACCAACGTCAAGCCGGGACAGGACCTCAGTTTCCGCATCGCTGGCACAGGCGCATTTCAAGCAGAAGGCCAGCAGGGCGCAGAGTCCACGGGCAGAGGCGATGCCAGCGGCGGCGGAGCCATGGGCGGAGCGCCAGCCGCAGCCAACGACAATCGTCCCGGCGGTGGACTAGGCGCTCCGATTGACGCGCCCGATCCGCTGCACGATTACCGCGCCTACATCCTCGGCACATTCGCGCTGGTGCTGGTGATGGGCGGCGCACACGTGGTGTCGAAGGCAAACGTCAGTCCGCATCCTGCGCCCGCTGCCGCGGGAACATCGGGCCGTGGCGCAGTTGATGCTGGAGAGGCGTCCGCCGATTTCGCCGACTTCAATGAACCAGCCGCGCCGGTTCGCGATCGTAATGCGGTGCTGCTCGAAGCGATGAAGGAAGAGTTGTTCCAACTTGAGATCGATCGTCAGCAGGGTAAGGTCAGCCCTGAAGAATACGCCAAGGCCAAGGCAGCGCTCGATGAAACCATCAGGCGTGCGCTGGCCCGTAGCAAGTCAAGTTGATTTTTCACCACAGAGACACGAGAGGTACAGAGGGGCCATCGATCACGAATTCGGGCGATCGCTATCCCGGCGACCGTTTTCTGATCTTGCCCGAAGCATCACTCTGTTCTATCGAAATTGGCAGCATCGAACCCAGCGGGCAAATCTCGCACTTGGGCTGCTGTTTCAGGCAATAGTGTTTCCCCACCTGCACCAGCAATCCGTGCATTTCGTTGTAAACCTGTGCCAGCGGACTGCGTTGCGCGGTGCTCATCGCCGATGCCTCGTGCGCGTGCGGCCGTGCTTGTAGGCCTGGCCGGTGCGACTCCACGGGCTGCTCCCGCTGCAGGGCGCGCTCGATGAGATTGCGAATCTCGTCATATTTCGCGCCGGCGCTCACCGTCAGATGTCGCTCCAGGATGCGGCGAGTGTAGGCGTCAACCACGAAGATTTCGTGACCGCCTGCATACAGCAGGATCGAGTCTGCGGTCTCCGGTCCGATACCGTTCTGGGTGAGCAGTTCAGCGCGCAACTGTTCAGTGGGAGTAGCGAACATCTGCTCCAGCGATCCGCCGTAGCGCGCATCGAGGAACGCGACAAAGTTCTTCAGCCGCTGTGCTTTCTGCCGGAAGTAGCCGGAGGGGCGGACCAGCGCTTCCAGCTTCGGCAGCGGCAGTTCGCGAATGCCTTCCACGTTGAGCACTGCCGCCGCGCGCAGGTTGGCCATTGCGCGCTCGACATTGGTCCACGAAGTGTTCTGAGTGAGAATGGCTCCAACGATCACTTCAAACGGAGTCTCCGCCGGCCACCAATGCTGGCGTCCCCATGCGCGCGCGAGCTTGCGATAGATCGCGCGCGCCGTGGCTTCCGGCTTCCTGGCTGATCGGGGTTTCACTCTGCGGACTGCTTGCCTTGTTTCAGTTGCTGCTTCCATCCCAGAATGCGCGCCTTGTTGGCCTCCGCCTCGGCCTCCGGGACCATGCCCTTGCGCTGATACAAAATGGAAAGGCTGGTATGCGCCAGCACATCGTCGGGATCCAACTGGGCAATGCGATTAGCGACCGCGATGGCTTGGTCGAATTGCTCCGTGTCCTGGTAAACCCGCGCCAGGCCGTGCATCGCGTCAAGAAAGGAAGGATCGGCGGCGATGGCCGCTTCGTACTGCCTGATGGCTTCCTGGTGATGCCCCTCAGCGTACAAATCGAGCGCCGCGTAGTAATGGTCTTCCGCGGCTTGTCGGGATTGGTGGTTGGTCATCCGGCGTTTCGCGGCTCCGGCCTGAGTTTAGCAGGATGCCCCGAGCTTGGCGAAGCGAGCATGGGGAGCGAAAAAAGTTCGGCGTCAGGGAGCGGCCCTTCGTCGCCGATATACTAATTACAGCCATGCATTACATCTTGCGCTTCTTGTGGAATGCGACTCGCGGCCATCGTCTCGCGCCCTGGCGCAGTCCCTATTTGCGCTGGAGAATTGAAACCTACACCGGCATCAAGATGCAGAGCATCGGCTTTCTGGAATTTTTTGGATTCAC
>PLBW01000155.1:14733-15529 GCA_003135475.1 Acidobacteriaceae bacterium
GCCTGCCTGGCCGCGATCTCCAAATAGCCCGAGCTGCCGACGATGGCGAAGAACTCATCCTCTCCACCTTCTGCGTAGGAATGGCACACGCGCGTGATCGTCTGGCCCGCGATCAGGATGCTCACCTTGGGAGGCGCAGTGGCGAACAATGGCGGCGCCTCCTGCTCGCCGATGTTGGTGATGAGGTTGCCGAACTTGTCCACCTTGAGCACCACGCCCCGCAAGTTGTTTTCGCCGATGCGCTCCACGGCGGGCAGCGCCAGGCGCACATAGTCGGAAATCTCCGGACCGAACTCGGCGGGCGCAACTCCCCTGCTCAACCATCCGGCCACCGGCGAGAAGACGTCCCGCCCATGAAAGGTCCGGCTCACCGGCTGAAGGAAATAACGTTCAGCGGTGACGTGACGCACGGTGAATTTCGGCTCCCGCATTTCGACCAGCGAGAGCACCCCGTTGTCCGGCGCGACGAAGATGTAGTCGTCGGTTTCAACGATGATGGGCCGGCGTGTGCCGCCAACCCCGGGATCGACCACCACCACGTGCACGGTGCGCGGGGGAAAGAAGCGGTACGCCTGCGCGATCGTCCAGGCGCCGTCGAACACGTCGTAGGAAGCGACGGCGTGACTGATGTCAACGATGGAGGTTTCAGGATGGATGTTCAGCACCACGCCATGCATGATGCCTACGAAGGGATCGTTAAGCCCGAAGTCGGTGGTGAAGGTTACGAGGCGTGTGTCGGACATGCACTGGCAAAGTATTCGCCGCGGCCGCCGGAGTCAAGTGCGCCAATAATGAC
>PLBW01000122.1 GCA_003135475.1 Acidobacteriaceae bacterium
ATGTCGAGGATCAGTTGCGTGATCCCATTGGCGAAGGCATCGACCTTTCCGTTGTTAGTGGGCACGATCGCCATGTTGGAGGAGATCGATCCGTCCTGCGCGTTCAGCGTCGAAACCAGAGGCTGCTCGGCGCCGTCGGGCCACAGCGTCAGGTAGCCCAGCGCACCTTGCGGCACGACGCTCGCGTTGAAGACATAGGCCTGCGCCGTGCTAGGTACGCCACATGGACTACCCACTACATCCACTGGAGGACTCAGGGTCCCGCTGAAGGGCTGGCCGCTGCCTATCTTGCGGGTGTCGATGACCCTACAGGGCTGCACCCCGTACAGCGACAGTCCACCCTGACCCGCCGCGGCAAAGTAGCCATCAATGTCAATGGCTAGGTCGGTGTCATTGGTCGGATAAACCGAGACCTCGCTGTCGGCGCCTGCAACCACAATCGCGGCATTGGCGATGATCTGACCACCGATGTCGTTCAAAGTGGAAACCGTAGGCCGCGACTGGCCCGTGGGCCAGACCGTCAGGTAACCCAGCCCGCCGTGGGGCACGACGGTGAAGTTCAGCGAATAAGCGGCTGCACTAGGAGGTATGTTACAGGCTGTGGCATTAAGGATGGGGAAGGCGCGTTCCTGGCCACTGGTGAGGGAAGGCGGTCCCAGGCCCTGGGGATAACCGCTATGGCGCGTGTCGGCGACCCGGCAGGGCAGCAGAGGATAGAAGGCCAACGTGGAACCAGACACCGGCGCGAAGTAGCCGTTGACGTCGACGATCACATTGGTGGTGTCCGTAACGTACACGCTGATATCTCCGTTGGCGCCCGCGGGCACGATCGCGGCGTTGGCCTTGATGCGGCCATCCTGAGAGTTCAAAGTGGAAACCACCGGCTGCGGCTGTCCGGCAGGCCATATCGTCAGGTAGCCCAAAGCTGCCTGCGGGACCACTGTGACGTTAAGCGAATAGACGGCTGCGGAAGGGAGAACCCCACAGTCGCCAGCGCCAGAAATGGGGAAGTCCTGGTGCGTGCCACCCTGGATCGGACCGCTGCCGCCGTCCTCCGGCCGGGTATCGACAGCACGACACGGCTGACTCAGCGGAACAAATTGCAGAGCAGGAGTTCCATCAATCACCGAGACCGTGCCGTCGTAATAGTTGGGAACGTAACCCCTGTTGGTCGCGGAGTTCAGGGCCAAGCCGTAGGGGTCATTTCCAACGCCAATGTTCGTAAAGGCAAGGGTTGCGCCGTCGATGACTGTCACCGTTCCGTTCTGGCCGAGTGCGCAGGAAGGATCGCTGCCACATTGGTTGGCAACGTAGATTTTGTTGGTTACGGTATCGACTGCCATAGTGGCGGGGGCGACCCCAACAGGAACGCTGACAGTTGCAAGCGTGACGCCGTCGATGACTGTCACCGTACCGTTGGGCTCGCCCTGGCAGGAAGGATCGCCGAAGCAATCGCTGGGAACGTAAATCTTGTTGGTGACCGAATTGACCGCTATCGCAAGCGGATAATTTCCGCCGATGGCGACGTTGGTGGTAGCAAGGGTCGCGCCGTCGACGACTGTCACCGTACCGTTGGGGTCGCCTTGGCAGGAAGGATCGCCGAAGCACTGGCTGGGAACGTAGATCTTGTTGGTGACCGAATTGACCGCTATCGCGTAAGGATAATAGCCGCCGATGGCGACGTCGGTGGTGGCAAGGCTGGCGCCGTCGATCACCGTCATGGTGGCTGTGCTGGCGCAGTAGGGATCGTCGCCGCATTCGTTGGCGACGTAGATCTGGTTGGTCGCCGTGTTGACGTCCAAGGCGTCGGGAAGAATTCCCACAGTGACAGAGGTGGGATTGTTGGTCGCGCCGTCAATGACCGTCACCGTCCCTGAACTGTAGGGGGAGGCGCAGGTGGGATCGTTGCCGCAAGCGTTTGGAACGTAGATCTGGTTGGTCACCGAGTTGACCACCGGGACGTAAGGGTTGGCCCCAACGCTGACGGTGGTGGTGGTAAGGCTCACGCCGTCAATCACCGTCACCGTTCCGCTGTAGCTGCTGCAAGTGACATCGTTGCCGCAAATGTTGGCTACGTAAATCTGGTTGGTGATCGGGTTGACCGCAACGCCGTAGGGATTACTCCCGACAGTGACGGTGTTGGTGGCAAGGGTGGCCCCGTCGATGACGGTCACGGTCCCGTTGCCCGCACAGGGATTGGGATAGTCAATGCAGTTATTGTTCACCACGTAGATCTTGTTGGTCACCGGGTTCACCGCTGAACTCTGGGGATAGGGACCCACCGGTACCGTCGCAATCACCTGCTGGGCGAAGGCGGGCAGTGACAGCACTGCCAAGAAGCTGAATGTAAGAAAGCATAAGAGCAGTCGGCGGGCAGTGTGCATTAGGCTCTCCGAAGGAATTCCTGGCCGATTAGCCAGGGTGTTGCCATGCTTGGTTTTGGTTCTCATTTGACGCTGGAACGAGGCACCTTTTGCAATGAAGTGGATTGCCGAAATGTTTGCCAGTGTGCGCGGATAGTAGCACGGTTAGAGCCCTAGGCCAACTCCTTTCGCCGTTTCAACGAATGGTTCGAACGATGATGGGCCCTGTAACTTGGCCGGCCAACAGCGACTTGGCGCCGAAGTGGAATGCGTGGGCAGAAGCCCTGACTGGGTAGCTGCTCCGTCGAAAATCATTTACCACGGAGCCCACGGAGGTTTTGGTTTCTATCGAGTTTTCCCCGTGATCTGGGTGCCTCCGTGATTAGTTTTCATTCCCCATAGGTGGGCGACATTCGCTAGTCGGGAGGATGCTTCCCGAAGCGGGACAGTTTCCCGAAATTGCTCTTCATGAACTTTCGTAACCCCTCCTCAGAGGAATTTAATCCCGCGCTCAGCCCATTGGGCTGTAGCCTCAAGCTAAGGCAAGAGGTCTGTTGGCCCGTGTCGGCTGGTCAGTTTGGAGTTAGCAGATGGCTTCCCAGATCGAAGTTGTGGACGCCCAGAGAGAGGCGCAGAGCGACGCGGCCGCGCCAGTTGAAGACCGCGCGGCAGCCAGCCTGGTTCGATCTGGCGCGCTGGCGGAGACCGTAAGCCAAGCACCCCTGGGACCACCGAAGCCATCCTTCAAAAACAGCCGGCAGCTCGCGGCAGGGCTGGGCCTGTCATTCGCCCTGCTGATCGCCATCCTGCTGGGAACCGCTTATCTGACGCTGCATCGCATGCAGCGCCTAAACGCAAGCACCCTAGACACGCTCAACGAAAGCCTGCTCGAACTGCAACTGGGGCAAGAGGCCCTGCGCTACTCCAGTGAGAACAGCCGAATCACCATGCAAATTTTCCTGGTGCAGCGGCAAGAGGAGATCGACGAACTGCTGCCCCGCCGGGCGGAAAACACCCGCGAGATCTCCGCTCTCATGGCGGCCCTGGAGGCCCATTGTGAATCCGACGAGGAGAAGCGACTGCTGGCAACGGTGAAACAAACCCGCGGACCCTACGTTGACAGTTACCTGCGGGCGCTTCATTTGCTACTCGCCGAAAAGAATAGGGCCGCCGCTACGGAAGTGATGGTCCAGCAAACCACCCCTGCCCTGTTCCGGTATCACGCTGCCTGGGACGAGTTTTTGCGGTTCCAGAAGGAACAGGTCAAGCTGGCCAGCGAGCAGAGCAAGCAAGACTACGCGGCTTCCCAACGCACTATGCTCCTCTTTATCCTGATTATGGGAGTGCTGGCGGGGGCCGTCGCCACGCTTGCCACCCGCAAGGTGGCGCGAGAGATGACCTCGCGTATTCGCATGCAGGAGAAAGTCTGCGAGCTTAATACCCAGCTTGAGCACCGCGTAGCGCAGCGTACCCAAGAGTTGGCGCGCTCCGACCAGCAAGTGCGAGGCTCCCTGCAGGAACTGCAGGAGTACACGAAGGAAATCGAAGCCATCAACGGGTTGGTCGAACTGCTACAGTCGTGTCTGACTCCGGACGAGGCGCGCCAGCAAGCCTCCCGCGTTCTGCAGCAGCTCTTCCCCTCGGGGGCGATGTTGATGCTTAACCCATCGCGCAATCTGCTNNCCGGAGAGCTGCTGGGCTTTGCGCAAAGGATGCGTGCACGTAGTGCAACCCAACAACTTTAGTTTGCTGTGTGGGCATATCGAACCGGCTTCGGCCGCCTGCCATCTCTGTGTTCCCATGGTCGCTCACGGCGACTCCCTGGGTGTGCTTAGCATCGACGATCCCGGCTTGTGCGATTCCATTACCCAACCGCGACTGCGTCGGCGCAAGCAGGAGCTGGCCACTACGGTGGCCGAGCAAATTTCGTTGGCCTTTGCCAACCTTACGCTGCGCGAGACTTTGAAATACCAGTCCGTCCGCGATCCGCTCACCGGCCTGTTCAACCGCCGTCATATGGAAGAGTCCTTGGAGCGGGAATTGCTGCGCGCCGCCAGAAACGGCAAGCCCGTGACGGTATTGATGATCGATATCGATCGCTTCAAGCTGTTCAATGACAGCTTTGGCCACGAGGCGGGCGACATCCTGCTGCGGGAATTAGGCTCCGTCCTCAGCTCCATAACACGAGGCGGCGATATTGCCTGCCGCTACGGGGGTGAGGAGTTCCTGCTGATCCTGGTGGAGGCTAGCCTGGAGACCGGCTGCGAACGGGCCGCCAAGCTCAGGGAGCAGGTCGCAAACCTGCAAATCGGTTATCGCGGAGAAACTCTCCGACGGATTACCGTGTCCATCGGGGTGGCAGCATTTCCGCAGCACGGCACCTCTGCTGCACCGCTTCTCAGGTTGGCGGACCAAGCACTGTACCGCGCTAAAGCGGGTGGAAAGGACCGCGTAGTGGTTGCCGACGCCACCAGCACGGACACGCCGTCTCTGAGCGTTAGCAGGTCCGGCTAGGGCAGTTCCGCTGAAGCGCCGCACTACCCGTGCGGGCGGATACACTAATTCCGGAACCGCTCTAGGCGTTGGCCTGCTCCAACACCTGCGAAAGCTCTTCCCACTCCGCCAGCAGCGGTCCCAGTCCGTTGCGCCGCTGGGCCAGCAGATCGCTCCAGCGCGCCGTTTCCTCGGCGCTGACAAACGATTGCAACTCGCGCTCACACTCGGCGATCCCGTTCTCCAGTTGCGCAATCTCTTGCTCGACTTGTTTGCAGCGCTCTTCCAGTTGCTTGCGCTTGATCGGGTTCACCCGCTTCCTGGAGGCCGGCTTTCGTTCCTCATAGCCGGGGACATCTGACAATGTGGGAGTCCAGGGGCCAACTCCATTCGCCGGCGAGGCAGGGTCGTCCGCCGCGTCGGCTCGCTGCTTGCGCCAGAGATAGTCTTCGTAATTGCCGGGGAAAACCTCAATCCGGCCATCGCCGATTTCGAAGACGCGAGTAGCCAGCTTGTCGATGAAGTAGCGATCGTGCGAGACGAAAACTACCGTGCCGTTGTACTTCTCCAACGACTCCAGCAGCACGTCTTTGGCGCGCAGGTCGAGGTGGTTGGTAGGCTCGTCGAGCAGCAGAAAGTTGGAGGGATGCAGCAACATGCGGGCCAGCGCATAACGGTTGCGTTCGCCGCCCGACAGCACACCAATCGGCTTGAACACGTCGTCTTCGGAGAAAAGGAAGCAGCCCAGCACCCCACGTAATTCAGTCATGGACTTCTGCGGCGCTACATCCGAGAGATCGTCGAGCATGCGCCGCGCGGGATCGAGTTCCTTGTATTGGTCCTGCGCGAAATAATCCGGCTCCACATTGTGGCCGAGCTGTAGCGCGCCCGCGGTGAGCGGTTCGATGCCGGCCAGAAGTTTGATCAGGGTTGATTTCCCGGCCCCGTTCACGCCGACCAGCGCGATGCGATCTCCGCGTTGAATGGTGAAGTCCACCTCGCGGAAGACCTCGTTCGTACCATAGCTTTTCGCCACGCTCGCGCATTCGACGACCAACCGGCCGCTGGGATTGGGCTGAGGGAAGCTGAAGTGGATGGTCTTCTCGTCCGGGGGAATCTCGATGCGGTTGATTTTTTCGAGTTCCTTGATGCGGCTTTGCACCTGCTTCGCCTTGGTCGCCTGGGCGCGAAAGCGGTTGATAAACGCTTCAAGCTGCTCGATGCGCTCGCGCTGGTGCTTGTAGGCCGCCACCAGCGAGTCGCGGCGCTCTTGTTTCTGCTGCAAATACTTCTCGTAATTGCCGCTGTAGAACTGCACCCGCTTGTTCCAAATTTCGACGATGCGATCCACGGTCACGTCGAGGAAGTAGCGGTCGTGCGAGATGAGCACATAGGCGTACGGATATTGCAGAAGATATTGTTCCAGCCAATTGCGGGTTTCCAGATCGAGATGGTTGGTGGGCTCGTCGAGCAGCAGCAGGTTGGGTTTGGCCAGCAGCAGTTTGGCCAGCGCGATGCGCATCTGCCAGCCGCCGGAAAACTCTTCAGTCTGCCGCGTCCAGTCTTCCTTGCGAAAGCCCAGCCCGTCCAGCACGCTGCCGACCTGCGAATCGAGGGCATAACCGTCGCGCACGCGGAACTCGCCGGTGATGCGCTGGTAGCGGTCAGCCACTTGCGCGTACTCACTGGAAGTGTGGTCCAGCTCGCCCATCTTGTGAGCGAGTTCTTCCATCTCCTGCTCCAGAGAACGCAAGTCGCTGAACACCGACATGCACTCGTCGAACACGGTGCGGCCGGAGAGTTGCAGCCCATCCTGCGGCAGATAGCCGAAGGTCATGTTCTTGGCAGGAGTGACGGTGCCGTAGTCGAGCGACTCGAGCCCGCCGAGAATCTTGAGCAGGGTTGACTTGCCGGTGCCGTTGGCGCCTACCAGCCCGACGCGATCGCGCGGGGTGATGAGCCAATCGAGTTCATTGAAGAGGAGCTTGGGACCGAAACGTTTCCCGGCAGAAGAGAGCTGGATCATGGCGAGGCGCTAATTGCTCTTCTTCTGGCCCCGAAGAATGCGCTCGTCAATGGGTTTGCGGCCGGCAAAACCCTCCTCGGTGCCATGCCAATGCGTGAGCTTCTTTTCGCCCAGCTTCCAGCAGAGCAGGATGACTTCTTCGCCGACGATGCAGGGAAAATCGAGCAGGCCGATATCGANNTCCTTGGCGCGCTGCACCGCCTTCTCGCGTTCGGCCTTGCGCCGGGCCACCGACACCACGTCCACCAGCGTGCCACCGTTAATGAAGATGCGGTTGGCCAGCGATTGCAGCTCGCCATCAACTTCTTCGATCAGCGCTTTGGCCTGCATGGCGGAGCGCAGCAGCGACTCCAGCACTGGCAGCAGAGTCTCGGCTTCGGAAACTGTGAACGTGCGTGCCATATCTATGCTTCCCAGCTCGGCTTGATTGTGTGCCTGGTGGCGATTCACCATGCGGCGGCGATACTCCCGCAGGTCTGACCAAGAGCGCGGAACACGCCGCCAATACTTTTCCCGTGGACGTTTGCGAATGATCACTGTATCTCTAGCATTCTATCAAGCGCCACGCGCGCCCACCTCTTCACGTTGTCTTTTACTGTGATCTGATTGACGATGTTGCCGTCCACCAGGTTTTCCAGCGCCCAGCACAGGTGCTGCGGCGAGATACGGAACATGGTCGTGCACAGGCAGCCGGAATCGTCGAGCGTGATGACACGCTTGTCCGGGTTTTCCTTGGCCAGGCGGTTTACTAGGTGAATCTCCGTGCCGATGGCGAACGACGATCCNNTAGTTGGCGCGCACCTTGTCCACATGCTCCGGCAGAAAACGCTGGTGTACCGAACAGTGACCCTTCCACAAAATCGCTTTGGCTTTGCGCAAGCGCTCGGCAGTCTGTCCGCCTTGCAGCATGTAGGGGTCCCACACCACCATTTCGTCCAAGGGAATGCCGCGCGCGTAACCCGTGTTGCGGCCCAGATGCTGATCGGGCAGAAAGAAAATCTTGCCGGTGCGGCGGAGCGCCCATTCGAACGCGCCCTTGGCGTTGGAGGAGGTGCAGACCATGCCTCCCCGTTCGCCGCAGAACGCCTTGATGGCTGCGGTGGAGTTCATGTAGGTGATGGGGGTGAGGCCGCTGCCTTCGTCGTCGGTCACGCCAAGGTTGACGAGTTGCTCCCAGGCGTCTTCCACCTGCGAAATCTCGGCCATGTCGGCCATGGAGCAGCCGGCGTTCAGGTCGGGCAAGATGACCGCCTGCCCCGGGCGCGCCAATATGTCGGCGCTTTCCGCCATGAAGTGTACGCCGCAGAAGACGATGTAGCTGCCCTTGGCCTGCGCCGCCATTTGCGACAGGCGGTAGGAATCGCCAAGGCAATCGGCGAAGCGCACCACTTCATCGCGCTGATAATGATGACCAAGAATGATGCACTCGCTGCCCAGAGTAGCTTTGGCGTCCGCAATGCGGGCGTCCATGGAGCTATCAGGGAGTACCAGATAGTTTTCGAGCGAGCAGGATACCGCTTCAGTAATCGGTGCTGTAGCCACTTTTTGTCTCTGCCTTCAGTCCCAGCCGCGCGGACTCCGTTGATCGGAACCTCACGCCCCGGAACGGGGATGTTGAAAGCTGACCTGCGGCTCCAGTAGATCCACTACCCGCCGCGGCGGGCCCGACCTACGGGGATGTTGAAGCTGCAAGTTGACGCTTCTTTACAACTCACTGCATTCGATGACTTGGACCGTGCCTGCGTTACAAAAACACGAACCGCACCTCACACGGCGCGGTGACAAGGATCGAATGAAACTATTGTGGCGCGTTGAGGGGGTTAATGCAAGTCAGTAGCCAGTAGCCAGTCGCCAGCCGAGAGACATTGAAGCTCGATTCTGCCTAGGCTCGCTGGGGCCGAGGTTGGCTGATAGCTGACAGCTACCCCCCGATATGCACCATCGTCCTCGACGCCGGCACGAAGCCTGGCTCGCCGATGTGGTGGCGCTCTTCTTTGTGCTCGACGGCATGGGCGATGAACTTGACCATGTCTTCGTCGCTGGCGCCTTGCGCCATCAAGCCAGCCAGATCATGCTCACGGACAGAGAAAAGGCAGGTGCGAATCTTACCGTCTGAGGTGACGCGGATTCGGCTGCAATGCCCGCAGAAGGGATGCGACACTGGTGCAATGATCCCGATCTCGCCAATGCCGTCTTCAAACACGTAGCGGCGGGCGGTCTCGCTGCGCGCGTGGCCGATTTCGCACAGCGGCATGAACTCGGCCATGCGCCGCACAATTTCGTCGAGGGTCACGACGATCTCCGGCGACCAAACGCGGTCTTCTTCCAACGGCATGAATTCGATGAAGCGGACGGCGACGCCTTCCTCGCGGGCGAAGCGGCCGAAGGCGGTGATCTGATCGTCGTTGAAGCCGCGCATCAGGACGCAGTTAATCTTCACGGGGCTGAGCCCAGCACTTTGCGCGGCGCGGATTCCGGCCAGCACGCGTTCGTAGCCGTTCGGCACCCGCGTAATGCGCGCGAATTCTCCGGCATCGACGGCGTCCATCGAAACCGTGACCCGCGTCAGACCGGCGTCGGCAAGGGGCTGCGCCATCTCGGCCAGCAGATGTCCGTTGGTGGTGATGGCGATATCCAGGGGCTGGCCCTCAAGAGTGCGCATGAGACCGAGGCCGCGCACCATCTCCACCAGACCTCGGCGCAACAGCGGCTCGCCGCCGGTGAGACGGACCTTGGTGATTCCCAGCCCGACGAAGACGCGCGCCATGCGCAGGTAGTCGGCAATAGGCATTTCGGGAAACTGCGGCCCACCGGTGCCCGAGCGGCAATAGACGCAGCGGTAGTTGCAGCGATCGGTGACGGAGATCCGCAGGTCGTTGATGCGCCGCCCGAATTTGTCGGTGAGGAACACAGCAGTCAGCTCTCAGCCGTCAGCTTTNNTTTCCTTTCCAAGCACGGGAGGCGTGAACGTTTCCCTTCACACCCTCGGTTCCGCAAAATCTGCAGAACACCGCCGCCACAGCCTTAGGTATCCCGTTAGGCCACGGAGGTCGGAAACAGTACAAGCATTATAGATGCTATTGCCACAAGGACGCAGCACAAGAAAAGCAGTGCGTTAAATAAAGCGCGCCGGTTAGTTTGCGAGAGCCGCTAATGTGAACCAGCGGGTAGCCACCTGCGTCCTTTGCGGATCGGCAATTCGCGATCAAGAAAAGCGACGATCTGGGTTTGCTGACCCGGCGTAAGATCATGCTTCGGAAGGAAGTTGAACATTAACGGCGAATGATAGAACAGGAACAGCGAATCGGTTTCAACAGCCCTGATAAACGTGCCGTGCTTGTACCGAGCTTCAGCAGTTGCAGTGCTCACATTCCACTCGTTGCCATTAATCGTTATTTTGATGGGACTTTTAAAGCGAGGATCCTTGCGATAAGCCCGCCTCAACCGCCAAGGTCGAAGGAAATGACAGGCAAGCCAAAACAGCCCGACCATGAAAAAGACAATGGATGCGGTCCAGTCCTCCCCCATCCGGATTTGTACCACCATCATGACCACTGCAATCAAGATCGAGGAGCACCCGAGGATCGGAAGTAAGTAATAAAGAAAAGTCTTAGCGGGCCCGGAATTTCGGCAGTGGGCAATGTAGGCGCCGACAAAATCGTTTTGGGTAACTTGGTATTCGAGAGCGACTTCTGGTGATGCGGCTTCCATGCCGGACAGTGTAGCGACGCGGTCCTTTAGGTTCAATGAAAAAATCAGTCCGAATTCGCGGAATTGCGAATCAGCATGTGTCGGTGAGGAACAAAGCAGTCAGCTCGCAGGTCGAAAATCGACCAGGGTCCGCCAAGACACTTTCACCTTTAGCGCAGCCAATTCTCGTGTGGAAGGTCCTCGATCCGGGCGAATTCCTTTTCGTTATCGGTCACGATGGTGTAACCAAGTGCAATCGCCTGAGCCGCAATGAGCAGGTCATTGGCGCCGATTGGCCTACCGGATTGCTCAAGCCCGGTACGCAGCAACCCGTAGGCAGCATCTGCGGGTGTTTCGAAGGGCAAAACTTCAAGCGCTCCGAGCACCGCTTCAAGCTGGGCCGAGAGCCGTGGCGAACGTTTTTTGGCTGCCCCGTAACGCAATTCTGCGGCGACAATGATGCTGGTGCAAACGTGCGCTTCGCCAATGTTGCGGATGTGCTGCGCCACTTTTCCCTGCGGGTTGCGGACAAGATCGGAGACGATGTTGGTGTCGAGCAAGTAGCGCATCACAGATCGACAGGATCGGGGTGCAAGTCAGGGATGGGTGGAAAATCCTCGTCCAGTGGCGCTAGCGTCGCCAATACGGCCAGCAGGGACTTAGGGGGTGCGGGCTCGATGATGAGCCGCTCGCCCTCCTTGCGCATGATGGCCTCCTCACCCGAAAATTCGAACTCACGGGGAATCCGCACTGCCTGATTGCGACCATTCTTGAAGAGCTTGACGTGACGTTCAGGGCCCATAGCGGTCTCCCTTGGCATATGCCCAGCATATGCCAAACTGGGTCCGCATGTCCAACTCGGCGAGAGCCAGCGGATAATGGGATCTCTTACATGCCTTCGTAGTTCGGTCCCCCGCCGCCCTCTGGCGGCACCCAGGTGATGATCTCGTAGGGGTCCATGATGTCGCAGGTCTTGCAGTGCACGCAGTTGGAAGCGTTCAGATGGATCTGCAATCCGCTGGGCGTATCTGCCGCTTCGACCATCTCGTAAACATTGGCCGGGCAAAAATTCTTGCAAGGGTTGCCGTACTCTTTCACGCAACGCTCGTTGCAGATGTTGGTATCGTGGATCACGAGGTGCGCCGGCTGGTCTTCTTCGTGCTTGGTGCCGGAGTAATACACGTCCGTCAGTTTGTCGAAGGTGAGTTTGCCGTCGCCCTTGGCGGGACCGATGATATGCGCCTCCGGCCCGCCGTCCGCCGGAAGCCGCTTCAATTGCTCCATGCGGCGATGCCCCGCTCGGTTGGTGTAATGCGCATGCAGGCCGCGGCCACCCGTAAACTGCTGCATGCCCGCGTGGAACATGCCCGCAGCGAGCCCGCTCTCGAAACCCTGATGGAAGTTGCGTACCGGCCAAAGTTCGGTCTTAATCCAACTCTTCTCCACGCGATCCTGAAATGTCGCCAACATGTCCAGCGAGAAATCGTTCTTCACCATGCCATCGAAGGCAGTCTCGGCCGCCAGCATTCCACTCTTAATGGCAAGATGAATCCCCTTCAGCCGCTGTGAATTCAAGAAGCCAGCAGAGTCGCCCAGGACCATCCAGCCATCGCCGGCCAGCGGGGGAATGCACCACCAGCCGCCGTAGGGCAGCGACTTGGCCCCATAGCGCACCATCTTGCCGCCTTCCAGCAGCCTGGCGATGAACGGATGTTTCTTGAATTCCTGAAGCACGCGATGCGGATCAAGGCGCGGGTCACGATAGTCGAGCCCGGTGACAAAACCGAGCGAGACGAGATTGTCTTTGGCGCCGTAAATCCAAGCGCCGCCATATTCGTGGAAGGTAAGCGGGTAGCCCATGGTGTAGATGACTTCGCCCGGCGCGACGCGCCCGGCGGGCAGCTCCCACAGCTCCTTCACTCCGGCCCCATAGGTTTGTGGATTACGTTCTTTATCGAGCTGGAACCGTCCCATGAGTTGTTTGGTCAGCGAGCCGCGCGTGCCTTCGGCCAGAATCACAACCTTGGCTTTCAGATCGTAGCCAGGCTCGAAGTTAGACTTGCGCTCGCCGTTCTTGTCCACACCTTTATCGTCGGTCCGCACGCCCACGACGCGCCCGCTTTCGAATAGCAGCTCGGAGCCGGCAAAACCGGTGAAGATCGTGATCCCCGCCTCTTCCACCTTGCTGCCCAGCCACTTCACGAACTTGTTGATGGAAATAACGTAGTTGCCATGGTCGCGCATGGCCGGAGGCGTGATGGGGAACTTGAACTTACCTGTGCGGGTCAGAAAGTAAACCGCCTCTTTCACTACCGCGGCATCAAGCGGCGCTTCCTTTTCGAAGCCGGGCAGCAGCTCGCGCATGGAACGCGGGTCGAGCAGCGCGCCCGACAGACAATGCGCTCCTACTTCCCGCGCCTTCTCCAGGAGGTAGATATTTTCCTTAGTCAGCGTTGCATCAGGATGGCTGGCGTTGTGCTCGTCAATAAGCTGCGACAGGCGCAAGGCGCAGGCCATACCGGCGGGGCCTCCGCCGACAATGACGACATCGGCTTCCATTACCGGGCGTTCAACGCCCTCAAGCGGTTTACGAAAAACGATCATTAGGCCTTTCCAAAAAAGCGAACTTAATTATTGTTGCTGTGACACAAGGGTGACACCCGTCACAACTGCGCACGACCTACAAATAAATGTTACACAAAAAAGGCGGCGCAAGTTCATGCGCCGCTCTCTACCTCGAGAATCTGTCAGCGAGCGTGATGCTGCTATGCGCCTTTCGCTTTTTTCACTTCTTCGATCAAGGGTGGGACTATATCGAACAGATTGCCGACCACAGCGACATCGGCGATTTCGAAAATCGGCGCCTCTGCGTCTTTGTTGACGGCAATGATGGTGCGCGCGCCTTTCATCCCCACTACGTGCTGAATCGCACCGCTAATTCCCAGCGCGAGATACAGCTTAGGCGCAACCGTCTGTCCCGAAGATCCGACCTGACGGTCCATCGGCAGCCAACCGGAATCGCAAATCGGCCGTGACGCCGCGATCTCGCCGCCCAGCACTTCGGCCAACTGCTGGGCAAGTTCGATGTTCTTCTGCTCCTTGATACCGCGGCCGACAGCGACAATAATCGCCGCCTGGGTAAGGTCGACTGCCTGCTTCGCCTCTTTGAACGGAGCTTCGGGTTTGTTGCGGACGAGACCGTCGGCCACGTCGAGATTGACGGTTTCCAGCGGCGCCGCTGCGTCCCCATGCACGACCTGGTCACCACGGAATGCGCCGTTCTGGAAGGTTGCGAAGTACGGAGGATCGCCAACAAAGGACACGTCGGCGGCGAACTTTCCCTGGAACATCTGGCGGGTGAACCGCAGGTTGCCGCCCTCATACTTGTAGCCGACGGCATCGCTGATGAGAGTACGATTCAACGCGGCAGCCAACTTGGGAGCGAAGTCACGCACCTGGTAGGTGTGCGGCATCAATACGAGCTTGGGCTGCTTCTGCTCGATGAAGGGTTTCAGCGCGGCCACGAAGCCATCGGGCGTGTACGGCTCAAGTTTGACCGACTCGATGTCGTACACCTTCGAAACTTTTGTCGCGACGATTTCCTTGGCGATGTCGCCCGCGCCGCTGCCAACTACGGCCGCTTCCAGCGTCCAACCCGTTTCGGCGGCGATCGCCTGCGCTCCGGTGATGGTCTCCCAGGAAACACGATTCAATTTGCCTTCGCGTTGCTCTACTACAACCAGGATGGTATCTGCCATTTCGATCCGATCTTATCTGCCTTTCCGAGCCTATTCGCGTAGACCTGGTTAGGCTGCGATTACTGAATAAAATCTGTTTTGACGCCGTAATTTCTTCGTGTGTCATCCCGAGCGACGAGGTCGCCGCGGCGACCGAGGAGTCGAGGGATCCCTATGGCCGCCAGTAATCCCGGACTTGCTGCGCCACGCGGCGACATTGTGATTCTCGCAGCTATAGGGCTCCTTCGACTCCGCGCCCGCCCAACCGGCAAAAGCAGCGCGTCGGAAATTCATGGCGGGCGCTCCGCTCAGGATGACACCACCAAACTCATGAAAATCCATCTCTACGCGCTTTACTGTGACGCCCGTTCAGCGATTGCGGCGTCTAATGCGAGCGCCGACGATATTCAACAGCAGACCCACTGCGACCAGTATGCCTGCGATGATCTCAAACCGTGTCTCCCCCAGCTTGCGTGCCGCCGGCTGAAAGAACATGACCAGGAATGCAAACAGCACCAGCACCCAGCCAATGATCACGAAGGCTGAGCCGGTTTCACGTTTCTCTTCTGACGATGGCATGGTCGCCTCCTACCCGCCGCAGCGGGTGCCGACTTGCCAATTCACTGTTAGCCAAACTTCCAAGCCCGGTGGCGATCTTGCACCTTCGGCCGATCAGGCGGCCAGGGCCGCTCGAATAAGGCTTAGATCACGCGCAACTCGTTGCGCAACTTGTCCACCAACTTCTTGGCGATCTCTCCCGGAGTGCCTTCCAGCACTTCGGTCTTCTTCGTCTTCTGCGGGATGTACAGCTTCTCGATCTTCTGCAAGTTTTCGCTGAGGACCGGCTTGACTTCGTCGAAGCTCACTTTCTTGAGCGGCTTGTTTTTCGCCTGCTTGATGCCAATCAAAGTTGCATAACGCAATTTGTTGATGCCCGACTGGATGGTCAGCAGCGTCGGCAGCGGCATATCGACAAACTGGAAGAACCCCGCTTCGAGTTCGCGTTTCACACGAATGCCGCTATCGCTCTTTTC
>PLBW01000146.1 GCA_003135475.1 Acidobacteriaceae bacterium
TGGCCATTCTAGGTTTGCTTCTCCCACCGCATTTTCGAAAAGTGAGTTCTCACGCACTCACTTACGCCCTGGGCTAACATCAATTCCGCCCCTCCTCCACCCCATTTCGCGCAAAGGCGGCGCGAACTGGGGACCCCGGCTGCGGGGCTGGATTTTGCACAGTCGTTCTACCGCGCCGATTCAGAACGCCTTCTTACAAACTCTAAAATCAAGTCTTAAATGGCCAGTTGCAGCACGGCTACTCAATCCTTCAATGCCGCTTATTGTTTCTTCAGGCGGGCAGTTACTTTTTGTCTTCGACCATCTTCTCCACGATCTGGTCAATGGTGTCGAGCGCTTTCTTGGCGGGCAGGGTGTCGTTGTTGGTCATGATGGAGAACGCGATGTGTTCCCCGCGCTGCGTGGTGGCGTAGCCGGCGAGCGCGTACACGTGCGCCAGCGACCCCGTTTTGCCATGCACCAGCCCCATCACCGGCGTGCTGCGAAAACGTTCCGCCAGCGATCCATCCACCCCGGCGATGGGCAGAGTATCTTCGTAGAGCTGACCCCAGGGTTGCCGGTGGCAGTAGAGCAGGATCGCAACCACCGCGTCGGGAGTGACCAGGTTCTCGCGTGACAGTCCCGAGCCGTCGAGAAAGACGAACTGATCCGGCTTGATCCCGGCGCGAATCAGGAAGCCGCGCAGAACTTCCAGGCCGCCCTGAATGGAGCCCGACGTGCCTTTCTCCTTGCCCAGCAAGCGCAGCATCAACTCGGCGTGCAGGTTCTGGCTCACCTTGTTGATGACCCGCAGATCTTGCGCGAGCGGCTGCGACTGATAGCTGGCCAGCACCAGCGGCGCGGGGTTCGGCGGCCGAGTCGTGCTGCCGCCGCCGGAAGCCAGTGAGGTGACGCTGAAGGTTTGCGTGGACGCAAGTTCGGTGTGGTGAGTGCGCGCGCGCCCGTAGATGGTGACGCCTCGCTCTTCCAGCAGTTCGCGGAAGAGCCTCGCCGCGAAATCGGCTGGGTCCTCGATGGCCAGGGCTTCTCCGAAGCCGGGATCGTCCTGCGGGATGTTGCCCCAGAAGGTGAGCTGGTTGGAGCCGGGCTCGCGATTGATGGACACGGTGCGCGGTCCGGTTCCTTGCGGCGTAGTCATCACCCGGTTGTCGATTTTGTAGTACTCGGGAAAAGGGGTGACGGTGAGGAACGCGCGCTCGCCGGGGCGGTCGGCCGGCATGATGTTCACGAAGATGACATTGTCGTTGATGGTCAGCGCCGAAACCGGTGCGCCCCATTCCCGCACCAGATCATCCTGCGACCAGCCCTCGCCGTAGCGCTCGAAGACGAAGTACGAATCGTCGGCCACCACGTCGCCGTCAATGTATTTCAATCCCTGCTGGACAAGTTGGTCGGCGAGACTCTGCAAGACCTGGATGGGCGGCGTCTTGCGTTCGGTGTGCATGTTGTAGGGAAGCGTTCGTCCCGAAAGATTGGGATCGCCGCGTCCTACCAGCACCAGATCGGAGTTGAGCCGGCCGTACTTGTCGAGCGTGCCCGAGGTTTCTACGGTGGTCTTGAAGCGATAGTCCGGCCCGATCAGCCCAAAGACAGCCGCCGTGGTGAACAGCTTGGTGTTCGACGCGGGAGCAAAAAGTTTGTCCTGGTTGAGGGCGTAGAGCGGCTTGCCGCTGTCCATCGAAACCGCATAAATACCCCAAAATCCGCGCGCCGCTTCGGGATCGCTCAGGATCTTGTCGATCTGGGAAGCGAGCTTCTTCTCCTCACTCTGCTTCTTGTCGGCCTTGTTGGTGACGGCAAAAGCGGACGAGAGCAGCGCGAAGAGGAGGACAAAGACAGCGAGATGGCGGACCCGGTACATGGGGCTACTGCACAAATTCTAGCACCAGCCGAGGAGACTACGGCTTTTCATTTCCCAGAACGAGTGTCGGCGGCTTCGCGCCCATTACAATTGTTTTATGCGGCCTTACTTTCGCTGGCAGCTACGGTCTCGCACGCTGGAGTTGGGCCGGCGAACTCTCATCATGGGAGTGCTGAACGTGACCCCGGATTCGTTCTCCGACGGCGGCGAGTTTCTCCAACCGGAACCTGCGGTGCAACACGCGCTGCACATGCTGGACCAGGGCGCCGACATTCTGGATCTGGGTGGCGAGTCCACTCGTCCGGGAGCGCGCCTTGCCGGCGATGAGGCGAGCGCCACTTCACAGTCAAAGCCCAGGCCGGTGGTCACCGAGGAGGAAGAACTGCGCCGGGTGATGCCGGTGTTGCGCGACATCCTGCAAGCACGGCCGGAAACGGTCATTTCGGTGGACACTTACAAATCAGGCGTGGCCCGCGCGGCGGTGGGCGCAGGCGCGGAGATTGTGAACGATGTCAGCAGCTTTCAGTGGGACCCCGAGATGGGGCGGACATGCGCCGAATTGCAATGCGGAGTGGTGCTGATGCACACCCGCGGGCAGCCGGAAGAGTGGCGCGATCTTCCCCGCGAGCCCGACATCACCGCCCTGGTGGGGCATGACCTGGCCAACCGCCTGCTGGTTGCCCTGCACAGTGGGGTGCAGCGGCCGCGCATCGTTCTCGATCCCGGCTTCGGCTTCGGCAAGAATTTCGAGGAGAACTATCCGCTGTTGGCGCATTTCGATCAATTGCACCGCTTCGGATTTCCGCTGCTGGCCGGGACCTCGCGCAAATCGTTTGTGGGACGCACCGTCGGCCAGCGGGCCGGCAAGGACGCGCCACCCTCGGAACGGCTTTATGGATCGCTGGCTGCCATGGTCGCCAGCATCCTGCGCGGCGCCCACATGGTGCGGGTCCACGACGTGAAGCCAGCGGTGGAAGCCGCCGCGGTCGCCGATCAAGTGCTTGCCGCGGAGGGAGAGGCTTGAGCGCGAACCTTGAGGTGTCATCCTGAGTGTCGCATGGGCCTGCCGCCCACCCATAAGAATGAAATTAACCACGGAGGCACGGAGATCACGGAGAAGACTCGATAGAGACCAAAAACTCCGTGTCCTCCGTGGTAAATGATTTTCGACGGAGCGAGAAGCGGCTTTGAGCGCGAACCTTGAGCTGTCATGCTGAGCGAGGAGCGCAAACGGGGTCCCCGGCAAGCACCGGGTTTGTGCTTGCTGGGATGTTGGAGCGACGAGTCGAAGGACCCCTATACATGCAGGATCACCAGGTGGCCGGCTGGCAAAGCGGGAAAGTTGAGAAACTACGGCGCGATCTTCAGGCTATATAGGAAGGCGCTAACCCACACCACGAATCCCCCGGTCCCCACATAGATATACAGGCGCCGCTCGAATGGGTTGTGAAGGGTCGGCAGAGGCAAGGGAGCGCCCAAGGCGCGGTGAAACCAAGCTCCCAGCAGGCCGCCAAATCCGATGAGCGTGGTGGCCCCGCCGAAAGCCAGGCCGGCGATGATGAGGATGAAACTGAGGCTGAACACAACCCACCCCACTGCTTGCCCAACAGCCTAGACCTTGTGCGACACTTTCCGCAACTGGGTGTGCCGGCCTTTTCAGCGACGGTCCTCGTAAAAGCTTTCACGAGTGAATGCCACGGTTGGCACGTTTGGCAATTTATCCGAGCCTTCGGCGATCTCGTTGAGCATGACGTGGAGTTCTTCAACAGACAGCTGCCCGTGAGGCTCCGGGTGCTTGGCAATTGCCTCCCGCAGCAGTCGTTCCGCGTACGCCTCCAACGGTATGCCTTGCGCTTCGGCTTCTACAGCAAGCCGCTCCATGATTTCTGGGTTAAGTTCAAGCTGGATCGTGATAGCCTCGAAACCCCTATGTCGCCATTATCCTTCCTTTTTGGCAAGCGAGTCGAGTTTTACGCGGCACGCCGCAGCTTGCCCGAGCGTTCGCTCTGCCGTGGGTATCAGGAAAGCTGTCCCTTTTTTTCGTATACGAAGCTCTGCCTGGTTCATCCAATTGAGCGCGTGGGCGGCCCACTTGGGTAGGGGCGCGCCCAGATCAGTGTTGACAACGCCGGAGCGACTCGATAACTCATGAAGATAACTTGGAATTCATCTGCACCCCTGCTATTTGTCCTTCTGATTTCAACTTTCACTGCATGCGCGCAAGGCGGCAAGCATGCGCAATCAGCGACTCCGTCGCAAACGCCGTTCACCGACTACCTTTCCGAAAAACCCGGCACTATCCACAAGATCACCGCGAAGGACCTGCCTGCGCCCTACGCAACCAAATCCGCGTGGAACTGGGCCCGGATTGTGGAACGCCCGAAGAATGCGTGGCCGCAGGCGCCGGCGGGGTTCAAAGTCGAATTGTTTGCCACGGGCTTCAATGAACCGCGCAAGATCATCACCGCCCCCAATGGCGATATCTTTCTTGCCCAACCCCACAAGGGTGAGATCACGATTTTCCGTGGCATCACCGCGGATGGAAAGCCAGGACAGACGGCGACCTTCGCGACGGGCCTCGACCAGCCATACGGCATCGCTTTTTATCCACCGGGACCGAACCCGGAGTACGTCTATGTTGGCGACACCGGCGCCGTGCTGCGCTTCCCCTACCACAGCGACGACCTGAAGGCGACGGGCAAGCCGGAGCACATCGCCGACCTGCCCAGCGGCGGCGGACACTCGACTCGCGACCTCGTTTTCTCGCCGGACGGCAAGCAGATGTTCGTTGCTGTCGGCTCTGACGCCAATGTGGACGATCCCGACACACACCCCGCGGAGAAAAATCGCGCCGACATTTTGGTCATGGATCCCAATGGTTCCAATCAGCGCGTGTATGCCTATGGCATCCGCAACGCGGGCGGTGGGCTGGCGATCGATCCCAAAACCGGCGAGCTGTGGTGTTCGGTGAATGAGCGTGACGCCCTGGGCGACAATCTCGTGCCCGACTACATTACCCACGTGCAGGCTGGCGGCTTTTATGGGTGGCCGTATTACTATATCGGCGGCAACCCGGACCCGCGCTTGCCGGGCAAGCATCCCGAACTGAAGGACAAAACGATTGTGCCCGACGTCTTGCTGCAGCCTCACAATGCGTCACTCGAGATCACGTTCTACGAGGGCAAGCAATTTCCTACGGAATACCAGGGCGACATCTTCTCTGCGCAGCATGGCTCGTGGAACAAGAGTGTACGCACGGGATACGAAGTCATCCGCGTCCCACGGCATCAGACCGGAAAAGCGAGTGGCGAATACGAGGACTTTCTCACCGGCTTCGTGCTTCCCAATGGGCATGTCTGGGGGCGTCCGGTCGGGGTGACGGTGGCTCCCGATGGATCGTTGCTGGTAACCGACGATGCGTCGAACTCGATCTGGCGAGTGAGTTATACGGGGAAATAGTGGACCCGTAGCCGTTGTGGCTCAGCTTTTCTCACGGTCGGCTTCGCCGCCCTCAGGTCCATAGAAAAACACCCACGTCGCGAAATCGTCGGTAAATTCTACGAAGCGATGTTGCTCGCCGGCGGCGACGAACAGAACATCTCCCGGACCGAAGCTGACTTCTTTTCCTTCCCGTTCAAAGCGTCCGGTGCCGGAAGCGATCACGTAAATCTCGTCGCGCGTGTGGGGGTGCTGATGATCGGCGTTGCGCGGCGCATACAGCTTCACCGTAAGCGTGCCGTGGCGAAACAACTCGACGGAACGCTCGCCATTAGGGCCGGGTAGTTGCTCCAGGCCGCTCAGTGCCTTCAGGTAACCGTGAACGATTTTTCCCTCGATCTTCATGGTGACGCCGGCGCCGAACTCAGTTCGGCCTTCGCTTTTGGTTTCCACACACCCACGATGATTCCCATCAAAATGCAGCCGAGCAACGGGTACGCGGCAGAGATCATGATGAACTGGACCGGGCGAATTTCAAAGACCATTTCCGTGATCATGGCAAATGTGGCCGCCAAGCCGATCAGGGCGCCAATGCCGGTTCCGCTTACCAGATTGTGGGTTTGGCAGCTACTTAGCACCCGGGCGATGACGTAGGCGATCAAGATGCTGCAGACGAGCGAGACGATATAGGGCCAGAAGTTGGGATGGGCCATGTAGGCCTGCAACTCCTCCGGCGGTATGCGGGTACCGGCCTGCCACGGCGCTCGGAAGGCGGTGAACCACACCGCTCCGAGTATCCAGTCGGCAATGCCTGCCACTACCACAGCGCGCCAATTCAATCGCATCGCTTCGCCCCTCCAAAGTGTGCGCGGAGACAATATCCTGTTCCGGGGGATTGGCGCAACTGGGGAATTGCGATTCACAGATGCTGCAAGCTTTCCTTGACACTGCGTACCTGCATTCTCTACGGTACTTACGCCGATGCAATGGCGGCGATAACTCATGGCAACGCGTGTCAAATTCGCTCTGCTAGCTGTGCTGCTGTTGGCTTGGTGTTCTTTCGCATGGGCAGAAAAAATTGCCGATATTCGTCCCCAGGGCTACGTCACCGACCTCGCCAACGTCATCGATCCCACGACCAAAGCCAGGCTGGAGGTGCTGTGCGCCGAGGTCGAGCAAAAGACGGGCGCGCAAATTGCGGTGGTGACCGTGAACTCCCTCGAGGGCCGCAGCAAGGAAGACTACTCGGCCGATCTCTACAAGCAGCTCGGTGTCGGATCGAAGAAGGAGAACCGGGGCGTTCTGCTTTTGGTCGCGCCTAAGGAGCGGCAGTACAGAATCGAGGTGGGCTACGGGCTGGAGCCGGTGATCAACGATGCTCGCGCAGGAGACATTGGGCGGGAGATGGTTCCCAATCTGCGCAGCGGAGACTACGGAGCTGCTGTGCTGCTCGGTACAACACGTGTGGCCCAACTGATAGCAGCGGACAAGGGAGTGCAATTGAACGGCGTGCCGGCCTCCCAGCCAAGCGCGCCTACCTCGGGAGCGTCCTGGTGGATTCCGGTCGTGGTCATCGTGATCATCTTCGTAGTTGTGCGCGCTATTTCGCGCTCGGCGCGAAGCAGCGGTCGCGGTCCGCGATCGGGCGGAGGCGGCGGATCCGCTCTTCCCTGGTTTCTGTTGGGGAGTGCTCTAGGCGGCCATGGAGGTAGCTGGGGCGGCGGGTTTGGCGGTAGTTCCGGAGGTTACTCGGGTGGTGGCGGTGGATTTGGAGGCTTCGGCGGTTTTGGTGGCGGCATGAGCGGCGGCGGTGGCGCTGGCGGCAGCTGGTGAACGACTACGCCGGGAGTGACAATCGATGAAGAAACCGGAAAGTAAACTGCAGGAACTCGTTACCCGATTGCAGCAGGCATGCGGCGAAAATCTGGTGTCCATCGTTCTATATGGCTCCGCGGCCCGCGAAGACTTCCACGAAGAATTCTCCGACGTGAACGTGCTGGTTGTGTTGCAGCACTTGGAACCGAGTTCGTTTGCAGCCATCTCGGCGGTGCTGCACTGGTGGAGCCACGACGAGAAGCTGCGGCCGCCGATGATCATGACCCTCGACGAGCTGCGTGAGTCCGCCGATGTGTTCGCGATAGAGATGCTGGATATTCAGCGCTCGCATAAGACGCTTTTCGGCCAGGATGTGGTGACCGCAATCGATGTGCCCATGAATCTGCACCGCGTCGAGGTGGAACACGAACTGCGGACNNCGCCATGCCTTGATCGCGTTGGGACAGAATCCGCCACAGGCGAAGCCGGAGTTGCTGGAAACTGCCGGGGAGGTTTTTGGATTTGAGGTGCAGCCGTTGCGGTCAATCCTGGCGTTGCGCAACGAAGGCCCGCATTCGGAGAACTTGCACGAGCTGTACCATGCGTACATGAGCGCAATTCAGCGAGTCGCTCACGAACTGGATGCGCGCGTACCCAAGCGTCAGTTACAGAAATTGCCCTAGGAAGATGTCCATCTGACAAAGATGGCGGGGGGAGATTGGCATGGAAAAAGGGATCATCGTACTGGTCGTAATTGTGTTGCTGCTGCTCTGGGTTGGCGGCACATTCGTTGGCCATCGCAACGAGATGGTCCGCAAACGCGAAGCCGTGAATGCAGCCTGGTCGCAGGTGGATGTCGTTCTGCAGCGCCGGGCCGACCTCATCCCGAACCTGGTTGAGACGGTGAAAGCCTTTGCGATCCACGAGGAAAAGGTCTTCGGCGACATTGCCGCGGCGCGCGCCGCCATGATGGGAGCGAAGACGCCGCAGGAGAAGATCGCCGCCAACGGTCAGATCGATTCCGCCCTTAGCCGCCTGTTGGTCGTGGTGGAGAACTATCCGCAACTGCGGTCCAATGAAAACTTTCTGCGCTTGCAGGACGAGCTGGCGGGCACGGAGAACCGCATAGCCATCGAACGCCGCCGTTACAACGAGACCCTGCAAGACTACAACACGTATATCGGCTTGTTCCCCAACAATATCGTCGCAAGCCTTTCCGGGTTCACCCGCAACGATGCCTACTTCAAGACGGACGAGGGAGCACGGCAGGCTCCGAAAGTGAATTTTGGTGGAGCGCCAGCGCAACAGCCCGCTCCCGCCCCGACGAAATGAGCATGAGGCAGTTGGCGGGAGCGGCGCCGTCGCCGGGATTACCCAGACGGTAAGCAATTTGGATAACAGCTCCAAGAAGTGTCGCCGGCTGAAGCCGGCTCGCTTCTGGAAGATTCGCTGCAACGCGGCGCTAAAGCGCCGCTCTACCCGTGCTTGCGCCGGATTACACTAATTCGACAACTACACAACTTGCCGCTCGCGCACTTCCGCGGCGCGGTTCGCGGCGGCAACGGCGCACGCCGCACGTTCGAATGCCCGCTCCAAGTCGGCGAGCAGGTCGTCCACATCTTCGATTCCCACCGACAGCCGGACCAGGTCCGTCGCCAACGAGCGCGCCTGACGGACCTCCGCCGGAATGCTCGCGTGTGACATGCACCCCGGCAGGCTGATCGAGGAATTCACGCTGCCGAAGCTCACGCTGATGCGGAACAACTGCGTCGCCTCCACCACTTGCTTCGACACTTCGAACGAGCCCGTCTCAAAGCTGATGACCGCCCCCGCTCCGCGCGCCTGCCGCACATGCACATCGTGACCGGGATGGCTGGCCAGCCCAGGGTAATGCACGCGCTGCACCGCGGGATGCGCGCACAGGAAGTTCGCCACCTTGAGCGCATTCGCCTGTTGGCAGTCGAGGCGCAGCTTCAGTGTCTTCACTCCTCGCAGCAACAGGTAACAGTCGAAGGGCCCAAGCGCGGCGCCCTCGCCGTTCTGAATGAAATAGATTTGCTCCGCTAGCTCGGGCCGCTTCACTGCAACTACGCCCGCAGTGACGTCGCTATGGCCACAAAGATACTTGGTCGCCGAGTGCACGACGATGTCGGCCCCCAGATCGAGCGGATTCTGCAAGTACGGCGACATCGCGCTGCTATCCACGCACAACAGCGCGCCATGTTGGTGCGCCAGGTCGGCCAGCTTGCGGATGTCAACGATGCGCAGCAACGGGTTGGTCGGGGTTTCAATGTAAAGCAGGCGGGTTCGGGGAGTGATCTGCGCTGCAAACTTCTCGATGTCGCACGCATCGGCATAACGGACGGTCACGCCAGTGCGGTCCAGAATTCTGGAAAACAGCCGGTAGGTCCCGCCGTACAGATCATCTCCGGCAAGAATCTCGTCGCCCACCGAGAGCAGCCGCGCGACCGCGCTGATCGCCGCCAGGCCGCTGGAGAAACAGAAAGCGCGCTCGGCGTTCTCTAATCGGGCCAGGAGGTCCTCCAGCACGGTGCGGGTCGGATTTCCGCTGCGCGAGTAATCGTAGCGGCCGAATGTGTCCGCCTCTTCCTGCGCGAAAGTTGCGGTCTGGTAGATCGGCGTGGCGATTGGCCGGAACGGATCTTCCGGACAGGCGTTGAAGGTGAGAAGTCGGCTGGCGAATTTCATGAAGCCCTCCCGGTGACCAAAAGTTCATCGGCAACACCCAGTTGTTGGGCGCGGTAGATGTCGCACACATCGGCCATGACCGACACCGCAGTGGGCCATCGCCCGGCGCCTTTGCCTCGCACCTGCACCACGTCGCCGCTCTGCGATTCGATTTCGAGACAGTTCTCTTCATTGATGGTTTGCGCGAAGGCATGTGTGTGCTCGAAGAGTTGGGGAGCGATGCGAGCTCGCAACCCGAACTTATCCTGGGTCAACGATGCGACCAGGCGAACCGAGCGCCCCGCGCGCGCGGCATCTTGAACAGCGTCGCGATCGAAGTGCTCAATGCCAGTACGCTCGATGTCGGCCGGATTCAGCCAGGCGCCGAAAGCGGTCTGCGCCAGCAGCGCGAGTTTGTGCGCGGCATCGCTGCCATCGAGGTCGGAAGTCGGGTCCTGCTCGGCGAAACCCAGCCGCTGCGCCTCACCCAGCGCATCTTCGCGACTCAGGCCTTCAGCAAGCCGGTCGAGGATGAAGTTGGTGGTCCCATTCACCACGCCGTGTAGAGTTCGGATGCCGCTGGTCTGAGCGATGCGCCCCACCTGCTCCAGCATCGGCACACCACCTCCGACCGCCGCTGAATACAAAAGTTGCACGCCTGCGAACTCCGCAATTCGGCGAAGCTGTTTGCCGTGGCGGCTCACCACCAGTTTGTTCGCGGTGATGACGTGCTTGCCCGACTTCAGCGCCGCCTCAATCAATTCCCGCGCCGGCGACAGACCGCCGATCAGCTCGATGATCACGTCGCAGTCCGAACTGACAACCTCCCAGGGATCGTGAGTGAGCAAAGCCGGAGGAATACCGTCCTCACGCTCCAGGCGGCGAACGGCAACGCGCCTGATGTCGAACGTCTCCGGATGAGCGGCCAGGGTGCGATATACGCCCAGTCCCACGGTGCCAGCCCCAAGCAGTCCGACGCGCAACGGCGTCGCCGAAGGGAACTGGTCGGCAAACGATATGGGAAGGCCGCAGATCAGGGTAGGCGAGTCGGAATTCAGGGTTGCCACTTCAATGGTGAGCCCGTGCTGCTCGGCAAACTCGATCGCCCTGGGCTGCACCACGCCATTGCCGACGCGCACCGCCTGCGCCCAACTGACCGTGCTATAGCGGCGCGGGACGTTGACCGTGTCGGCGGGATCGTGTTCGAAGATGCCATTCACATCTTTGACTAGCCGGCAGCGCTCGGCCCCTAAGTGATGGGCAACGAAGACGGCAGTCAAGTCTGAGCCGCCACGGCCGAGAAGGGAAAGGGTTCCATCTTCCTGGCGTCCGACGAAGCCGGGCACCACGGCCACCGACGCATTTTCCAAAACGCTCAGCACCTGTGGAACGTCGATGCCACAAGGCTCTGCATTCAATACCGGGCCACGGGTCCGCAGGCCAAGCCGGACTTCATCCACAACCACGGAATGTAATCCAGCGCGTTCGAGAGCCAGCGCCAGCAGCGCCGCTGAAGTAGCTTCGCCGGTTGCGACCAACGTGGCCACGGCTTCATCACTCAGATTGGGGCCGTATGTCTGGGCCCGCGCCAGCAGGGAATCGGTCGTCGAACCAATTGCCGAAACGACTGCGACAACGCGGTGGCCGTCCCGCGTCCAGCGATAAATTTCCTGTACGGCCTTGGAGAGATCGGCTTCGCAACACAGCACCGAGCTGCCAAACTTCAGAACTGTTATCGGGTAACGGTGCATGATGCCCTCCCAGCTTTTTCGGTTGCGACTGCCAGGGCCTGTTCCAGGTCCGCAATAATGTCTTCTGGCGATTCCAGGCCAACCGAGAGCCGGATCAGCCCGTCGGTAATGCTGATCGCTTTACGCGTAGCGACGGGCACATCGCCGTGGGTCATGGAGGCCGGATGGGTGATCAGTGTCTCGACCGCGCCGAGGTTCTCGGCCAGCGAGCAGAGACGTACGGAGTTCATCAGCTCCACGGCGGCCTCGGCGCCGGCCGTGATCTCGAAGGCGAGCATGCCGCCGTGCGCCACATGCTGGCGCTCCGCCAGCGCCTTCTGCGGAAACGAGGCAAGCCCGGGATAATGCACGCGCTCAACTGCGGGATGCGATTCCAGCCATCGAGCTACCGTGCCAGCGTTCTCGGAATGCAGCTTGAGCCGCACCGGCAAAGTCTTGATGCCGCGCAGCGTCAACCAGGCATCCTGCGGCGACTGAATGCAGCCTGTAGTTTTGCGAATCAAACGGAAGCGTTCGAGGAGTTGTTCGTCGTGCGTCGCCAGCGAGCCGCCTACAGTCGCGTTGTGGCCCTCGATGTACTTGGTGGT
>PLBW01000083.1:0-13760 GCA_003135475.1 Acidobacteriaceae bacterium
AGCGAAGTGCTGTCGCGTATTCGTACCGAGTACGTCGAGGAACCGAACATTCCCAGTGTTACGAGCGGCGCCTTGCACGGGTTGCTGGAGTCGCTGGACGCCAACTCCAGCTATCTCGATCCCACGGAGTACAAGGATTACAAGCAGCGCAAGGAAGGCAAGGCCGGCATTGGCGCCGCGGTTTCCAAGCGCTACGGCTACGCGGCGGTGATCGCGGTGATTCCGGGAGGGCCAGCCGACAAGGCGGAAATCGAGAGCGGCGACATCATCGAGGCCATCGAAGGCAAGACCACGCGCGACATGTCGCTGGCAGAGATTGACGGCCTGTTGACCGGACCTCCGGGGTCGACGGTCAATGTTTCCGTGGTGCGTCCGCGGCGAGCGCAGCCGGTTAAGTCGGTGCTCACGCGCGCGATGGTTACCGATCCGCCGATCAGCGACAAGATGATGGAAGACGGCATCGCCTACATTAAGGTGGATGACTTCCCCAAGGGACGTTCGCAGGAGATCGCCAACAAGCTGAAAGCGGTGCAGAAGGAAGGCGCCAAGAAGATCATTCTCGACTTGCGCAATTCGGGTGACGGCGAAGAGAGCGAGGGTATCGCTACCGCGAACCTTTTTCTGAACCATGGCACGATTACCTACCTGCAAGGCCAGAAGTATCCCAAGCAAATCTTCAACGCCGATCCGGAGAAAGCGGTGGTGACCAACCTGCCGCTGGTGGTGCTGGTGAACCGCGGTACGGCCGGAGCCGCGGAAATCGTGGCCGCCGCCGTGATGGAGAACGCACGCGGGGACGTGGTCGGCGACAAGACCTTCGGTTCGGGATCCATCCAGAAAGTGATCGACATGCCGGACGGCTCAGCGCTGGTGCTATCGGTTGCGAAGTACTACTCGCCATCGGGCAAGGCGGTGCAGGACACGGCAGTTACGCCGAATATCCTGGTTGCCGATAACAACGACGACTTCATTGCCCCCGACGAGGACGAGAACGCGCCGGACGACGCGCAGCAGGAGAAACAACAGAAGGCCAATCAGCCTGACGATCAGTTGAATCGCGCCATCGAGGTGCTGAAGAACCAGGGCAAGAAGGCGTAAGCGCCGGTTCACCACAGAGACACAGAGGCACGGAGAATTTCTCCGTGCTTTTTGTTTTGAGGGGCAAGAGAATGCAACGGGAGGGGATGCACAATGAAACGAGTGATTGGGCTGGGTGGGATTTTCTTCAAAGCGAGGGACCCGAAGGCGCTTTACGAGTGGTATCGCCAACACCTCGGCATTGAGAGCGCGACCGACGGTTCAGGGGCGATGTGGCGTGACGCCGACCATCCGGAAGTTCCGGGCTTCAATGTGTGGGCGATTTTTTCGCAGGAGACGAAGTACTTCGCGCCCAGCCAGTCCAGTTTCATGATTAATTTCCGGGTGGAGAACCTGGACGAACTGCTGAAGACGCTGCGCGAGGAAGGCGTGGAAGTGGATCCCAAGGTGGAAGAGTACGAGTACGGGAAGTTTGGGTGGATCATGGATCCGGAAGGGAACCGCGTGGAACTGTGGGAGGCGAAGAAAGTGATTAGTGGCCAGGGCTTAGTGGATAGGGGCTTAGTGGTTAGTGGTTAGATAATTACACGCTGAAAGGCCTCACCTGCAATTAATTGGGATGTGTTGCAACTTTCCGGGTTGCTGGCTGGTGACGTGAAAGAATCGCGAAATGAGTTGTGTATACCCACCGATCCGCAATGAAGAAATTGATTAGCGAGCAGACAACGATGGCTCCCAAGGCCGACGGCAGTACCGGAGCGTTGAGCCGTCCTACAAGAAAGTAGACCAACACGGTATTGCCGAGCAGCGAGGTAAGACCGTTGCCGGCGTGAAATCGCCATAGCCTGGCTTGTCTTTGCCGGAAGCTTTTGAGTTGACGATCGCGCCATGTGAACTGCTCGTGCCAGGCAAAGTTGTGCAGCACTATGATCTCCACTGCCACTGGTGTAGCGGCAACCGCAGACATGTGGAAGCATTTCGGTAACACGTAAAGCAGAAGCAACTGCAATGCCGCGCCCAGCAAGCCCACCAGGTTGAATTTGCCGAGCCGCGCCAGCAGTCGCCCGGTGCTGGTCACGGCAGCTCTTCCTCCCGGTAAAGCACGACCGTGTGCTGAATTGCGGCTGCTACGGCCATGAATGCCATTCCGGCAATGGCCACGGCACCTCCAACATCGAACAGCAGGAAGCGCCGGCTCGCGATGGACGCGTGGGGATGCACGAGGAGCACAACGTTTCCCATGGCCAGCAGGATGCGAATCTCGGTAGGACCAAAGATACCCTGCGAAAGATGGAAGCGCCCCATCGTATAGGTCGCAAGGTAGCTCTCGATGGAGAGCACATAGAAGCACATTAGCATTCCGGCCGATATCTGCCAGTGCACGTAGCTGGAGCAGGCGAGTCCTGCCATCAGTGCCAGCGCGCCGAAGGTGTCGGCCATGTGGTCCACGTAGAAACCGTAGCGTGGGCGCTGCTGGTCGCGGACTCGCGCCAGCGTGCCGTCGAGACTGTCGCCAAGCCAGTTGAGAACCAGGAAGAAGTTCACCAGCCATAATGCGCGCGGGTCAAATGCTGCGAGCGCATAGGCTGCACCCGCCAAGAGCTGCGCAACAAAGCCTAGCGCGGTCAAATGGTCCGAACTGATGGCTCTTGGTGTCCGCTCGGCCATCCACACTAATACGCGCTTTTCGACTTCCGCAGTCAGTGACTTGTGGACTCGCAGCGCGTTTACAAAGCCACCATGTGTCCTATCAGCGAGCATTGCGTCTCTCGTATGAACCTCGCATCCTTCGTTCATTGGCGTGCCCTTTCTGGGGGAGGGCCTGATATGAGCGCGTTTCTGGTAGCGCTCAAGGTGAACTTCAGCGATTCCCGCGGCATGTCCTTGATGATCGGCATAATCAGCCAGGCCAAGCCGCTTGGGACATCGCGCGTCAGCGAAATTGCCTCGCACTCAATGAGCAGCCCGTCGGGCAGCTCGACGAAGCTCCAGTAAGAGTTCAAGCGCCACAGAAAGCCGTCGTCGTCGCCCTCCGGCAGCCTGCGCTCGTGCCGAGTGCCCGCTTCCGCGATCTGCCAAATGTGCGTGCTGCGCGAGAAGCCGTAGCCGCTGACGCCGGTCAGTCCTGTTTGGACGTCGTACTCCGTATCCAGCACGACCGTGACGATCTTCCGCTTCCTCATGCGAATGGCGACGGTTGCAGCCTCTCCGTGGTCGGACAAGATATGGGATGACTCAACTTCCGGCGCGTAGTACCTGGCGAGGTGGTTGTAATCTCGCAACAGCGCCAACATGTCTTTTGCCTTGCCGCCGGGGACAAAAGCGGCGCCACGCCAGTGGTGCAACAGTCCACCGCTGACTTCATGTGTCCCGCCACTCACCGGTTCTACTCGCATGGTCCCCGATCTCAGTCGGCGCTCCGCATCAGCTCGCTCAGTCCCTGCAAGGTTGAACACTGCAAGGTAGGTGTCAGGGCTGGCGTGCTGCTGGGCCAATCGTTTCTCCAAAGCGGCGGCATAGTTTTCAAATGCCTGCTGGGCCGGTAAGGTCAACTGGGCCGCCAGGCAGGGGGCTGCTAGTAGGAGCACGATTGCCAGCATCCGCAGTCGCATCATTCGCCTCGTGGCCGCAGGATGCTCGCTGCGAGCAGCAGGCGCAATGCATAACGCCTCAAACGTTTCTCACTTGCGAATCATCGTGTAATTGTTTGCATAGTCGAGGGTTACAAGAAGTTATCTTTCTGGCGTGAAAAGCCGTTGGTCAGCGCGGACGAACCGAGTGAGGTTGGAGTTAATCGACCCAGAGCTTCGCGTTATGCTCGAAGGGTTCTCCACTGGCTCTGGGCCGCCAGAGGCAGCTAGACTGGAACTGTGCCAATGGCACGGGAGATAACAGACCGCGTGTTTCGCTTCGGAGCCTTCGAGGTGAACGAGGCTACGGGAGAGCTGCGTAAACAGGGCATCCGCATCAAGATGCATTCGCAGCCATTTCAAATACTGGTTATGCTTCTGGAAAGGCCCTCGGAGTTGGTGACGCGCGAGGAAATGCGGCAACGGCTTTGGGGTGATGACACGTTCGTGGACTTCGACCACGGCCTGAACACCGCGGTCAACAAGCTTCGCGAAGCCCTGGGCGACTTGGCCTCCCAACCCCGGTATGTAGAGACGGTCTCGGGCAGAGGCTATCGTTTCATAGCGCCAGTGACTCTCGCGGGCCCGGTTTCGAAAATGTCTGAGGTGTCAATCGCCGTGACGTGCGATGCGGTTGCGTCGGCTCCAAACAGTGGACCTACCTCGCCGGTCGCCCCTTTGGATGATGGGCTGAAGATATTTCGAGGGACACTTCTCGCGGCCCCCCACGAACTGCCTCGCGCTCCGAGAACGCTGGTGCGGGCTCTGCTGCTGCTTATCCAGGCAATGTATCTGGCGTTCTACCTGGGGGCGCTTGCGAACCTTTCGGAGATTCTTGACATTTTTTCGGACGCGCGGCTGCTGTTGCCGTCGACGCTCACCGCGCTGCTGGTGCTAACCGCCGTGGTACTGATCCCAGTCCGGTTGTTCCTTTTCGCGGCGGTTGCGTTCGATTTTCAGCAGCTTCCTTCCAAGTTCAGAAAACTCTTTCCCGTACTGCTATGTATGGATCTTTTGTGGGCACTGTCACCATTCCTTCTTGTTCATCACGTCAGCTTGGGGCTGGCTCTGGGAATGACCGCCGCTCTCGTGTACATGCCATTTGCTCAACGATCTCTGGTTCTGATGTATGCCCGGAGCCGATGAGATCAACCCAATGTGGTTGGGTGCCTAGAGACCCTGCGGGAACTGTTGGATCAACCGTCGCACTGTGGCTTACTGTTCGCCGGCACCCATGAGTTGGAGGAAATCTTTACCCGCCAGGCGTTGGAGTTGGAGCAATGGCGTTCCCGGTTTCACGCCGGCAAGGCCTTGCCCGGCATCTCTGAAGAGGAAGCAGCCGACATCGTGCACTGGGAGCTAGGGTGGGGACTGTCGCAGCAGAAAATTCAAGAGCTAATCTCAATCCCGTATCACGGACCTACGCGACGGCGGCCAGGCGAATGAAGCGAAGCGCCAGGTGCTCGAAGCTTTTCGTGAGTATTCCACAGACCGGGGGATGAGTTTCCCGGCTGAGGTTCTTATCGTGAGTGGGGCCAAGAGCGGTCTGGCATAGCTGAACCGTCAATAGTGGGCAAATCGTTGACCGTGTATTGACCACACGAAAGGCGCTACTCTCGCCGTGCCCCGCGATCATAAAGTCACCCATGAACGGATGAACTGTTGCGGCGGGTTCTCGGTGCTCCGATCGCTTGGATGGATAATTCGAGTGAAGGCGCCGTTCGCCACGCGAGTAGGCCTGAACTCCCATTAAGTGAAATGCCCTGTTTTCATAGTGACATTCCAAGGAAGCCGTATACCGGCAGGAGCGGACACATTCGTAGACACTGGCCGACTTCTGGGGATGTGTGGTCCGCCGCCGAGCTTCAAACTAACGAAGATGGTGATCGGCAGTACAAACACAGCAGAGAACACAAAGACAAATCGCGCCACGGCTGGTTGCTTAATGCTTCTTCTTGCCAAACATGCCGCCGAGTGAACTCGCTGGGTTGGCTGTCTTGGTTCCACCCAGCTTGCCGGAGATCGCTTGCTGGACTGCGCTGCCCGCCATCCCTTTCACGTCCGGGACAACCTTCGGATCGGCAGTCGTACCTTCAATCGCAAAGGGCACACCACCCTGGCCGCCGAGGCCGGCCATCTGCATTACGCCGCCGGCCGACCCGCCACTGAGATTGGCGTTCATCTTGAAATTAAGCGCACCCGAGGGACTCACCGTACCCGCGCCGGTCACAACCCCGAGCGCCGGAATAGTCAGGTTGATAGCGTTTGCCTGAGTGCCTTCGGGAGCCACGCGCACTGTTGTACTAAAGTTCTGGATGGTGGTGTCCTTACCTTCGGTCTGCCTGCCCGATAGAGCGGAGATCGCAGAAAGTTTGGATCCCAGATCAAAGCCGGCGAGCTTCGAGTTCGACAGGCGAATCGGACCGGTTATGATCAATTTGTCAGTCGGGCCCGCGATGGCCAGATCGGCCGACAATGAGCCCCCTTGCAGTTGAGACCCCGAAGGCAAGACAACACCCACGGCGGGCAGCACCGCCTCCAAGTCGTTCACGGGCATGTCACTTCCGTTGAGCTTCATATTGACCGTGGTGGTTTGCCCCTGCGTCTGGTAGGCACCTGTGAGGTGCGCGACGGCCTTGCCGATGGAGACATCCCCCCGCGTCAATGTCCCCGTGTCTGATTTCAGATTGTGATCGACGGAGTACTCTACTTCCACTGTGCGTTTCGAGGGCGCGCCTTTCTCGGCTAGCTTCAGCTTGTCGGCCTTGAGGGTGCCGCTGGTCTTGGCTTGCTGGCCGTTGGAGTTAATAACCCCATCGAAATCGGCCAGACCCTGAATTCCTGACGAAGCTTCCACGAATCCCGACGCAGCCAGATCGAGTTTTCGGATCGCCATCGAGGCATCGAACGGCGTCGCCCCAGCATTGCCAGCATTGATCGGTCCGCATTTGCCTTTCAGGCTGAGATCACCACCGCCCGGCAATGCGGCTGAGAGGGTGAACGGGAATTGCGCTGTCGGCGAAAAGTTCGTCACCTCAAGTTTTACTTTGTCGTAAGCCTGGGGCTTCTCGGCCGAATTGGCCGTTCCTACGAACAAGCGACCATTGTCGATGTTCAGCTTGTCAACCGACAGCGCCTTGCTGGACGACTCGCCGGTCTTCGGCGCCTGGGGGGCGGCCGGCGAAGCGGATCCGCCAATGCTAGAGAAATTCCACGTGCCGTTTGCGCCGCGCAGCAGAGTAATCTGCGGCTCCTCAAGTGTTATGCCGGTTACGTGCAGGGTCTTGGAGAAGATCAGCGGCATGATCTCGACACCCACTTTGAGCGACTTGGCGGTTACGAACGGATTCTTGCTGAACGCGGGATCGTCGGCGATGGAGATGTCATCAGCCGACACGCTGCCCGAGAATATCGAGAGGCTCAAGTTGCCAACTTTCACTTGCCGTCCCAGGGCGGTGCTGAGTTCGGATTCCAGCTTCGGGCGGAATGCGTTGACGTCCACCAGAAACGGCAGAGCCAGCAAGATGACGATGAGGATTCCAACTACGATTGCACCAATGCGAATAGCACGTTTCATATGCTCCTGCCTTTCACGATCTGGGTCGGTGCGCAGGCCGGCTCGATCCGAAAACCGCTTCCATTCGGCACCTGCATACAGGCTCCGAATCCCTTTTGGGTAGTTGCCTGAGAGTATAGAAGCGGTACAGAGGTTCGTATCCTATTTTTCTGCAAGCACAGGCTTGTGTCCAACAAGGACTTTCCGAGGCTCTCAATCCTGCCGTGCCCTCGCTAGGGCCACTTCCGCTGGCATTTTTCGTTCTTCAGCGCGGTAGCCGCGCGGCGAGCCGATCGATCCGACCGAAGCAGGTGAGATGCTTCGAGTTCACGCTGGTACCCGTTCTCTGCACGTTCCTTATCCGGGGAAAGCTCCATCGGGAGGATGACAATCCGGTAATGCGGACGTTGCGGGCCATGTATCGTCCAGTGCCGGGCTGGGCGCTGCGCCATCGTGCTCTGACGCTCGCCGCCGCGGGCCTGCTCTTTGTGGCCGCACTCTATTACTGCCATGAGCGTGGATGCGATCATGGCGAAAGTCTTGGTGAAGGCAAGAGGATGGAACATTTTGCCTTCCATGCCGATGGGCGCGAACACGGGGACGAACGCCAGGATGATGATGATCATGGCAAAAAAGATTGGCCGGCCCACCACCCTGGCCGCGTCGAGCGTGATCTGCCAGATATGTGGGCGATAGTCGCCATGCTCTTGGGTGAATTTCTCCGCCTGCCGGAGAACGTTCTCCGTCATCACAATTCCCGCATCGACCAGGGCGAGCTTGTACTCCTCGGAGGCCGACAGCAGTTCGGGACTGTAGATCTCCACAATTGCCTGCCCCCGCTGAACATTCTGGCCGGTGTATTGCAGATAAAGCTTGTCGACGCGCCCTGCGACCCGGGCGCTGATGGTGGAAAGGCGGGACTCCGGTTCTTCCACCCGACCGAACACGCTGATCTCGGTCGTCAGGCGCTGGTGGCGCACTTCGCTGATTTGTACCGCGGCCGCTTTCTGCTCGTCTCCAGTAAGCTCGACCGTCGAGCCCGGCTCTGTGCCCGAATCCATGGTCGGCTGCGACTTCTCCGGCGTAGCCGAACCCTTGTCACCCTCGGGCGTTGCAGCAGCCTCGATACATGAACGTGGGATCGTCCAGCGCCCCAGCTCCGGGCACACGAGACTTGGGCCACGGAAAGCCGCCGCACGGCAATTCTTATTTCAGGGTTGTTGCGCATCGCCAGCTCCTGCAATTCGGCGAGCGTGACCGGTGACACCGAAGACGATTGGCGATGCTGGGTTGCTACGCTGAGCAGGATGTTGCTTTCAGCGAAAGGGTCGTCGGTCAGCGCGAGATTGGCCGTAATCAATATGAGTGCAAGTACACGTAGGACTTTCATCATTCCTCCGAAACAGAGTTAGTCGGAGACGCACGTGTGCGCCGTAAGGGGACAATGAAAGTGAACTAGGGACTCTCTGAATAAGCACTGCGTTCCGAGGCGCAGCGTCAGAAAACCACCAAGTTTGACCCTTACGATCCGATACCGAGGGTGTATTTCATCGCGGTAGCGCTGCCACTGCGGCGAGCCAGCCCGCTGCGAGCCTTACACCGTCGCCAGGCGCAGCAGTTTCTTGCGAACTATGAAAAGATTCACCAGCGCGCAGGTAGCAAACAAGCGGTTGGCGTTTTTCTTCAGCCCTCGGTAGCGCACCTTCACGAAGCCGAATTTTAGCTTCAGGATCTGAAACACGTGCTCGACCTTGCTCCGCACCCGCGACTTGTGGCGGTTCTTGGCCCGCTCCACTTCGTCAATGCGGTCTTTGTAGCGATAGCACCGATGGGTGCAATCCTGCGCCCGCGGGGCGGATCCCTGGATGACCTCGGTCTGTCCGCGATAGGCCTGGTCGCCCCAGACCCGCGTTTCCTCGCCGTGCAACAATTCCGGCAGCACCGTGGCATCGGCCACATTCGCCGCGGTCACTACCGCCGTGTGGATGATCTTGGTCTTGCTGTCTACTCCGACGTGCGCCTTCATCCCGAAGTACCACTGCTTGCCCTTCTTGGTCTGGTGCATCTCGGGATCGCGCTTCTGCTCGCGGTTCTTGGTCGAGGAGGGCGCATGAATGATGGTCGCGTCCACGATCGTGCCGGTCGTGATCCACACCCCCTTCTGTTGCAAATGCAGGTTCACATACCCCCTTGCCGATGCCGGGGAGGATAGCCATCACATTCTAATGTGACGTTTTTCGAAGCCTTTACGGGAGTTCTGTGTGGACAAAAGATTTGATTGAGCTATTCGAACGGATAGCCTTGGACCGCGTCGCCCCCGACTCAGTGTGGCGAATGCGCGCCTATTCTCCGACACCATCTGCCAGCACGTCTGCTGTATTGCCCGAAACTCTATCCACGATCCATTTGACCACTATTCACTGGTTTTTCATGTTTCCAGTGTGTAACGCGTAGCCGCGAGCCGATACATTCTTCGCCAGACTAAGCGGTTCACGGTTACCACCACGATGGCCATCACAATGGTGGAAGCCAGCAGTAGATCGAAATTACCGGCATCACTGGCGCGCGAGATCGTCGCGCCCAAACCGACGGTCGTGTACGTCTTGTCCTTGAGGCGAAAATATTCCGCCACGATGCTGGCGTTCCAAGCACCGCCTGAAGCCGTCACCAAGCCCGTGATCAGATAAGGGAAGATGCCGGGCAGGATCAGTTTGCGCCAGCGTTGAGCGCGAGTGAACTTGAACAGGTCAGAGGCTTCCCGCAGGTCGGTGGGGATCGCCATGGCGCCGGCAATCACGTTGAACAGGATGTACCACTGTGTTCCCAGCAGCAGCAGCACGATCGATCCCAGCCCAAGGCCGCCGCCAATCCTGATCAGCACCAGCAATACGATAGGAAACAGCGCGGTCGCCGGAACCGATGCGGCGATTTGAGCCAGCGGCTGCGCAACGCGCGCCAGTTTTGGATTGAAGCCGATCGCCACTCCCGCGGGAATTGTCCACGCCGCTCCAATAACCAGCGCCGCCAGTACGCGGAGAAATGTCGCTCCAGCGCCGGTTAGTAGTTCGCGGTACTCCGAGCCATCCAAGCCGGTCAGCATGGCGATGGCCCTAGTCACGGCGTAGAGCACCGCGACCACCGCAATCGCGGCGATTGCGCGACCGGTCCATACCTTCCACAGCACGGGTGGAGCATCTTCTGTGCTGTCGTGCTGCCGGACGAAATGCATTGTCAGCCGCTCTTGCAACGGTCTGATGACACGTTTGCGAAGCCGGATCAATCCTCGCGAGCCCCGGATGACATTGAGGAACCAGGAGCGTGGAACGTCGGCGCTCTCCACCTGCTCCATCTTGAACTTCTCGGCCCAGGCGATGACCGGGCGCCACACGATCTGATCGAGCAGCACAATCACCAAGATCATGACTCCGACGCCCCAGAAAATGGCTTGGGTGTCGCCCGCGCTCGCCGCCGTTTGCAAGTACGAACCTAGACCCGGGAGGCGGAAATCGCGCGAGCCCAGCACGAACATTTCGCAAGCCATCAGGAAGAACCAGCCGCCCGCAACTGACATCATCGAATTCCACACGAGGCCAATCGCAGCGTAAGGCAGTTCGAATTGGGTGAAGCGCTGATACCAATTGAAGCGATAGATCTTGGCGGCCTCGCGCATGTCGCGCGGGATGCTTTTCAGCGACGAATAGAAGCTGAAGGCCATGTTCCACACCTGCCCGGTGAAAATCAGCAGAATGGCCCCCATCTCGACACCGATCTGATGATGGGGAAACAACGCCACCATCGCCAGCATCACTCCCGGCAAGAAACTGAGCACCGGGATCGACTGCAGAATGTCGAGCAGGGGAATCATGATCCGCTCGGCTTTGGGGTTATAAGCAGCGACGTAGCCGTACACCAGCGTAAACGCAAGCGAAAGAACATAGGCCACCGCAATCCGCAGCAGCGAGTAGGCCGCGTACATCGGCAGCTTGGTGGGATCGCGTGAAATCTCAACGTGAGGATTGAACGGTCCGAGCCAGGTCCGTCCCAGCAGCAGGATGACGTAGAAAACCGACAACCCTGCGGCAAAGATCACAAAGTCAGTTAGTACCGACCAGGTCTGCGCAGGCAGCAACGACCACGGGCCCTTGCCCAGGATCTGAATCGGCTGCCACGTACCGCGCGCCATTAGTGATTTCCTGGCGAGGGAACCGTATCCGCCTCTTCATTGTGGAACAGCCGCTTGGATTCAGAGTCGTAGTCGAAGATCTCCGCGTATCGCCCCCAGTTCAGCGCGGTCTCAAACTGACGCTCCACTTCAGCGGCACTGAAGTGTTCGTCGAGAATGTCGCGGAAGAACTCCTCGCCGATCGCGCGGTCGCGTTTGGCGTGCAAAGTATTCTCGATCAGCCGCAGAAGCGCAACGTGTTCCAGCGCCGCCTTGCGGAAGATGGCCTTTTGGGTCTGGATGTCAGCCTCCCCGAAGGCACGGCCCTCCGGCGTAGTCGCGACATCGCCTTCATGTAATTCCGCAAAACCCAACATCACCGAGGCGTCCACGATGGGGAGAAGATCGTCCACGTCCATCGACAGCTCGTCGGCCAGTTTGTAGAGATCCTCCGATCCGTCGCGGTCGGCCAGCAACTCCATAAACCCGGCAATCCCTCCGGGACGGGCATGGGGTAGCATCTGAAACTTGGTGCGCATACGAGGCTGGCCATTCGCGGATTGCCCGGCGGTCTTCCCGGGCGCAGGAGCTTCTTGCTCTGGACGCGTCAGCGTCTTGTAGATGTAATCCACATAGGCCAAAAAGCGCGGTGACTTACGGTCGCGATACTGCGGAATATCGATTTCGAAGTCCGAACGGATGCGCCCAGGATTTCGGCCGAGCACGATCACACGGTCCGCCAGCAAAACGGCTTCCTCGATGTTGTGGGTCACGATGAAGATGGCAGTGGTCGGCATCTTCTTGTTCAGCCACAATTCCAGCAACTCGGAGCGAAGGTTTTCGGCGGTGAGAACATCGAGCGCCGAGAACGGCTCGTCCATGAACAGCACCTCCGGCTCAACCACCAGCGCCCGCGCGAAGCCGACGCGCTGCTTCATTCCGCCCGACAGTTCTTTTGGGTAGGCAGTTTCGAATCCGTCGAGACCGACGGTATCGATCATCTTCAGCGCCCGCTTGTGCCGCTCGATTGCACCTGCACCTCTCGCGATGAGCGGAGCCTCCACGTTCTCCAAAACGGTGAGCCAGGGAAAGAGGGCGAAGCTCTGGAAGACGATGGAGACATTCGGAATGTGCCCGTCCATAGGCTTGTGATGCCATAGCACCTGCCCGGAAGACGGTTTAGACAGGCCGGTCAGCATACGCAGCAACGTCGATTTGCCCGAGCCCGATGGACCAAGCAAACCCACGATCTTTCCCGGAGAGATGCTGAGGTCCGTGGGGGCGATCACCTCGATGCGATTGCCGTCGGCCTGCGAATAATACTTCTCGACCGCACAGGCTTGAATGATTGCCTCAGACAATTTCCCACTCCTCTGCTCTGGTTTGCTTAGTCTATGGGTTGCGTGCCGATGCAGACAATCGGAAGGCATACGATTCGTGTGAATGGAGTGTGAATTTGATGCGGCTTCGGGGGCCGTTCAGGGCACTCGGCTGTATTGATGCCGGACTCGAAGACCGGTCCGCGCCCCACCGCAGTACGTGATCGAGTCCGATGCTGGTTAGGCTATTTCGCGGCCATCGCTTTTGCCTGGTCGAGTGCGAGATTGACCTCCAGAACATTGACCCTCGGCTCACCTAGCAATCCAAGCTGGCGTTGAGAGGTGTGTTGAGCAATGATCTGCCGCACCTGGTCTTGGCTCAAACCNNNNAGGCCTGAGGCAGAGGTCGTTACCAGGTCCACGGGAACCGGCTGGCCAGGGTTTTCGGCTTGCAGACGCGCAACGTCGGCCTTCACGCGATCGATCAGATGCTGGTTCGTCGGACCCAGATTCGATCCGCCAGAGTTGGCGGCGTCGTAGCCGTTTCCGGTCCCTGCCGCCGATAGCCGCGAGTGCAGGTATCCCGGCCCGACAAAAGCCTGCCCGATAATCCGCGAGCCAACGACTTCTCCGTTGCGCACGATGAGTTGCCCATTGGCCTTGTCGCGGAACAGCGCCTGCGCCAGGCCGGTCACCACCAGCGGATAGATGATTCCCAACAACACAGTCGTAACCACGGTCATGAGAATTGCGATCTTAAGATTCTGTTTCATAGCTTTCTGCCTCTATGCCAACCCGACACGAGTGATAACCATGTCGATCAGCTTGATCCCGATGAAGGGTACGACGATTCCGCCCGCACCATAAACCCAGAGGTTACGGCGCAATAACGCAGCCGCGCCCATGGGCCGGTACTTCACCCCGCGCAGCGCCAGCGGAATCAGCGCGATGATGATGATGGCGTTAAAGATTACCGCCGACAGGATGGCGGATGCAGGTGTGCGCAGGTGCATGATGTTCAGCGCATTCAGCACCGGAAACGTGCCGGCAAACAT
>PLBW01000083.1:13775-27075 GCA_003135475.1 Acidobacteriaceae bacterium
TTGCCGGCTTCCTTGGCCGCCTGGGTGCCGGTGTTCATGGCGACACCAACGTCGGCTTGCGCCAACGCCGGGGCATCGTTGGTCCCGTCGCCGGTCATGGCAACGAGTTTGCCTTCCGCCTGCTCGCGACGGATGAGGTCCATCTTTTCCTTTGGCGTGGCTTCGGCGAGGAAGTCATCCACACCGGCTTCGCGCGCAATGGCGGCTGCCGTCAGCGGATTGTCGCCGGTTATCATCACCGTTTTGATTCCCATCGCCCGCAACTGATCGAAGCGCTCGCGCATACCACCCTTCACAATGTCTTTGAGGTGGATCACCCCGAGCGCCCGTCGTTGTTCGGCCACCACCAGCGGTGTGCCTCCCGAGCGCGCAATCAGTTCGACACTGGCTTGCACTTCGGCAGGCACGGTGACGCCGCTCAACGCCAGATAGCGCTCGATGGCGTCGGTTGCCCCCTTGCGAATCTGATTGCCATTCATGTTCACGCCGGACATTCGCGTCTGCGCGGTGAACGGTACGAATTCCACTTCGTGAGTGGACAACTCGCGTCCACGCAAGCCGTATTTCTCTTTCGCCAGCACCACAATCGAGCGGCCCTCCGGTGTCTCATCGGCGAGCGATGCAAGCTGTGCGGCGTCGGCCATTTCGGATTCCGACACGCCCGGAGCAGGGATGAAAGCCGCCGCCTGGCGATTGCCCAGCGTGATGGTTCCAGTCTTGTCGAGCAGCAAGGTGTTCACGTCGCCAGCCGCTTCCACGGCGCGTCCCGACATGGCCAGCACGTTGTGCTGGATGAGCCGATCCATGCCGGCGATACCGATGGCCGACAGCAGACCGCCGATGGTCGTGGGAATCAGGCACACCAGCAGCGAAACCAGCACGAACACCGTCTGCGGTGAACCGGAATAGATAGCAAACGGCTGTAGCGTAACTACGGCCAGCAGGAAGATGATGGTGAGGCCCGCCAATAAAATGTTCAGCGCAATTTCGTTTGGCGTCTTCTGCCGCTCCGCGCCCTCCACCAGGGCAATCATGCGATCCAGGAAGGTTTCGCCGGGGTTCGACGTCACCTTCACTTTGATCTGGTCCGAGAGCACGCGCGTTCCGCCGGTGACCGCGGAACGATCGCCACCCGACTCGCGAATGACCGGGGCCGATTCGCCGGTGATGGCCGACTCGTCCACCGAAGCGACGCCGAAGATAATCTCGCCATCCGACGGTATAAATTCTCCCGCGGACACTAAAACGACATCGCCGGCACGCAGCTTCGAGCTTTGCACCTGCTCGGTGCGGTCGCCTTCGACAATGCGGTTGGCAATCGTCTCAGAGCGCGCTTTCCTCAGGGTGTCGGCTTGCGCTTTGCCGCGACCCTCGGCCATGGCTTCCGCGAAGTTGGCGAACAGCACGGTAAACCACAGCCACAACGTGATCTGCAGATTGAACTTGAAAGCTGCGCCTTCGCGGAACAGCAATACCGTGGTGATCACGCTGCCGACTTCCACCACGAACATTACGGGGTTGCCCATCATGTGACGCGGATCCAGCTTAATAAAGGAATCCACGATCGCGCGCCGCACGATCTTGCCCTGCCACACCGCTTTCGATTTCGATTTTTCTCTTGCCATGTTTCGAAGCCTCAGAACGTCTTACCTGCCGCCATCAGCAGGTGCTCAAGGATTGGTCCCAGGCTGAGCGCCGGGAAAAACGTTAACGCACCGACGATCAGGATCACGCCGATCAGAAGCACGGTGAAAAGCGGTGTAGTCACCGGGAACGTCCCCAGCGATGGCGGAACATATTTCTTTTGCGCCAGATTGCCGGCGATAGCCAGCATGGGAATGATCATCAGGAAACGCCCGATCAGCATGGTGAAGCCGCCGGTGACGTTGTACCAAAGCGTGTTCGTGGTTAGTCCCGCGAAGGCAGAGCCATTGTTACCCGCCTGCGAGGTGAAGGAGTACAGGATCTCGGTCAACCCATGTGGCCCGGGGTTGAGAATGCTGGAGGTCCCGAATCCATGTACCGACGAAATCGCAGTGAACGCCAGGATCACCAGGGGAAACACCAGCGCCACCAGCATGGCCATCTTGACGTCGTAGGCTTCGATTTTCTTGCCTAGATATTCCGGCGTGCGGCCGACCATTAGTCCGGCGATGAACACCGTCAGCACAACGTAAATCAACATGCCGTACATCCCGGCACCCACCCCGCCAAAGATGACCTCGCTCAGCATGATGTTGACCAGCGGGACCATGCCGCCAAGCGGGGTGAAGGAATCGTGCCAGCCGTTGATCGCCCCGCAGCTCGCGTCCGTGGTTACCGTGGCCCACAAAGCAGTGTTGGTAATGCCGAAGCGGACGTCTTTGCCTTCCATGTTGCCGCCCGGCTGGGTCGCAGTCACCTGCTGATTCACGCCGGCCAGAAGCGGATTACCGCGGGCTTCGGCCCAGTAGGCCACTGTAACGCCCACCGAGAACAGGATCGCCATCGCCGCCCATACCGCCCATCCATGGCGCTGCGATCCGGTCATGCGTCCCAAGGTATAGGTCAATCCTGCACCGATCGTGAAGATGGCGAACATCTCGAGCAGGTTGGAGAAGGGAGTCGGGTTCTCAAACGGGTGAGCGCTATTAGCATTAAAGAATCCACCGCCATTGGTACCCAATTCCTTGATGATTTCCTGCGATGCCACCGGTCCTTGCGCGATGGTTTGCGTGGTGACCGTATCCATCACCGGTTTGCCCGCCGCATCCACCGCCGGCTTGCCGTCGGCGCCCACATGCTGGACTTGCTGCGGTTCCACCAACTTCACCGTGTCATAGGGCCTCAGGTTCTGGACGGCGCCCTGCGAAACCAGCACCAGCGCTCCGACGATACAGACGGGCAACAGCACCCACAGGCAAGAGCGGACCATATCCACCCAGAAGTTACCGATGGTCTGCATCTGGCGGCGCGCAATGCCGCGAATAAAGGCAATCGCCAGAGCGATACCAGTCGCGGCAGAAACGAAGTTGTGGTAGGCCAGGCCAGCCATCTGCGTCAGATAGCTCATGACGACTTCGCCGGAATAGTTTTGCCAGTTGGTGTTGGTAGTGAAGGACGCTGCCGTATTGAAGGCAAGGGCTTGCGGGACCGCCGCCAGCTTCTGCGGATTGAACGGCAAGAACCCCTGCACACGCTGCATCAGGTAGAGCAGCAACATCGGAACCAGGCTGAACAGCAGCATGGAGAAGGCGTATTCCGTCCAGCGCATCTCGTGATTTTCGTCAACCCCGGTCGTCCGGTAGATCAGCCGCTCGATCGGCCGCAGTACCGGATCCATGAAGGTCCGCTCGCGATTGAATACCCGCGTCATAAACACGCCCATGGGCTTGGTGACGGCGAGGACCAGCGCGAGAAATATGACGATTTGAATCCATCCATTGGCGGTCATGTCAAAATTTCTCCGGACGCAAAAGTGCGTAGAAGAGATAGATCATCATCAAAGCGCTGACGACCATCATGATGCTTGATTCCGTGTGCATAGTTCCCCTTTACTTCATGCGCTCGCAGAAGTGGACATAGCCCAGCGACAGGGCGAAGAAAGCAATCGTGATTGCGACAAATAGGATGTCTTGCATGTTCATCTCCTGAGTCTCGAGCGTGCTACCATGCCCCTTGTTTGCGGCCGAACCACCAAATCACACCCATGGTCGCCGTGTTCTGGTCCTTAGAAAAAACGTTTTGCGCGCTGGTGAGGAAGATCGGTTGGTTGGACCAATCGCGCCGGTATTCGTACTTCATTTCAAATCCATTTGCCAATGTGAAGTCGTAGGTCGCCGTGAACTCCTTCAGCGCCTCGGTCACTCCGCTGAAGAGCCCGCCACGGTCGGAGAGGTACTCTCCGCGNNTGTGCCGGAGCCGAGGATTGGCCGGGTCCCGCGTTGGCCCACAAGCGCTGAATCACGTAGTCGCCTTCCAGTTGTAACGTCAGCTTCGGCGCGGTCTGCCACGTCACGTAGCTGTCGAAGATGTGCAACTTCCCGTCCGGCGCAGGACTGATCTTCTGGAAGCACAACCCGGGCTGCACCGGGACTGGGCCGCAAGTAGAAACCGGCGTCGCATCAGGGTTTTCCTGGCCGAAGTAGTAATTCACCGTCCAGCTGACATTCTTGGTTGGCGTGAGGACAAAACCAAACATCTCGTCCTTGAAGCCATTGGTAGGCTCAGTCTGGTTGGTTCCGTTCACGATCCAGTAGTTCAAGGCCAATTTCTTGTTGATCGCATATTGTGCGCGGATACCCATGTGATAGAACGGCAAAAAGTAGAACCAGTAGCCGCGCGAATAGTTTATCTGGAACTGAGTGTAGTTCCCTTCCGCCCCCAGCGAGCTGGCCCACTTCCCAAAATCCACCGTAAGACCGCTGCCGACGGGCACGACGTAAGTGCCGTACGCCTGGAAGATGTTGCGGTAGATAGTGGGGCGCGGTTCGTTGAGGGGGTTTCCTTGCAAGGTCGCCGTGGCCTGTCCAAATTGCAGATCCAGGCGCGCTCCATAGCGGCGGCCGGCAGCGACATCAGGAGCCCGCTCAAAGATGAGCGCGGCCTGGTTCAAGCTAAAGGCGTTGCTGCTGACATCATAGGCGCGTAGAAGATTCACCCGTCCGACCGGCCGGTTGAAATTCCAGTCATAATATCCGTCAATGGAGACATTGATCGTAGTTCCCTTCAGGTAGTCGAGCACACTGCGATCATCCGCCGATAACAGCGCACTTGTCTGTGACGGTGATGCGCTTTTTGCGACGCTATCTGCCGTGCTGTGAGCGGAATCGTCGGCTGAGGAATCCGCAGCCAGCCTCGACGCCGAATTCGTGGACTGCATGTCCTTCATCTGTGCCTTCAACTGCTGCACCTCAGATTCCAGGTCCGCGAGATGTTGTTGCAGCCGCTCCATGGTTTGTGCAGGTACCGTCACAGTCTCCGCCGATTGGGCTTTGGTTTCCGCCTGTTGCGCTTGAACCGGGACAAAACAGGCCAGAGCAACACCTAGCGAAAGGAACGCAGCTATAACTTGCTCAACGCTTCTGTCGATCGCTCTGAACATCTGGCCACCTCTTGCGCAACACCGTAAACTTTGCATCTCGGAGCCGCCAGAGGTGACCGAGAACAGAGTGCTCATAGTTGCCTTTACCACACGTGCCCGTGCGTGGTTACCAATAGGATTGGAGCACTCCGCCCATAAGTCCCGGCTAAAGAATTCGTAAATTTTTCGTAAAGACCAGAACGGGAAATTGGTGAGCGATGTAGAGACCAGGCAGCCGTGCTGACGGCCTTACGGCTGCTAACAGCTGGGGGCGACCGAATTCATTGGTAGCCGCATCAACCCCACCAGCTGTTCTAATCTACGGCTGCGAGATCGCGGTTAAGCTCTCCAGCGCAGCCTGGCGAGCGTGCAACTCTCTCAGCTCCTCTTCGCTGAGCTTTTCGGCGCAGCCTGCCACCGTCCGCATTCCCTGCTCGGCGAGTATCCGGCGGAACTCCGGATCGGGCGTCGAAGCGGCGATGTCACCAAGGGCCCGCAGCAACCGCAAGCTGACAGCCACGTCCGCCTTCGCATACATGCGGATCTGCTCAAAGGCCGCCTCCAGCAGGCGCTCGAAGTGGATCCATCCAATGCTGGCGCGAACGATGCCCGGCGGATCGTAGAGCAGATCCTCGGGCGGCTCTCGGGACGCGAAGCGGATCAGAATGCGGCTCAACTGATCGACGCAGGTGATAGCGGTGGTGGGGTCGTTGACGGCGGGCGAGATCGCCTTCAACGCCACATCGACAATCTGCAGNNACGCCAAACTCCACATCCTGCTGCAACGTTCTAGTCGGGCCACAATCGAACGCGGCAAGCAGTTCGGAGGTTCCTTCGGGGGGCAGACGGTCCCCCTTTGAGACCATCATCAGCGGGATGCCCGCCGGAACGAAGTGGCCGACCCGGCGCAGAACGCGGATACTGACGTGATAGTGCTTCGCAACGGCAACCAGGCGTCGCTTATCGACGAAGCGGATGTAGCCGGAAACATTGCTCAAGACGGCCACCTCGCTCGGGTTGGGTCTGAGCGGCGCAACATCCTTCAGATAGTTCGGGTAGCTCGGGCGGTGCGGCCAGGGCATAATTTCGTCGATCATGGCTTCGGTTTCTTCCGCGATTCTATCGACGATGTGATTGACACTGATGGCCTGCGAGATGTGGTGAATGAAAAAGAGCAGCAAGCCGACGCAGGCCAGCGCCAGCACCATCGCGCCCAGGACGGTGGCCACGGGAGCGAAGGGGTGAGGGAACGAACGTGCCGCCGGAAGCGCCGCCATGCAGTAGGAGAAGGTGCCAAGGAAAATGCCGAGGGTCCATTGCGTCACGCGGTCCCGGGAAAAACTGACGATGATACGCGGGGAGAACTGCATCGACGCAAGGGTGAGCGTCATAAGCAGGATGGCGAACACGATCGATACCACCGTCATGATGGAGGCGGCGATGCCCGCCAGAATGACCTGGGCAACTTGCGGGTCGGCGTGCGAGGGGAACAGGGTGGAGGGCACCCAGGCGCTGACGGCCGGATATTCCTCTTCCAACCACGACAGCAATGCGCCCGCGCAACCCAGCGACAGCGCAATGGTGAGCGGGCGAACCAAAAAGCCGCCACGCAGGTTGTACATAGCGTGGCGAAGCAACAAAGGCAGACTTTTGCTCACGGTTTTCTCTGTGCAAGTGTGGTCGGTCAGACCCGAGCGTACAAAGAAAAAGGGAAGTCCGTCCTGTCCCGCCTCAGCTGGAAGTGGAGAGCGCGTTCCTTCGTTAAGCTAAGGGATAGGACGCTTGAAAAGACCAACGTATGAACTACACAGCAAGGGAAAAGGTGGCCATTCTGAGACGGACTGCACCGAGAATGATCGCTCGTCTGGAAGTTTTCATAGGCATCCCGCACGTCCGTCATCACCTGACCGTTAGCCGCCTTTTCCTGATTCTGAGACTGCGCAATGGCGAACTGCGTCCGGGCGATTTCCCCCTGATTCCGGTCAAACAGCGGAAGCTGGATACTGCCAAAGAGAGAGCCGGTGTTGATTCCGTTGACATGGGTGTAGTTGACCTGAGCCGTGACGTCGCGCTTGCCGTTGGCCTTCGCCAAATCGTACTGACTGTTTGCGGCCGTGACGCCCTGTTTAGCCGCTCGAAGGTCAGGCCGTTCCTGAAGCGCCCTCAACTGCAGGTCCAGCAAGTTGACTTGCAGCGGGTTGTAGTCAAACGTTCCCGCGACATCGTAGTTCGCCGATACGGATTCATAGCCAAGCAACTGCCGCAGATCCGTCAGCGCCTGAACTCTCACCAGTTGAGCCTGCGAGAGGTCATTTTGGAATTGGAGTAGCTGCAGGTCGATCTTCAGGTAATCATCTTCGCTGATGGCGCCTTTCTTGTAACGCATTTCGCTGATGTCCACGGTGCGCTGATAGCTCTTTAGATTCTCTTGGGCCAGTTCTACCGTCGATTCGGCAAGCTGCACGTTGACGAACTGGACGGCCACCTGGTATGTCAGCGTGCGCTCGTTGTCGGCGACCAGCGACGTTGTTACCGCTGTCTGGTCTCTGGCTGCTTGCAGGCGATGCTGGCGCTTCTTGCCGCGCTCGATCAGGTAGCTGAGGCCCAGGTCAGCGTCCGTTGAGTCCCCGAGATAAGTGGAGGTCCAGTAGCTCGGTGCGAAGAACGGCAGGTATTCCCAGTCGCCGATGAGCACGGGGTTGGGGCGCAGGTTAGCAGTGATTTCCTGGGCCTGGCTCTGCTGGATAGTTGTGCGGGCCGCCTGCAAGGTGTAGTTGTGATGGAGAGCCAGTTGAATCGCATCGTCAAGCGTGATCTTTACCGGGACCTGTTGTTCCACCTCTTCTGCTGCCCGGCCAGGCCATTGCGTAATGACCGTCACATAATTGTCGGAGATTTCGGGATAAGCCTCGACCGGCAGGTTGTGAAACGAAACTGCTCCCCAAGCGACCAGCAAAAGCGCAACCGCCAGCACGACAAAACGGTTATTCAGCGCAAAATCTACCAGGGTCCTGATCATTTTCTATCGCTTCTATTGGGTGAGAGTGCCGTGTCCTCAAACGTCACTGATTGTCGAGCGTGTTCTGCAGGACAACCGCATTCGTCACCACCTGCTGTCCCGGTTGGAGCCCGGACACAATCTCTTGCATCTGGTTCGGCAACATTGCTCCACTGACGACTTCCACCCGGCGAAACTTCTTATCTGGCGTGGGCACAAAAATCCAATCGCGATCGTGGAGATGCAGGACCGCGCTGGCTGGAATTTCCGTGTGAGTCTGTTTCTTCTGGCCCCGGAAGGTTGCGGTCACAAACATCCCGAGGCGCATCATTCCGGGATTGCGCACTTCGATGCGAACTTTGGCGGTGCGAATACTCGGATCGAGAATCGCGCCGATGTTGCTGATCATGCCCGTCAAGACCTGGCCGGGATAGGCGTTCAAGCTGATTGCAGCGGTATCACCGAGACGCACATTGGCCAGATCGTTTTCGTACACGTCGCAGACAATCCAGACGTTTGACAAGTCGGAAATCGTAAAAGGGTTCGCGCCCAATGCCTGCACACCCGCCGCATTCGTAACTTGCTGGTCGGTGATCACTCCCGAGATAGGTGCATTGATGTCCACCACAACATTCATCCGGTTAGGGTTGCTGCCGAGCAAACGGAGATGCTCTGCTGTCGTTTCGAGGTCAACTTTGGCCTTCTCTTCTGTGTCCTGGGCGACCTGAAAATCATTCATCAAAATCGCGCCGTGCTGATACAAGTCCTGGGAGCGTTCCAGTTGAGTGCGCGCCAGGGTTTCGTCGGCCACGGCCTTGCGGTAATCGGAATAGCCCCCGGAGACATCGTCACTTCGCACGCGCAGCAGCAACTGCCCCTTGTGCACCGTGTCTCCCAGCCGCGCGTATATTCCCACAACGCGGCCGGACGCCAGCGAAATGACGGGAACGTTCCGTGAGACGTCGGGGCTTACCGTGCCGGTGACGACTAACTCGGAGGCTGAGGCCCGCTCGACTGCCGCGGCGACCGGATACTGCTCAGGATGGTCCACCGTCAGGAGGCTGACGTCCCCGCCGGAAACGACATCCGCGGGAGGCGGCGCCTCCGCCGCAGGATCTCCATGGGCCCGGCTACAGCCGCCAACACCCAGCAATAAAGAAAGAGAGATAAGGAAAAGACCAACTCTTAGGCCTTGGCGTTTCATTTAAGAAAGTCCCGTCCGCAGCAGCAGACATCTGCAGCAGCAGACATTCGAAGCTCCCAGTAATCAAAGCGGCCGTGCCTTTGTGGCTGCAAGGCAGCATGCCCGCTTCACAGCAGAACTAGAACATGACCATGATGGCAAGTCTCAGACTGGGTTCATCCTTGCGCAGATCGGGGCACCAGCCTGTCGCTCCCGCCACACAAGTTGAACCTGGCGTGGCGGATAAGAATGGACCGGGCACAAAGGTGGTTCCCGGCACGACTTGGCCGGGGCTGCCGCTATTCCCGCCCGCGAAAACACTGGGAGAGCCAGTGTTTCCGCCCGGAGGTGTGATCCCGCCATTGCCGGTCCAATACGGCACGTTCGCGTGGCGATAACCAAACTCCGAGCGGAAGGTGATCCACTGTTTGGGTATGTAATCGAAGGTGACGCTGGTGTCCCAGGCTTTGTAGGGGTCCCCGGGGTTCGCCGTGAAGTAGGGTGACCCGGAAATCGCATCCGCTCCATTGATGGGCGGCAGCAGCACCAGGTAGCGTCCTGGGTTGTCCATCACGCCGCCGCCGAGCGTGAGGCCATACAAGTCCTTCTTGAACCAGAAGCGGTTGTAGAGCATCCACCCCGCGAAGGTCTGTTTGTAGCTTTTTATAGTGCCATCGGGATTCCGTTTATTGTGGAAGCAATTCACTCCTTGGACAACGCTGTTGGTATTGCCATATTCACATCCCAGGTCGCCCGTGAGGGAGAATGCCATTTTGTCGAGAGTTTTCGTGGGGTTGTCGTAGTATTTGACCTCGATGCTGTCGTCGGTATGGATGCGCGAGCGGCCAGCGTGGCCAAGCCCGTTGCCCAGCGTATCTTCGCCCATACCATAATTGTTGAAGACCAGCGAAAGCCACGGCTTCGGACGCCACAAAATCTGTCCTCCCAGGCCTGGCTTGCTGCCCAGCCTGCCATAAGATTGCCATCCGTTGATGATCCAAGGTTCAATCTTTAGTTTCTCGGTGGGGAACCACTGTATGCGTACGCCATTGAAGAACCATGGCGTGTTCGACGACACGTACGATGGCTGGTAGGCCCAGTTATCGAAGTTGTAGTAACTGAACAGTCCGATATAGGAGACGAAGATTCCAGCATCAACGTTCAGGCCATAGTTCACATCCCAGTGGTACCCGCCCCATGCTTCCGACACGTAGCGGTACGCGCCGCGAAGGGCCCATTGGCCGCGACCCGGGCTGGCATCATTTCGTGGGGTTGTGACGCCGAACATTCCATTCATGGTCAACACCCGACCACGGACGTTTTGCCAATGGAAGTCGCCTCCAAAGCTGATCTGGTCCAACTGGATTTCGTTGGACCGGAAGATCTCGGTCGATCCGCCAAGGGTGTCATCTTTTGGATGGTTGAAACTTTCCACAAACGAGGTGTCGAACCTGATTTCCGGGGTAAAGAATTTCGAGTCAAAGGGCAGGTCCTTTACGCGGGAGTTGCCGTTGAGCCAGGTCCAGTCGGCGTACGAAAATGGATCGGGCCTGCCCTTCTTTTCGGGCGGGGTCTGCAATGCACTCTCGGCTGCTGGCGCCTGCGCGCCCGAAGCTTGCTCAAGAACGGAATGGGTTGCGGCCGAACTACTCGCTACCTCCGCGCTCGGCTGTGCTTGGGCGTTCCGACTATTCACTTCCGCCTCCAGCTGCTCGATCCGCCTTTGCATGGCTTCGTTGCTCTTCTGCATGGCGTCGAGCTGCCTCTGGACGGCAGGCGAAACTTGCTCATTGGCGGCGCTTGCTGGTGACCCAGGCGAGACGTTGCTTTGCGCCTTCATCTGCGTGGCGGTGCCAACCAAACCCACCGCAAGCAACAGCGCTGCACCCTTCCGGGCATCGGTAGACAGAAACTCGGCCATCTGTTGTTCGAGATGGATCAGCCACCTCCGTCCGGCTCCGGAATCGACAGCCTCGGTCGTGCTTAGCTTGTGGACAACAGGATGCTTCGACAATCTGCGCCGTGAATCCGCAATGCACGCGACCAGGAATACTGTGAAGAACAGGATGCTTGCCGCGCAGATGACCAGGAAAAAAGTGTTCATATCTACCTTCCCCACACGTGTGCCCGTGTGCGCCTACACCAGTAGGATTGAAGCACTTCGCCCGTAAGTGCCGCCTAAAGGTTTCGTAAATTTTTTATAAAGACCAGGACGAGAAAATTGATAAGCGATTCAAGGCTGGTGTTCTGCGCTTGGCCTGGGTGGGGATCAGGGCAGCGGATCTGAGCCCCTAGACGGTGAAACAGGTCGGGAGAGGACTTACAAATTCTTTATGCAAGATTTATTCAACCTTTACGGGCGGCGAGGTCTAATCTGCTGAACGCAGAAAGGCGCCCAAAGAAATATGTCAACCCAGGAAGTTTTCGTTCAGCAGTTTGCGCGGGCGTGAAGGCCCGCTCTACCCGTAAAGCCGGATACACCGATACTCTGGAACCACCGGGGTTCGCCGCACGCAACAAAGCCGGAGCTTTTGGCTCCGGCTTCCACAACCCAGAACGAGCAGGAATCAGCGCTTCAGCTTACGGCGAATTACGCTAGCGAGTCCGAGAAGCCCACTGCCGAACAGAACCAACGTTCCCGGCTCAGGAGTCGTTCCGCCGCCGCCGCTCAAGCTCACATTATCCAGGAACCAGTAGTTAGGATCGTTTCGGAATGTGAACGTTAAGCGAGTGGTGGTGTCGGTCGCCATGTCGTTGATCTGGAACAAGGTCCAGTCAAACGTTCCCGGAGAGTTGGTCAGAGTAAAGATAGCGGCGCCAAACTGTACCTCAAAGGAGTTAGGCGTCCCGCCCACTGGGAGGGCCAGATAGAAGCTGATCGTGTAGTCCTGTCCCGGCACGGTAGTAATATCCTGGTAAATGCCGCCGGTATCCCCTACGGGGCCAAAAAATCCTGCATAGGTACCCGCGTACGGCGCGTAGCCGCCCGGACAGGTTGAGACACTACACACCCCGTTGAACGAGGTGTCTCCGAACTGCGTCCAACCGGTGAAGTCTCCGGTCTCAAAGCCGCCATTCTGGACCTGATCGCCAGCGAACACGACAGTTCCAAACGAAAGGAGCGCCACGGCCAAGGTTACGCGAAGCAACTTGTTGATCATAGGGAAAGGCCTCCTCTTACACGTGCAGGCTCGCGTGTAGTAAAGCAATTTCCCTGCCAGAGCTCAGCACGCGGTAAGTCACGCAAAGTAATCCAGTTGGTTACGCCCCTACAAAGACAAAGTGTAACCTCTTGCGGTATTGGGATAAGCCAGTTCCTCGTAGCGCTCTCGTTAACCCCCATTCCCGCCACTTTAATGAAACCGCGCTGGCGCGGGGATCAACGACGCCCTACCATGACTTAACAATGAAAAAGGGGCCCTGTGCAGGAATCTGGAGAAGTGGCCAACTGGCGGGGATTTGAACGTTTTGGCCTAGACTAGGAGATTGGTTGTTGAGGTTTGCCTTTCTGGCCGCAAGCTCGAATCTTCTGGCAATGAGCGAAAGGAAATGGTGTGGAAGTGGAGGAGAGCGTGGGATGTGCCCGCCAGGAGCGTGGTGAACACGCCACGGCGACGGTGTTAACTGCCGATGATTCAAGTGCTTGTATGAGATGTCTAGGTGAAAGTGGGCAGTATCCGGCTTGGCCGCGGCTGCTACTTCCTCCAGCGCCTTACGCCCCAGGCGGTGGGCGATCTCCGCCAGCGTGGCCTTGTCGGCTTCCGACAGGAGCAGTCGGCCCTTGATCTGGGCCTTCAGGATACGGTTCTCGGCAGCCAGATATTCGTTCCTCAGCAGCAGTTCTTGATCGACGATGCCGGTGATGTAGGCCAGCATGCGAGCCCAAACCATTTTGTTCCTCTCGGTTGATCGAGTTAAAAAGAAGCTGAATTGTAGGCCTTATCGAGGCGGTGGAAAAGGCAATCCGAAGAGACTAGTCGAGGGTGCAAGCCGCGCCTTTTCAAGCCGGTCGAATATCTTGACCATACGGGTGGAAACCACCTACGACGAGTCAGAG